>NZ_JAHKRL010000338.1 GCF_019396405.1 Nonomuraea rhizosphaerae | reverse complement strand
GCGCCGACCTCATCACCTGGAGAACGGTGACGAGGTCGGCGCCACGCTTACGCGTTGCACGGCCGGTGGGTCTACCTGCGCCAGTCGTAGGCGACGAGCGGCAGCTTGGTGCGGGACGTGCTGTTCAGCACCGCCGGGCGCGTACACGGTCTCCATGAAAGAAGAACCCGGCGTTGCCGACGATCGGCGAGCTGGGTGAGCAGGTTGAAGTCCTACGCTGACCGCGTGGGAGGAACCCGTGAGGGCAGGGGCAGGTGTCATGAGGAAGAAGACGTTGCTTTCCACTGCCCTGGCCACCGGGGCCGCCGCCGCCATCGGCAGCCTGGCAACCACTCCGAAGTCTGCCTGGTACCAGCGGCTGCGCAAACCCTCCTGGCAGCCGCCGGCCCGCGCGTTCCCGCTGGTGTGGACGCCGCTGTACGCGCTGATCGCCTACGGCAGCGCCAGAGCGCTGTCCCAGGCGGGCAACGGTCAGGCGGCGCTACGCCGGACGCTGGCCGCCGACCTGCTGCTCAACGCCGCCTGGCCCGCGCTGTTCTTCCGCGCCCGCTCACCACGTCTGGCGCTGGCAGAGATCGTGGTGCTCAACGCCGTGAACGTGGCTCTGGTACGGCAGGCGGCGCGCGCCGACCGGACAGCAGGGGCGCTATTGATGCCGTACGCGGCCTGGACGGCCTTCGCCACCGCGCTCAACGCCTCCATCGCCCGCCACAACCCTGGCGCCTGACACACCGCCACCACCCGAAGAGATCCCCACGACCCCGGCCGACGCCCGGGGCCGAGTGCCATGCGCGTTCATCCCCGTACATTGATCTCATCGAGCCGGCCGATCTCCACGTCGTAGACGAACCCGCGGATGACGTCCTTGTAGGGAAGGTAAAGAACCAGCGCCTCGCCGCCGCCAGCTACGGTGCAGCCTCCGCCTCCCCGCATGCACCTTGGCCCCGGGTCCGCTACGACCGGCGACGCGACGAAGGCGATCGCCACTCCAGCGCGCTCCGCAACACTTCCAACTGGATCTCGGCCGCCTGCACCACTGCTCATAAAAGAGGGTGACCTACGACGAACACGTCGCCTTCCCACCGCGATCGAAAGCCACAGTTTGACAACTTGGGCAGAACGGACGTCCGCAGCACCCTCTTTAGGAGAGTGGAGGTCAATCCGCCGTCATGGGTGGCATGAGCTGGGCAAACAGCCTTCGCGGCCGCTGGACACCGCAAGATCATCCCGTGCATATCCCCAGCTCGATGGCGAAAGCCACCGCGTCATTCGGTATCAAACCATATCCGACCTGGCGCGCAATCTGGCCAGGCCGGGGAAGTGGTGCGGCAGCACGACTGTTCACTTTCAGATCCCTTTGAAGCGTCCGACTATCGACATGCTGGCGACGATGCTCCTAAGCTGGAGCCTGCTCTAGGTTCAGATCACGAGGTTGTGCGGCGCTGTCCGGCCTGATAGGCGAAGGCATATGGAGTGTGGTGACCTCCCCGATGATGAGTGGGCATTGGCAGAGCCGTATATGCGCTGGGTGAGCCGGGGCCCGATCCCGGATCCGCGGTGGCAGTTCAACGCCGTGATGTGGCGTTTCCGCGTCGGCGGCCCGTGTCGGGACCTGCCCGTCGAGTACGGCTCATGGTCCACGGTCTACGACCGCTTCCGTTCGTGAGCGGGCACGGGCGTCTCGCAGAACCTGATGGAGGCCATGATCGGTGAGGCTACCGCCCGCGGGCAGGCCGACCTCGACCTGGTCAGCGTGGGCTCCACAACGGCTCGCGCCCACCGACCGCCCCGGCTATCGATGGCTGCTGAACCGCAACCTGACCACCGGCGAGCTGGCCTCCTACCGCTGCTACGCCTCCGGCCCGACACCGTTGATGACCTGGTGAACATCGCCGGGATCCACTGGGCGGTGGAGGAGAGATGCCCCGAGCAAAGACCCGCTCGGCCTGACGCAGTACCAGGTGAGCGATTGGACGCCCTGGCATCGGCACGTCACCACCGGCATGCTCGTCCTGGTATTCCACGCTGCCACTAAAGCGGCCTCGCCTACAGACAGCGAGGTACTCGATGACCAGGGAAAAGGCGCGACAACTAACGCCAGCCCGCCGTGTGGGGGCGCCCCATATCGCCTCCTCAGCCCTCACTCGCCGAGATCTGCCGCGTCCTGGCCCGCCTGTTCATTTCCAGCCGCCAACGCCATCGAGCACGTCCCGGCCTGGCCAGGCTTCCGCTGCCTCCACCAACCCGCGCCCTGGTCAGCCACCGTCGACGTGACGACCCGAGACCCAAGATCTCTGAATGCAATACCGTGAACCTTTCATCGTGAGTGATGGCCATCTTCGACGAGTTGCAGAACGAGGATGGCCTGGACGACCGCGGTCGCGCGGCGTGGGCAAGCAAGGCAGTCGGGCCGGCACTTTCCAGGTCTTCAGCGTCGCGACGGCGCGTTCGCCGATAGCCCGGATGCGGGCATGGGAGCGGTTGACGTCCTTTTGCCCGCGCGACAAGCCAGGGGCGGTGGCGCCTGAACGGCGTGCGGATCGTACCGCCGCGCCCTGATAACCCTTATCCGCAAAGGTCGTTACGCCGACGCTGGTTAGGGCGTCGATCAGGCCGACGGTCCGGGCCAGGGTCACATTGTGGGTGGCGCCGGGCAGCCCGGGCGAGGCCCACACCAGCCGACCTACCGGGTCGGCCAGGACCTGGACATTCATCCCGTGGTGCCGGTGTTTGCCGCTGTGGTACGGCCGCTCGCCGGCGACGCGATCGATGGGATCAGCGTGCCGTCCAGGTTGGCGTAGGCCAGCCGGGAGGCGCGGGCGACGGCAGCGTGCACATCCTCGGCGAGAGCGGCCACCAGGTTGATGCTCTCGCGGACGTAGCGCCAGGCCGTGCTGGTGCCGATAGCGAAGCCGGCGGCCAGGCGCGCGTAGCTGTCGCCGTTGCGCAGATGGGCCAAGACCAGCAGCGCCTGCTGGGCCGGCTCTAACCGCCACCACCGGCTGCGGCGCTCGGCACGGTGCGCGGGGATGAGCTCGGCCAGGCGCGCCAGCGGGGGGTTGGACAGCGGGATGGCAGCACGGTAAGAGAGCAACGAGGCTCTCGGTGGGGCATCGGATCTTGGTCAACCTGCTGTCTTACCGGGAGCGTCCTTCCATCCGCCACTGCACCCGCCCACCCGCCGCGACCAGGGCTATCAAGATGGAAAAGCCTCCGTTGTGGAGTATATGAGCCGTGGCCTGGCGCTCATGGTCTTTCAGGTGCATACTACGGCTACCCCTGCCCCTGCATAGAGCTCATCGAGCGCTGACGAGATAATCATGGTGGCGATCATTAGAGGTAGTGATCAGGAACGTTACAACCCCTTGGGTTGGGAGTTCTGGATACCGCTTCCCGATGGTTTCCTGCCAGGTCATGGCAGCGTCATTGTCCCCTTTCCCAAAGGTGCAAAAGCACCCTATCACCGTCATCCCAACGCTCACGTCCTCATCATCTCTCTATCCGGCACCGCGATGGGGATCGTGAACGGGACGAATATTTCGGTTGCGCCCGGAGATGTCGTTCTCATCCCGCCGAATACTCCGCATAAATGGATCACCACGAGCGATAGTCCGTGGATCTCCTTTGCCATACATAGGCCGCCCGTATACGAAACAGACGAAGTCCTTGACTTTCAGAGCGTTTCTGAACTCGGCAATTCACCCCATTGGCATGCAGAGAGTTGAGTCGATGAAAGCAGTGATAGAACAGCTGCACAGCGAAAAAACCGCTCTAGCTGAGCAGGAATTCTTTCGATGGCTCCGCGAGCCGAGCCCCGATGACGTCCGCAAGCTCGCCTTCGCCAGGGCGATGTGCTCGTATGTGATGTCATTCAGAGACCTGCTGTTGCTGCTACAGGACAGAGGCAGCGACGATCCGCTCCAGCAGGCGATCAACGCATACGTCGATGAGGACGCACCTCACTACAAATGGTACCTGCAGGACCTAGGGAAGGTCTCCGCCGAGCCCTTCCACCCCGTTGAGCTATGGGATCCGAAGCTGCTTCCCTCCCGGCGTACGATCTATCGAATGATCGGTTACGCGATGGATAATCCCCCAATCCCCACGAAGCTGCTGCTCGTATCGATATTCGAGGCGACCGGCGAGGTGTTCCTGCGGCACACGCGTGACCTTCTACTCAGGATCGGCATGGACGAGGAACTGAGCTACTTCGGTTCCGTGCACTATGCGGACGAAGTCCAGCACACTGTGGATCTATCCATTCTGACCTCAGTGGAGCTTACTGACGCACAACGAGTAGAGGCACTGCGCATAGTGACCCTCGCTTTCACGGAGTATCGTGCGCTTTTCGAGAGCTGGCGGCTCTATGCGCAGGAGCACTGACCGCTCGCCAGCTCTCGTGGTGGGCGGAAGCCGCGGCATCGGCTATGCGGTGGCCGAGGAGCTCGCGTCCGCAGGTGTGGCACTCGGCGTGATCTCATATGCGCGTGAGGGCAATGAACGGGCTGTGGCCTCTCTCGCGGGCTTCGGGCCGCCGGTGTTCGGGCGCTCTGCGGACGTACGTCATCCTGTTGAGTTCAAGAACGCCGTCGACGAACTCGCTAATGAACTGGGTGGACTAAGAGCCCTGGTTTACAGCGCGGGTGTGCACGACAGGATGGAAGATCTCGACGACTATGACGACGCCCTCTGGGAGCGCATAGTGGCAGTGAACCTTACCGGAGCGTTCTATGCGGTCAGGCATGCGATGCCATATCTGCGCCGCGGCGCCGGCTCGATCGTCATCATCGGTTCCGTAGCCTCTCGCCGAGGGTTCGCCAGGGCGCACGGCTACGTCGCCGCGAAACACGGCCTTGTGGGTCTCACACGTTCTCTCGCGCAGGAGCTCGGGCCTGACGAGATAAACGTAAACCTGGTCTGTCCGGGTTTTGTGGAAACCGACATGACCCGCGACAAAGCAGCACTACGCCGCTGGCATGAGCAGAACTCCCCGCTCGGCAGAGGCGTAGAGGCCGCGGAGGTGGCAAAGACCGTGGCCTTCCTGCTGAAAGACGACGTCTCAGCGGTCACGGGACAAGTCATCGGGGTATGCGGAGGGACGTCATGGTGACGCGTCACTGGTGGGCCAAGCCGCTATATTCCTTCCCCGCGGAGGTTCGTGGCAGCCAAATCATGCGCGACCTGGGGATCGGCCACGCCTTTCCCGACGTTTCGGTACGGGTTCTGGAGCGCACCGGATCGGGCAGCGACCACGGCGGTAAGAACGGACGTGTCCTCCTGGCTCTGCACGGGGAGATACGCATCCGGGCGGGGGCTCTGGACGACGTGGTGAAGGCCGGGGAGCTTGTTCATCTCGGCCCAGGAGAAACCATCGAGTGGACCTGCACGTCAGAAACGTGGCTGGTTATCGACATAAGTCGAGCTGAAGGGGCCGAGTGATGGGCCGTAAACTCGGCCATGAGTTTCACCGCGAGCTGGCGCTTATAGCCGCCCAGGCCAACCGTGCGCCGTACGTTGTGGCCCTCAAGAACGGAACCATGAGCAGCGCGAAGCTCGACGACTACCTCACCGACACCTACTGGGCGGTTCTTCTCTTTCCTAGCCTTGCCCAGACGCTCGTGGACCGCATGCCGAGCGGCGTCGACTCAGCCGAGTTACGGCAAAGCGCTCGCGAGGAATTAGACCATCCGGCCATGTATGAACCCATTTTGCAGGGCCGCGGTATTGATCCTAAGTTCGTGCAAGCCTCTTCATATGTTCCTAAGTCCCGGATCTACCATTACTTCTGGCGGTGGGTGGAATGCCTGGTGGGACACGCTCCGTGGCACCAGGCAGTGGCGGCGGTGATGCTGGGCATAGAAGGTGGGGCACCAGTATTTGAAGCCGTGGTTGCGCAGTCCTTGGTGCAGTACTATGGCTTGTCGCCTGAGCAGGCGCGGTGGTTCAGTGTTCATTCGGGCAATGTGGAGGCCGCGCACCATGCCGAAGGGGTCAGAGTGCTGGAACGTCTCCCTTTGAGCTCAGCCGACCATGCGGCCATATTGGAGATAGCGTTCTTGGCGGCCAGGGCGATGGTGATCGACTGTCCGAACGAATGGTTCGCCGCACGGTCGGCGAATCCCTAGCCGTCTGAAGGAGAAGCGGTGGCACATTACCGAGAACTGGACGAGCGAGGTATCAGTTACCGCGTTCATGAGTATCCGCACGAGACCGTGTCGCCGAGCGAGGTCGCTCGGCACCTGGGCATTCCCATCACCGCCATGTACAAGAGCCTTCTGGTACGGGCTGACAAGCTTCACTCGATGTGCTGTATACCGATCGAGTGTCGGATCGACTCCAAAGCGGTGGCGCGGGGACTACAGGTGAGAAAGGTCTCCATGGCCAATCTTGCCGAAGTGCCCGGCCGTGGCAAGCTAGAGCCGATGGGCGTGAGCCCCGCGCTGCAGCCAGACTTCCCGCTCCTGCTCGACGATTCGGCGCAAACCCTTGAACTGCTGTTCATCGGTGGCGGCCGGGGTTTCGAGTTGGAAGTGCCGGTGAAGGACTTCATTCGCGGGTTCCAACCGATCCTGGGCGCTTTCTCGATCACTGCCTCCTGAGATCGGGCTGGGGGTATCGCGGATGCATGCCGTCCAGTACTTTGAGAGAAGCGACTTCCTGGCCGCCATGACCAGGGCGATTGACAGGCAAGTCCCGCTGCGACGCATTGCCTTCAGCAAGTGCTCTCCCGCGCCCCTCGACTCAGCCTCCCCATTCCTTGGAGCCCTTGCGAGGGCCGGAGACAGGGGCGCCTCTCTCGATGTGGCGCTCCTGGACTCCGTGGTCGACGGGACTTGGTTGGATGCGCTCACCACCAGGTGCCTGTCGCACCCGGATACACGTGTCGGCATCGTGGACTCACGTCGTTTCGCCCTCACCCCGGTTCTGGTCGTCGACGATCGGTGCGCGTTTCTCCATTGCACATGGCCGGCCAGACCGGATGCCGAAGAGCTGTATTGGGGCACGGAGTTCTACCCGTCGGAGGAGGAAGACGAGGTCGGGGTCCTGTGCGCGAAGCTGGATCAGCATGTGTCTCAGGCCCTGCGCGACCCCGGCACCCGCATGGTCTGTGTCTCATCAGGACCGCAGGCAGGAGCTATCCGGACATCGAAACGATCCCGGTGACGATGGACAGGGCCCCCAGGAGCAGGCATACATTCGCCACCGCTTGCCGAGTTATCTGCCAGCTGTCCGAGGCGCCTTCCACCCAGACCCGATGCGGCGCCTGTAGGTCCACGCGTAGGGCGACGGTATCACCGCATTTCAGAGCGGACGCCATGTCGCCCGACGGCCAGAGCGTTATGTGGAAGTCCTCTCCGTGCCAGGTATACGTGACGTTCATGCTGGGACGCGTAGTGTGACCTGGGAGGGCGCCCGCGCCCACGGGATCGATTTTCGTCACCCATCCCGCGACGTCATGCCCGCGGCGGAGGAGATCCCTGTGTCGCCGTCTCGTGAGATGGACAAGGAGCGCGGCGAGACAGCAGAGTAGAACTCCCACGACTATGAAACTCAACGCTCTGATCATTTGTTCGTCTCCTGATCGCGATCAATGACGAGTGTGGCTTGAGAAACCTTTGGTGTACGACCCGAAGATTGTTCGAAAGAGTTCGATCAGGGCTACAGCTAGGGCGATCATCTCTGTGTAGGGGGGAGGGGCGGGTTGGTGATTCGGGATCTCTTTGGTCATGCACATAGCTTTAACCCCAAGAAAAGATGGGGTCAATAAGGCTCTGAAATGTTGTTACGCGGCCGACCTCGTGTTCTGATCGTGTTGCAACACCGTGTCTCGACAGGAGGAACACTCCGATGAGCAACGACAACCGCTTCCAGGCACTCATCGAGCATATGATCTCGGCGAGAAAAAGCCGGGGAATTTCACAGGCCGGCATGGCCGAGCTCAGCGGAGTTAGTAACAAAACCATTTCTGAGTACGAGCGGGGCATGTTCGGGCCTACCGGCATGCCCAAGGCGGACATTCTCATGAGGCTCGCGCTGGCGATTGAGGAGGAGCCGCGCAATTGGCTCGCGCTCGCGGCGATGCGCATGGAACCTGACGATTTAACGCGCGCCGTGGCGATTGTGCAATCCCGATCCAACGCTGGAGCGCTGGCCGACGCGAGAGTTCATGCCCTGGACGAAATCAGATCTATGCGGCGACCGGCCGTGCGTATCAGTTGCCACCACACCGAGACATTTGGCAATTTCGACCGGGCGCACGCCAGCCTGCTCGTCAAGCTCATCGACGGCAGATGGGAATGTAACTTTATCGAAATAGAATCAGTCGCGGATCAGATCGAGCTGCTGCGGGCTGACCGGCAACGATGTCACTTCGCCGTAGGGCTGATCGATTCCTTGGCCCGGAAGGCGCGAGGCCTGCGATTCGTCCCATACGGCGGCCTCAACTCCACGGTGGCCGCCATCGCTCTGTCCGAGGGACCGTACGTGGACTGGACGCACATCAGGCGGCGTAGCCCCGATGTGCTGGCGCTGACCATCCGCGGGGAAATGGGAGACAGCTACTTGCGGGCGGCGCTGGGATACGGCGAGGACAGCGGGAACATCATCAGCACGGACCTGACGGGCCTGCGAGAACTGTCAGGCTGGTTCGTTCAGGAAGCAAGGCGCAGCGCACAGAAGCAGGTTGTGTTCTGCGCGAGTGACTACCGATGTCATCTCCTGTTGCGTAATGGTGGATTGCCCGGTACCCCGTTCGTCGTCATGCCTCGCGCGGGAAGCCAGGAGGAGCCCCTTCCGACGTACGCAAATGGGATGATGGTTCTCAACACCGAAACTGATTTCGGTGACCTTCTGGAGGCTGCCGTGAAGGAAGCCTTCATCAACGCGCCCAGCAGGCTCGCCGAGATCTACTCTGAGCTTCTCGCCCGGCTCATACCGCTCGACCAGCCGGTGGGGCATCCTTTCGTCTTCGCCCGCCTCTACCCCTTCGCCTCGATGACTCCGATGTTCCTCAGCCAGCTTCGCGACCAGCTTTTCGTAGCGCTGGAAAATCGTAATTTCGCGTCTGCTCAGCATGCAGCGATTGTGGATTACGCTCTTCAACCTGCGACAAACTTGATCGATCACTCCGCTTTGGCGGATCAACTCGAGGTCCTCAGCGCGCAGTTGAACTCGGTGATGAACATGCTCAGCTCATGGCGTGTTCCCGCCGTATCGGTGATGCCTGATGTACTTCAAGAAGGGTCGGAGTCACCACCCAAGCGCCCGTCGGGATAACCCGGTTCGTTGGCCCAGCTGGTATGCGCTCTAACCTCGATCTTTCGTGCGCCCAGCAGGACGGAGGTGAAGCCGTGACGTAGCGGCTGATCGTCTGTTTGTAAGCTCGTCGTCGCTTGCCGGTGGAAGTCCGGTCCGGGTAGCTGCCAGGAGGCCCGGTAGCAGGCT
>NZ_JAHKRL010000337.1 GCF_019396405.1 Nonomuraea rhizosphaerae | reverse complement strand
GGGGCCGTGCACGAGCACGCGCCCGAGGAGCTCGGGCGCGACCTCGTGCGACGGCCGGTCGAAGAAGCCGCGCGGCAGCGGCGTGAGGGACGGCGACGGGTACGACAACAATGCCTAGGACCCGGCGGCCCAGGCGGCCTGGGCGTCGACCGACTCGCGCAGGGCGGTGAGCTGGTCGCGGACCCGGTCTGGCGCGGTGCCGCCGTGCGCCTTGCGGGCGGCCAGGGCTCCGGGCACGTTGAGCACGTCGCGCACGTCGGGCGTCAGGTACTCGTTGATCTTGCTCAGCTCGTCGTCGGTCAGCTCGCCCATGTCCTTGTCGAAGGACTGGCAGTAGACCACCAGGTGCCCGACCGCCTCGTGGGCGTCGCGGAACGGCACGCCGCGCCGCACCAGCAGCTCGGCCAGGTCGGTGGCCAGCGCGAACCCGTCGGGGGCCGAGGCCTCCAGGCGCGCGGTGTTGACGCGCATGGTGTCGACCAGCCCGGCCATGGCGGGCAGGACGAGCAGCAGCGTGTCGACCGAGTCGAACACGGGCTCCTTGTCCTCCTGCAGGTCACGGTTGTAGGTGAGCGGCAGGCCCTTGAGCGTGGTGAGCAGCGCCATGAGGTTGCCGACCAGCCGCCCCGTCTTGCCGCGGGCCAGCTCGGCGACGTCGGGGTTCTTCTTCTGCGGCATGATCGACGAGCCGGTGGAGTAGGCGTCGCTCATCTCGATCCAGCGGAACTCCTGCGAGGCCCACAGGACGATCTCCTCGCCGAGCCGCGACAGGTGCACCCCGATCATGGCGGCGTCGAACAGGAACTCGGCCGCGAAGTCGCGCTCGGCCACGGCGTCCATGGAGTTGGGCGCGGCGGCGGAGAAGCCCAGCTCGGCGGCCACGGCCACCGGGTCCAGCGGCAGCGACGAGCCGGCCAGCGCGCCGGAGCCCAGCGGCGAGACGGCCGCGCGCTTGTCCCAGTCGATGATCCGGTCGATGTCGCGGGCGAAGGCGTGCACGTGGGCGAGCAGCTGGTGCCCGAACGAGACCGGCTGCGCGTGCTGCAGATGGGTCATGCCGGGCGCGGCCGTCTCGGCGTGCGCGGCGGCCTGCGTCATGAGCGCCGTCTCCAGCTCCACCAGCCTGGAGACGATCGTGCGGGCGTGGTCGCGCAGGTAGAGCCGCAGGTCGGTGGCGATCTGGTCGTTACGGCTGCGGCCGGCCCGCAGCTTGCCGCCGAGCTGGGAGCCGAGGCGCTCCAGCAGGCCGCGTTCGAGCGCGGTGTGCACGTCCTCGTCCTCGACCGTCGGCCGGAACTCGCCCGCCTTGCAGGCCCGTTCCAGGTCGTCGAGCGCGCCGATCATGCGTTCGAGCTCGTCGTCGTCCAGCAGCCCCGCCCTGTGCAGCACCCGGGCGTGCGCCCTGGACGCGGCCAGGTCGTACGGCACGAGCCGCCAGTCGAAGTGCACACTCACCGACAGCCGGGTCAGCGCGTCGGCCGGGCCCCCTTCGAAGCGCCCGCCCCACAGCCGCATCGGCTTGCCATCACTCACCGTCATCTCCTCAGCTCTCCCGCGACGTCCCACGCGACCATAGTGCAAGTGCCTACCGCTTCGCGTCACGGGCGGCGGCGATCTTCGACGGCAGGCCGAAGAGCTGGACGAAGCCCTTGGCCAGGGACTGGTCGAAGGCGTCGCCCGTGTCGTACGTCGCCAGCGAGAAGTCGTACAGGGAGCGCTCGGAGCGCCGCCCGGTGACGGTGGCCCGGCCGCCGTGCAAAGTCATCCGGATGTCGCCGCTGACGTGGCTCTGCGCCTCGGCGATGAGCGCGTCGAGCGCCCGTTTGAGCGGCGAGTACCACAGGCCGTCGTAGACGAGCTCGCTCCACCGCTGGTCGACGCCGCGCTTGAAGCGGGCCAGGTCGCGTTCGACGGTGACGTTCTCCAGCTCCATGTGGGCGGTGATCAGGGCGACCGCGCCGGGCGCCTCGTACACCTCGCGCGACTTGATGCCGACGAGCCGGTCCTCGACCATGTCGACGCGGCCGACGCCGTGGGCTCCGGCGCGCGTGTTCAGCTCGTCGATGACCTGGTACGGGGTGAGCGCGCGGCCGTCGAGCCTGACCGGTACGCCCTCCTCGAAGGTGATGACGACCTCGTCGGGCTCGCGGGCCACGGACGGGTCGGCGGTATAGGAGTAGACGTCCTCGGTGGGGCCGTTCCAGATGTCCTCCAGGAAGCCGGTCTCGATCGCCCTGCCCCAGAGGTTCTGGTCGATGGAGAACGGGTTCTTCCTGGACGTCTCGATCGGCAGGCCTCTGCCCTCGGCGTACTCGATCGCCTTGTCGCGGGTCCAGGCGAAGTCGCGGGCGGGGGCGACGACCTTGAGTCCGGGCGCGAGCGCGGCGAGGCCGGCCTCGAAGCGGACCTGGTCGTTGCCCTTGCCGGTGCAGCCGTGGGAGACGATCGTGCCGCCGAACTGCTTGGCCGCGCTCACCAGGTGCTTGACGATGAGGGGGCGCGACAGGGCCGACAGCAGCGGGTAGCGGTCCATGTAGAGGGCGTTGGCCCGCAGCGCGGGCAGGCAGAAGTCGGCCGCGAACTCCTCCTTGGCGTCCACGACGACGGACTCGACCGCGCCGCAGTCCATGGCCCTCTTCTGGATCGCCTCCATGTCCTCGCCGCCCTGGCCGAGGTCGACGGCGACGGCGATGACCTCGGCGTCCATCTTCTCGGCGAGGAACGGGATGGCGACGGACGTGTCCAGTCCGCCGGAAAAGGCGAGGACTACTCTCTCGGTCATGATGATTCTCCGGGTGGGGTTCAGGTGCGGCGGGAGGCGATCCTGAGCAGCGCCTCGGCCACGGCGTCGCCGCCCTGGGGGTCGCGGCTGATGACGAGGATCGTGTCGTCGCCGGCGACCGTGCCGAGGATGGACTCCCAGTCGGCGTGGTCGATGGCGGAGGCCAGGAACTGGGCGGCGCCGGGCGGGGTCCTGACGATGACCAGGTTGGCCGACGCCTCGGCCGAGACCAGCAGCTCCTCCGAGATGCGGTGCAGCCGGGCGGCCGGGGACTCCCCCGTGCCCAGCCTGGCCAGCGGGATGCGGCCGCCGCCCTCGCCGGGCAGCGCGTATACCAGGGAGCCGTCCTCGGCCCGCAGCTTGAGCGCGCCGAGCTCGTCCAGGTCGCGGGAGAGCGTGGCCTGGGTGACCTCGACCCCGCTCTCGGCCAGCAGCTTGGCCAGCTCGGGCTGGGAGCGCACGGCCTGCCGCTGGAGCAGTTCGGTGATCTTCGCCTGGCGGGCGACCTTGGTCAGCGGGATGGTCATGTGGTGCTCACCAGCCAGTGCAGCAGCGCCTTCTGGGCGTGCAGCCGGTTCTCGGCCTGGTCCCACACCGCGCTGCGCGGGCCGTCGATCACCTCGGAGGTGATCTCGTAGCCGCGGTAGGCGGGCAGGCAGTGCAGCACGATCGCGTCGGGCGCGGCGTGCTCCATCAGCTCGGAGTTGACCTGGTACGGCATGAGCACCCGTACGCGCTCGTCCTTGCCGTCCTGGCCCATCGACACCCACGTGTCGGTGGCGACGACGTGGGCTCCCTGGACGGCGGCGACGGGGTCGGACAGCGACACGACCGAGCCGCCGGTCCGCGCGGCGATGGCGGCGGCCTGGTCGAGGATGACGGCGTCGGGCTCGTAGCCGGTGGGGGCGCCGATCCGCACGTGCATCCCGGCGGTGGCGCCACCGAGCAGGTAGGAGTGGGCCATGTTGTTGGCGCCGTCGCCGAGGTAGGTGAGCGTGGTGCCGGCCGCGGAGCCGAGCCGCTCGCGTACGGTCTGCAGGTCGGCGAGGATCTGGCAGGGGTGGAACCCGTCGGTCAGCGCGTTGACCACGGGCACGGTGGTGCCGGCGGCCATGGCCTCGACGCGGTTCTGGCCGGCGGTGCGCCAGACGATGGCGGCGACCTGGCGCTCCAGGACTCTGGCGGTGTCCTCGATGGGCTCGCCCCTGCCCAGCTGGGAGGAGCCGCCGTCGATGACCAGCGGGATGCCGCCCAGCTCGCCGACGCCGACGGCGAAGGAGACGCGGGTCCGGGTGGAGGGCTTGTCGAACAGGACGGCCACGGTCTTCGGGCCCTCGAAGGGGCGGTAGCCGAAGCGGTCCTTCTTCATCGCGGCGGCCAGGTCGAGGACCTCGGCCTGCTCGGCGGGCGAGAGATCGTCGTCTCTGAGAAAATGGCGGGTCATGAGACCGCCTCCGTGAGGATCGCCGGGAACGCGGCCACCAGTGCGCCGATCTCCTCCTCGGTCACCACCAGGGGCGGCGCGAGCCGTACGGCGTCGGGCTGGAGGGCGTTGACGAGGAAGCCGGCGCGAGCGGCCGCCTCCTGCACCCTGCCCGAGACGGGCTCGTTCAGTACCACGGCCAGCCACAGGCCGCGCCCGCGCACGTCCTTGAGCAGCGGGTGGTCCACGGCCGAGAGCCCGGCGCGCAGCCGGGAGCCGGCGGACTTGACGTGGTCGAGGTCGAGGTTGTCGAGCACGGCCAGCGCCGCGGCGCAGGAGACCGGGTTGCCGCCGAACGTGGAGCCGTGGTCGCCCTTGTCGAACAGGTCGCCGGCGTCGCCGAAGCCGACGCACGCGCCGATCGGCAGGCCGCCGCCCAGGCCCTTGGCCAGGGTCAGGATGTCGGGGGTGACGCCGTCGGCCTGGTGGGCGAACCAGTGGCCGGTGCGGCCGATCGCGGACTGGATCTCGTCGGCCACCAGCAGCGCGCCGGTCGCGTCGCAGATCTCGCGCGCAGCGGCGAGGTAGCCGTCCGGCGGCGGCACGACCCCGGCCTCGCCCTGCGTGGGCTCCAGGAACACCGCGATGCAGTCGCCGTCCACCGCCTCCTTGAGCGCGGTGGCGTCACCGTACGGGACGAAGCGGACCGGGACCGGGAAGGGGCCGAACTGGTCGCGGATCGACTGCTTGCCGGTCAGCGAGAGGGCGCCGATCGTACGGCCGTGGAAGCCGTTCTCGGCGGCCACGAAGTAGGTGCGGCCCTCGCGCCGGCCGTGTTTCATGGCCAGCTTGTAGGCGGCCTCGTTCGCCTCGGTGCCGGAGTTGGAGAAGAAGACGCGGGCGGGGGCGCGCAGCAGGCCGATGAGCCGTTCGGCGAGCAGCACCTCGGGCTCGTGCAGGAACAGGTTGCTCGTGTGCGCGATGGTGGCGACCTGCTTGGAGACGGCCTCGACCAGGGCGGGGTGGGCGTGGCCGAGCGAGCTGACCGCGATGCCGCCGATGAAGTCGAGGTACTGCCTGCCGTCCACGTCCCACACGCGGGTGCCCTCGCCTCGTGCCAGGGCGATCGGCGGGACGCCGTAGACGGGCATGAAGGCTTGTTCGAACCTGTCGTGGAGGCTCATCAGGGCATCACCATGGTTCCGATTCCTTGGTCGGTGAAGATCTCGAGCAGCAGCGAGTGCGGGACCCGGCCGTCGAGCACGTGAGCTTGGGGGACGCCGCCCTGGACGGCCGTCAGGCAGGCCTCCATCTTGGGCATCATGCCGCTGGACAGCGACGGCAGCAGGGTCTCCAGCTCGGCGGCGTGGAGCTTGCCGATCACGTCGGTGTCGTCGGGCCAGCCGGCGTACAGGCCCTCGACGTCGGTCAGGACGATGAGCTTGTCGGCCTGGAGGGCGACGGCCAGCGCGGCGGCGGCGGTGTCGGCGTTGACGTTGTAGATCTGGCCGTCGTGGCCGCGGGCGACGCTGGAGACGACCGGGATGCGGCCGTTGTCGATCATGGCCTGGACGGCGCCGGGGGCGACCTTGACGATCTCGCCGACCTGGCCGATGTCGACCGGCTCGCCGTCCACGACCACGTGCTTGCGCTCGGCGGTGAACAGGTGGGCGTCCTCGCCGGACATGCCGACCGCGAGCGGGCCGTGCCGGTTGATCAGGCCGACGACGTCGCGGTTGACCTGGCCGGTCAGGACCATCCTGACGACCTGCATGGCCTCGGGAGTGGTGACGCGCAGCCCGGCGGTGAAGGTGGACTCGATGCCGTGCCGGGCGAGCGCCTCGCTGATCTGCGGGCCGCCGCCGTGCACCACGACCGGGCGCAGGCCGGCGTAGTGCAGGAAGCTGATGTCCTCGGCGAAGCCCTCCATGAGGGCCTCGTCGATCATCGCGTTGCCGCCGTACTTGATGACGACGACGGCGCCGTGGAAGCGGGCCAGCCAGGGCAGCGCCTCGATGAGCGTGTCGGCCTTGGCCTGCGCGGTGCCGGCCCTCATGAGGAGTAGGCCGAGTTCTCGTGGACGTAGTCCGCGGTCAGGTCGGTGGTGTGGACGGTGGCCGAGTGGGCGCCGGCCGACAGGTCGATGGTGATGGTGACGTCGCGGGGGCGCATGTCCACCTTGTCGCGGTCGTCGCCGACGGCGCCGCCGCGGCAGATCCAGATGCCGTTGATGGCGACGTTCAGCCGGTCGGGCTCGAAGACGGCGTCGGTGGTGCCGACGGCGGCCAGGACGCGGCCCCAGTTGGGGTCCTCGCCGTGGATGGCGCACTTGAGCAGGTTGGAGCGGGAGACCGCGCGGCCGACCTTGACCGCGTCGTCCTCCGACGCCGCGCCGACGACCTCGATGGCGATGGCCTTGGAGGCGCCCTCGGCGTCCACCAGGAGCTGCCTGGCCAGGTCGGCGCAGACCTCGGTGACCTTGCGCCCGAACTCGGCCAGGTCGGGCTTGACCCCGGCGGCGCCGCTGGCCAGCAGCAGCACGGTGTCGTTGGTCGACATGCAGCCGTCGGTGTCGAGCCGGTCGAACGTCCTGGAGGTGGCCGCGCGCAGCGCCGTGTCGAGCTCCTGCGCGCTCAGGTCGGCGTCGGTGGTGATCACGCACAGCATGGTGGCCAGCGCCGGGGCGAGCATGCCCGCGCCCTTGGCCATGCCACCGACCATGTAGCCCTCGCCGCGCCTGAAGGAGATCTTGGAGACGGTGTCGGTGGTGCGGATGGCGTCGGCGGCGGCCAGCCCGCCGTCGCGGGAGGCCTGCGCGGCGGCCTGCTCCACCCCGTCCAGCAGCGGGTCCATGGGCAGTCGCTCGCCGATCAGGCCGGTCGAGCAGACGGCGATCTCACCGGCCGAGTCCTGGAGGACCGCGGCCACCTTCTCGGCGGTGGCGTGCGTGTCCTGGAAGCCCTCCGGCCCCGTGCAGGCGTTGGCGCCGCCCGAGTTGAGGACGACCGCGCGCAGCCGGCCACCGCGCAGGACCTGCTGCGACCACAGAACGGGCGCGGCCTTCACGCGGTTGGCGGTGAAGACGCCCGCGGCGGCGCGGCTGGGGCCGTCGTTGACGACCAGGGCCAGGTCACGGGCGCCGCCGGACTTGATGCCGGCGGCCACGCCGGCCGCTCTGAATCCCAATGGTGCGGTGACACTCAAGGTGCGACTCCTGTCAGGGGAAGGCCGAGCTCTTCCGGCAGGCCGAGTGCGAGGTTGACGCTCTGGATCGCGCCTCCGGCCGTGCCCTTGGTGAGGTTGTCGATGGCGATGACGGCGATCAGGCGGCCCGCGCGCTCGTCGAGCGTCACCTGCAGCGCCGCGGTGTTGGCGCCGTAGGTCATCGCGGTGGCGGGCCAGAGGCCCTCGGGCAGCAGCCGGACGAACGGCTCCTTGGCCAGGGCGCTCTCGTACGCCTCGCGCACAGCGGCCCTGGTCAGCCCGGGGGCGGCGGGCGCGGTGCAGGTGGCCAGGATGCCGCGGCTCATGGGAGCCAGCGTCGGGGTGAACGACACGCGGACCGGGACTCCCGCGACGCCGCTCAGCCCCTGCTCCATCTCGGGGGTGTGGCGGTGCAGGCCGCCCACGCCGTACGCGCTGACCGAGCCCATGACCTCGCTGCCCAGCAGGTGGGGCTTGGCGGCCTTGCCCGCGCCGCTGGTGCCGCTGGCGGCGACCACGACCACGTCGGGTTCGGCCAGGCCATGGGCGAAGGCGGGGAACAGGGCGAGCAGGACGGAGGTCGGGTAGCAGCCGGGCACCGCGATGCGCCTGGCGTCCGCGAGCACCTGGCGCTGGCCGGGCAGCTCGGGCAGGCCGTACGGCCAGGTGCCGGCGTGCTCGCCGCCGTAGAACTCCCGCCAGGCGGCGGGGTCGGTGAGCCGGTGGTCGGCGCCGCAGTCGACGACGACCACGCCGGCGGGCAGCTCGGCGGCGACGGCGGCGGAGTGGCCGTGCGGCAGGGCCAGGAAGACCACCTCGTGCCCGGCGAGCGCCGCGCCGGAGGTTTCCTGGATGATTCGGTCGGCCAACTGTGGAAGGTGCGGTTGGTGAGCGGCCAGCGGGGTACCTGCACTGGAGGCCGCGGTGAGCGCGCCGACCTCGAACCCGGGGTGTCCGAGCAGGAGTCTCAGCAGCTCACCCCCCGCGTAGCCGCTGGCTCCGGCGATCGCCGCCTTCATCTCGCCCCCTGCATAACCATGCACTCTACCTCATGTCCTTACCGTGAAGATAATGCACTCATGGGGATGGACATGCAAGTTGAGCAGGGCTCAGCGCCCACATTGTGAGATCTAGCGCGACGTACCTACCGGTCGGTACTGTGATAAATCCGGATGCCGTCCATCGCGGGAGCGCTTCGCATGACCTTTACGCATGCCCAGGTCCAAGCCCAGCTCACCGGCCCTGGCCAGCTGTTCGAGACGGAGGAGATCGGCGACACCGGCGTGCGGACGTGGAAGCACGCCCCTCCCCACTTCCGGGCCCTGCTGGAGAACAGCAGATGGCAGGGCGACAAGGAGTTCCTCGTCTACGAGGACGAGCACATCACCTTCGAGGAGCACTACCGCAGGGCGGCGACGCTGGCCAACCGGCTCGTCGACGACTACGGCGTGACCAAGGGCGACCGGGTGGTCGTGGCCATGCGCAACTACCCGGAGTGGGTGGTGGCCTTCTCCGCCGCGCTCGCCGCGGGAGCCGTCGCGGTGCCGCTCAACGCCTGGTGGACCGAGCCGGAGCTGGCGTACGGGGTGAAGGACTGCGGCGCCAAGGTGCTGATCGCGGACGGCGAGCGGGCCGGGCGGCTGGCCGCCGTTTCGGCCGGGACCGGCGTGCCGATGATCGTGGCCAGGGGCGAGGCGCCCGAGGGCGCGCGCTCGTTCGAGGAGGTGCTGGGCGAGGTCACCGGCGAGGTGACGCTGCCGGCCGTCGAGCTGGCGCCCGACGACCCGGCCACGATCTTCTACACCTCGGGCACGACCGGGTTCCCCAAGGGGGCGCTGGGCAGCCACCGCAACCTGGGACAGGCTCCGATGACGGTCGCCTACGGCCTGGTGCGGGCGGTGGCGATGGCGGGCAAGGACGTGGCTGCGGCGACCGGCGTACGCAGGGTGACGCTGCTGACCGTGCCGCTGTTCCACGTGACGGGCACCTTCTCGGCGCTGATCACCACGATGTTCACCGGCGGCGGGCTGGTGCTCATGTACAAGTGGGACGCCGGGCAGGCGCTGCGGATCATCGAGCGGGAGAAGGTCACCACCACGATCGGCGTGCCGACCAACTCCTGGCAGCTCATGTCGCACCCCGACTTCGGCAAGTACGACCTGTCGTCGCTGACCACGCTCGGGTACGGCGGCGCGCCCGCCCCGCCCAAGCTGCTGGAGCGCATCACCGCGAACCTGCCCGACCGCGCCCCCTCCAACGGCTACGGCATGACGGAGACGACCGGTCTGGCCGTGGGCATCGGCGGCCCCGACTACCAGGCGCGGCCGGACAGCATCGGGCTGCCGTCGGCCGTGGTGGACGTGCGGGTCGTCGGCCCGATGGGCGAGGAGCTGCCGCCGGACGAGGTGGGCGAGCTGTGCATGCGCGGCCCGAACGTCATCCTCGGCTACTGGAACAAGCCGGAGGCCACGAAGGAGACGTTCGTGGACGGCTGGGTGCACACCGGCGACCTGGCCAGGATCGACTCCGAGGGCTTCGTCTACATCGTCGACCGGGCCAAGGACATGGTCATCCGGGGCGGCGAGAACGTGTACTGCGCCGAGGTGGAGGCGGCCCTGTTCGAGCACCCGGCGGTGGACGACGCCGCGGTGATCGGGGTGCCGCACGACGAGCTGGGCGAGGAGGTGGGGGCGGTGGTCCGGCTGCGGCCGGGGAGCGCCGCCACCGTCGAGGACCTGCGGGAGTTCCTGGCGGGACGGATCGCCAAGTTCAAGATCCCGACACAGGTGTGGTTCCGGGAGTCGGAGCTGCCGCGCAACCCGGGCGGCAAGATCCTCAAGACGCGGCTGCGCCAGGAGGTGCTGTCCGCGTAGCGGCTCGGGGCCTTCGGGCCTCGCAGAAATGGAACGTTCCACAGTAAAAGATCTTGGCGTCTCGTACTGGAATAAATCATTCCGTTCCCCTAAGCTGGAAGCAGAACGAAGCGATCCGTTCCGCTTAGTGGAGGACACTGTGACCGCAGTACTAGAGGCACCGGCGACGATCTCCCCCAGCATCGGCGTACGCCGTCCGTGGCTGGGCCTGTCCGCCGTCCTCGGCGCGACGCTGATGAACCTGCTGGACTCCACCGTGGTGAGCGTCGGCGGCCCGGCCATCCAGGCCGACCTGGGCGGCGGCGCGGCCGCGCTGCAGTGGATCGCCGCCGGGTACACCCTCGCGCTGGCGGTGGGACTGCTGACCGGCGGGCGGCTCGGCGACATGTTCGGCCGGCGCAGGATGCTGCTGCTCGGCACCGCCGGGTTCGTCATCACCTCGCTGGCCTGCGCCCTCGCGCCGACCCCCGAGATCCTGATCGTGGCCAGGGCGCTCCAGGGCCTGACCGGGGCCGTGATGATCCCGCAGGGGTTCGGCCTGATCCGTGACCTGTTCCCGCCGGCCGAGCAGGGCAAGGCGTTCGGGGCGTTCGGGCCGGTCATCGGGCTGGCCACGATCCTCGGGCCGGTCGTCGCCGGGCTGCTGGTGGACGCCGACGTGCTGGGCACCGGCTGGCGCATGATCTTCCTGATCAACCTGCCGCTCGGCCTGTACGCGCTGATCGTCGGCGCCCGGACGCTGCCCTCCGCGCCGGCCAGGACCCGCTCGACCCGGCTCGACCTGCCCGGCAGCCTGCTGGCCGGGGCCGGGATGCTGCTGATGATCTACCCGCTGGTGCAGGGCCGCGAGCTGGGCTGGCCCGCCTGGTCGCTGGTGATGCTGGCCGCGTCGGTGCCGGTGTTCGGGCTGTTCGGCCTCTACCAGGTGCGCCGCAACCGCGCCGGGGCGGCCACGCTGATCGAGCCGAGCGTCTTCGGCAAGCGCTCCTTCTCCTCCGGCGTCGTCTTCGTGATCGTCTTCTTCGGCGCGGTCGCCGGGTTCGGGCTGGCGGTCGGCATGTTCCTGCAGCTCGGACTCGGCTACAGCGCGCTGCGCGCCAGCCTGACGATGGCCAGCTGGGCCGTCGGGGCCTTCCTCGGCACCGCCTTCTCGGCCGCCAGGATGGCCGTGCTCGGGCGGCGGATCCTGCACCTCGGGCTGGCGATCATGGCGGTCGGCATCACGGCCCTGTACGCGGTCTTCCAGCTCGCCGGGGCCTCGGTGGGCGCGTGGGACCTGGTGCTGCCGCTGCTGGCGTACGGGGTGGGGATGGGCATGATCTTCGTCCCGCTGTTCGGCATCATCATGGGCGGCGTCGAGGACCATGAGATCGGCTCCGCGTCCGGGACGCTGGAGGGCATCCAGCAGCTCGGCGCCTCGCTCGGCATCGCGGTGCTGGGGACGGTGTTCTTCGGGCAGCTCGGGCAGGCAGGACACATCGGCGGGCACGCGGTGGAGGCGGTCAGGCTGGGCGCGGTGCAGGCGGCGGGCACGGTGACGCTGATCACGCTGGGGCTGACGGCGCTGGCGTTCGCGGTCGGGTTCCTGCTCCCCCGTCAGGCTCGCTGACCGTTCCCGGAATTTCATGGAAAGGGCGCCCGCCGGGCGCCCTTTTCCGTGTCTCAGAGCCGTTCGGCGAGCTGCCTGGCCAGGGTCAGGCCGGTGACGACGGGGTTGACCGACCCGACGGTCGGGAACAGCGACTGGTCGCACGCGTACGCGTTGCGCAGGTGGTGGAAGCGCCCGATCGGGTCGGTCACGGACGTGGCCGGATCCTCGCCCATCCACAGCGTGCCCGCCTCGTGGTAGGTCGTCCCCAGGCCGCGGTGCCAGTCGGGGAAGGCCCTGTCCAGCGGGAACGGCCGGGTCTGCCAGGCGCCGTCGTACAGGTACTGGATCTTGTCCGGCGAGCCGGCCACCCTGGCGGCCACGTCGAGCGCGGCCTCGTCCATCGCGTCCCAGACCTGCCTGCCCTCGCGGTCGAGCACGATGTTGACGTAGGCGCGCGGCACGCCGTACTCGTCCAGCTCGTGCGGGCTGAGGTCGATCCAGCTCTTGTCCGGGTCCGGCACCGCCGTGGTCTTGTCGCCCTGCATCTCACCGATGCAGCGCAGCGTGACGGTGATCCAGTCGGGGTCGGTGTTAGCGAGTTGCGTGTCGAGCATGTCCATGTCGGGGATCATGCGGAACAGCAGCTCGTCGGAGCCGTCCCGGCTGGTGGAGGCGGTGATCTGGATGTGGAACCGGCCGCCGGGCACCAGGCCGCGCAGCAGCAGGGCGGCCGTCTGCACGTGTCCGGGCACCGGCGGCAGCGCGGAGCGGTGGATGCGCACGGTGAAGTCGCTGCGCACGTGCGCCATGAGGTTGCGGCCCATGAGCGGGCTCGGGAACGAGTGCAGCGCGAGCCGGGTCGTCTCCACCGCGCTCGCGGCGAGGATCAGGGCGCAGTCGGGGGCCAGCGCGAGGTGCTCGCGCCGCCCGTCGACCTCGACGTCGATGCCGGTCACCGTGTCGCCATCCGTGTGTGCCCGGATGACGTGCGCCACCGGCACCATGAACAGGCGGCGGGCGGCGTCGGCCGCGCCCGCCCCCGCGATGTCCTCGCGGACCGCGTCCATCAGCAGCGGCAGGGCGCTGTACTTGCCTAGGCTGAACAGCCCGGAGATCGGCGAGTCGCCCTGCACCGCCAGGGGCGCCACCTCGACGCCGTGGTCGCCGAAGCCCGTCTCGACGTCCGGCATCGAGGAGGCGGCGCTGACCAGCGCCTCGGACAGGGTCGCGGACAGCTCCCCGGCGATGAAGTCGGCGGCGGGCACGACGCCGATCTCGCTCTCCACGTTCACGTAGTGGCTGTCCAGGTAGGCCGCCGTCGAGGCCGGCCACAGCTTGAGGTCGCCGGGCGTCAGCCGCGGGCACCAGCCGCCCCAGTACAGGGACTTGCCGCCGCAGCAGTACGCCAGGCCCGGGAAGTCGACGTTGCCCCGCCACGGCAGGCCCCACACCAGCTCGCGCGGCACCCCCGGGTCGGCGGCGGGCGGGATGGGCGCGGGGACGTTCAGGCCGATCCGGCCCAGGTTCTGGACGTGCTGCGGGACCAGGAAGCGTCCCGCGTCGAGCAGGAGGATCCGCTTGCCCGGGTGCCGGCGGTAGAGCTTCGTGGCGCAGTACGCGCCGTACATGCCCGCGCCGACCACCACGGCGGAGAACGGCGCTCCCCCGTTGCCCGTCGCCTCCTCCCAGGTGTTGCAGAAGAAGCGGCCGAGCGCGTCGAGCGAGAACCTCGTCGCCTGCACGTCCACGGGCCGGCCGGACGGGATGAGCTCAGGAAGTGCCATGGATGTCGCCCCCATTACACGGCAAATGTCCATCCAGTAGACCGCGCCGTGAAGGCCGCGACAATCCTGGCGCGCCGTCCCGGGACGGACAGGTTTCTCTAGCTCCTCCACCGCAGGTCGAACCGCGGATAGGCGGGCGCATTACCTGCGGCGTAATCGCGGCGCCTATGCCCCTCCTGACATGTTTCTCGTGTCCGGACACCTCACGGAACGCCTCACGAAGGAGCACCGGGATGACCGCCCTCACCATGACCGACCGAGCCAGGTTCCTGCGCCTGGCGCTGGCCTTCGACGCCGTCGTCACCGGTGTCAACGGGCTGGCCTACCTCCTGGCCGCCGGCCCGGTGAGCGACCTCCTGGGGCCCGAGGCGGGCCTGCTGCGCGAGGCCGGCGTGTTCCTGCTCGTGTACGGCGCGGCGGTCGGACTGCTGGCCTCGCGCCGCGCGATCAGCCCGGCGGCGACCAAGGTCGTGATCGGCCTGAACGTCGTCTGGACGCTCGGCAGCGTGGCGGCCGTGGTCGCCGGGGCGTTCACCACTCCCGGCGCGGTGGGGGCCATCGCCCCGGCGC
>NZ_JAHKRL010000336.1 GCF_019396405.1 Nonomuraea rhizosphaerae | reverse complement strand
GCCGGGCAGCCCGTCGGCGACGGCGGCGGCCAGCAGGTCGGCGACGCCGCCGTAGAAGCTCATCTGCGGGACCATCACGATCCCGGCCCGCTCGGCGGCGGCCTGCATGGAGTCGAACAGGTACTTGACCGGGTGCGGCTCGACCGCGTGGTCGAGGTAGTGGCAGCCGCCCGCGGCGCACGCGGCGGCGACCGGCTCGCACGTCTCGGCGAACGGCCCGGCGCAGTGGATCAGCACCGCCGCGCTCTCGGCCAGCGAGCGCAGCGCCGCCGGGTCGTCGAGGGCGGCGACGTGCGTCCGCACGCGTTCCGGTTTCCCCAGCTCCTCGGCGAACGCGCGAAGCCGCGACTCGTCCCGTCCGGCCAGGACGATCTCGTGGCCGCGTGAGAGGAGCCCGGAGGCGACGAGGCGCCCGGTGTGCCCGTTGGCTCCGTAGATGGCGATGAGCGGTGCCTTCATGACCAGCTCTCTTCCATACCGAAAGTACGCAACTGCTCGAACATACGTTCACAGCAGCGCGCCGGTCAATGACATTGAGGTATTTCGGACGACCGACTACATTGCCGCTCATGAGCCTCCGCGAGCAGCTGTGCGAGTACGGCAGGCGGGCCGTCGAGCTGGGCCTGGTCATCGGCACCTCCGGCAACCTCAGCGTCCGGCTGGGCGAGCTGGTGGCGGTCACCCCGTCGGGTGCCGCGCTCGACCGGCTGACACCGGAGATGTGCCCCGTCGTGGACGTCGAGGGCCACCTCGTGGAGGGCGACCTGCAGCCGTCCTCCGAGACGCCCATGCACCTGGCCGTCTACGAGACGACCGACGCGCAGGCGGTGGTGCACACGCACTCGGTGTTCGGGACGGTGGTGGCCACCACGATGGCCGAGCTGCCGCCGGTCCACTACAACGCGCTGCTGCTGGGCGGGGTCGTGCGGGTGGCCGAGTACGCCACGTACGGCACTCCCGAGCTGGCGGCGAACGTGCGGGCCGCGCTCGACGGCAAGCAGGCCGCGCTCATGGCCAACCACGGCGGCGTGACCATCGGCGCCACGCTGGAGCAGGCGTTCGAGGCGACGCGGCTGCTGGAGTGGCTGTGCGAGGTGTATGTGCGCGGGCTGGGCGTGGGCAGGCCGACCATCCTCACCGAGGAGCAGCTCACGGCGGTGATCGAGCGCTCGCTCAACCCGCCGTCGTTCCCCCGCCGCGCCTGACCGCGCCGCACGAGGTCGCATCTGACCGGACCACCCCGAGATCCGCCGCGGCGGATCGTCAAGATCTCCGGCATTTCCCAGCCGTCCGTAGCATAGTGATCTCGTGCGGACATCTGACGTCACCGTGGTCGGCGGGGGCATCGGCGGGCTGGCTGCCGCCGCGTTCCTGCACCGGGCGGGCATCCAGGCGGTCGTGTACGAGCAGGCCGCCGAGCTGACGGAGATCGGCGCGGGCCTCGTGCTCGCCCCGAACGCGGCCCGCCTGCTGCGCAGGCTCGGCCTGTACGAGCGGCTGGCCGAGGTGGGGGTGCCCCTGGAGACCGGCTGGCAGTTCCGGCGCTGGCAGGACGGGCGGGTGCTGTTCGAGCAGCCGCTGGGCAAGGAGTGCGAGCGCCTGTACGGCGAGGCCACCTGGGTGCTGCACCGCGCCCACCTGCTCGACATGCTGCGCTCGAAGGTGCCCGACGAGGCGGTGCGCCTCGGCATGCGCTGCACCGGGGCGGAGCAGGACGGCGACGGCGTGACGCTCGGCTTCGCCGACGGCTCGCGGGCGGGCGCGGACGTCGTGGTGGCCGCCGACGGCGTGCACTCCACGCTGCGCGACCACGTGACGCCCTCGCCGCCGGCGCACTCCTTCGGGGTGTGCGCCTGGCGCTGCCTCATCCCGGCCGAGGCGGCCCCGGAGCTGGCCCGGCATCCCGTGCAGACCGTCTGGCTCGGGCCCGGCCGCCACCTGGTGCACTACCCCGTGTCCGCCGGTACGAAGATCAACGTGGTCGCGTTCAGCCCGGCGGCCGAGGACGACGTCGAGTCCTGGACCTCGCAGGGCAAGCCGGCCGACCTGGTCACCGAGTTCGCCGACTGGGACCCGCGCGTGGGCGAGCTGCTGTCCACGGCCACCACCGTCGGGCGCTGGGCGGTGCTCGACCGCGACCCGCTGCGCCCCTGGGTCAAGGGACGGCTGGCGCTGCTGGGCGACGCGGCGCATCCGATGCTGCCGCTGTTCGCGCAGGGTGCCGGGCAGGCGATCGAGGACGCCGCCGTGCTGGCGACCTGCCTCGCCGACGGGCGGGAGGAGCCGCTGGAGTGCTACGAGCGGATCCGGCTGGACCGGGCGCACAAGGTGCAGCGGGTCAGCCGGGGACGCCTGCAGCTCAACCACCTGCCGGACGGGCCGGAGCAGGTGGCCCGCGACGCCGCGTTCGCGGGCGAGAACCCGCTGCGGCACAACTCCTGGCTGTATTCGTACGACGCCGAGGAGGCCTGCCGGTAGAGGGCGCCCTTAACCCGGTAGAGGGCGCCCGTGAGAAAGGGCCTACAGTCGCACCGCCTGCTCGGCCAGCCCCAGCGGCAGCCCGCCCGACCCCGCCAGCTTGTCGTGGAACGACTTCAGCGACCCCTCGTACGACTCCCTGATCCGGTCGATCTCGATCGCCCCGGTCAGGTACGACGGCGCCTGCGTCGGCCACGCGCAGTAGCGGCTGACCTCGCCCTTGGCCGTCCCCGGCGACAGTGAGGCCTTCGTGGCCATGAACGTCTCGGCCTGCTCGACCGTCATGTCCTCGCAGTGCAGCGCCGTGTCCACGATGATCCTGGCCGCCCGGAAGATGCGGAAGTCGAGGTGGCACAGCTCGGTCGCGGGCGTGTCGAAGTAGCCCTGCTCACGCAGCATCTTCTCGACGTACAGCGCCCAGCCCTCGGTGAAGTACGGCGTGCGGAAGACGTTGCGGACCTTCCTCCCGTTGCCCGCCATGTGCGACAGGTGCCAGTGGTGTCCCGGGTACGCCTCGTGCACGGCGATCGACGGCATCTGGGCCCGCGCGTTGGTGCGCAGCCGCTGGCGTACCTGCTCCTCGGTGAAGTCGTCGGGCGTGTACGGCACGAAGAACACACCGGTGCGCGAGCTGGTCAGCGGCGGCGGCGCGAGGTAGTGGGCGACGGCGAGGATCGGCCTGCTGTACTCGGCCGAGGGCAGGACCAGGCACTCCTCGCCCTCGGGGAAGGTGACGAGATCACGTTCCATGACGAAGTCGCGGGCCCGGCGCGTCTCGGCCTCGTACTCCTCCCGCATGGCCGCGAGCGTGGGCGGATGGTCGTCCATGACGGTCTCCATGGCGGCCCGCCAGTCCGGTGAGCCGTTGACCCGGAGGGCCGCCTCGCGCAGCTCGGCGTCGAGCGCGTCCCAGGCGGCCCTGCCCTTGCGGTGCAGCTCGGCGGCGTCGTAGCCGAGCATCTCGCGCTCGCGCAGCAGCGTGGAGTAGAGCCGCTCGCCCATCCGCCAGGTGCCGCCGCACTCGAAGCCCTCCAGGAAGGCGACGAAGTCGTCGAAGGCGACGGCGGCGGGCTCGGCCGCCGCGGCGAGCTTCGCGGCCAGCTCGGGGTCGCGCACCATCGCGGGGACGGTCCTGGTCAGGAAGTTGCGGCCGGTCCGCGCCTGGCCCAGCCCGCGCTGGACGAGCAGCGGCGCGGCGAGGCCGGGGTCGAGGTTGGTGCGGCAGGCGGTCAGCACGCCGGGCACCTCGGCCAGCCGGGAGATCGCGGCGGCCACCAGCTCGGGCTCCGGCTTGAGCCGCTGCTGGAACGGCGTGAACATCGAGGTGAAGATCGGCGACAGGTACGCGCTGGGGTCACGCTTCCAGTCGGGCCAGGAGGCCAGCGCGATCGAGCCCCTGAGCTGCGACAGGACGAGATCCCTGTCGATCGCGTCGTCCGGCGTCGGGGCCTCCAGCGTGGAGAGCCGCTCCAGCCATCGGACCTCCTCGCGCTCGCGGGCGGTGAAGGCGGCGGCGGTGAAGTCGCCGAGCGTGTGATCGTAGCCGTCGGCTCCCAGGTAGCTGGCGACGACGGGCCGGCCGGTGAAATACCACTTGAGAAACTCGTCCACCTTCGCACACTATCCTGGGCAAATGCCCCTCCAGATCACCGGCGCGCTCGGCGACCCCGACCTGATCCGGCTGCCGTGGGAGACCCCTCTCGCGGACTGGCCGCAGCACCACCTGGTCGAGCTGCCGCGTGGCATCTCGCGGCACGTGGTGCGGTTCGTGAGGCTGTCCGGCACGGTGTACGCGATCAAGGAGATCAGCGAGCGTTACGCCCGGCGCGAGTACCAGCTCCTGTGGGACCTGGCCCGGCTCGACGCGCCGTCGGTGGAGCCGATCGCCTACGTCACCGGCCGCGAGGAGGGGCTGGACGCGGCGCTGATCACCAGGCACCTGCAGTTCTCGCTGCCCTACCGGGCCGTCATGTCGGGGACGCTGCGCCCCGACACGCTCACCCGGCTGCTCGACGCGCTGGCCGTGCTGCTGGTGCGGCTGCACCTGACCGGCTTCTACTGGGGCGACTGCTCGCTGTCGAACACGTTGTTCCGCAGGGACGCGGGCGCGTTCGCCGCGTACCTGGTGGACGCGGAGACCGGCGAGATGCACCCGATGATCAGCGAGGGCCAGCGGCTCGGCGACATCGACACGGCCCACCTGAACATCTTCGGCGAGATGCTCGACCTGGAGGCCGGCGGGCTGCTGCACCCGTCGATCGACCCCATGGAGACCGCCGAGGACATCGTCACCCGCTACCACCGGCTCTGGAACGAGATCACCCAGGACGAGATCATCGAGGAGGTCGACTGGCACCGCGTGGAGCAGCGGATCAGGCGCCTGAACCTGCTCGGCTTCGACGTCGCCGAGATGATGGTGCGGCGCAAGGTCGGCACCGGCCGGCTCATCGTGCGGCCCAAGGTGGTCGACGCCGGGCACCACCAGCGGCGGCTGCTCCGCCTGACCGGCCTCGACGTCGAGGAGAACCAGGCCCGGCGGCTGCTGAACGACCTGGACGGCTTCCGGGTGGCCAAGGGGCTGCGGCACGAGGACGAGGCGATCGTGGCGCACCGGTGGCTGGCGGAGGTGTTCCAGCCGACGGTGGAGGCGATCCCGCAGCGGCTGCGCGGGAAGCTGGAGCCGGCGCAGTTGTTCCACGAGGTGCTGGACCACCGGTGGTACCTGTCGGAGGCGGCCGGGGCCGACGTGGGGCTGACGGCCGCCGTGAAGTCGTACGTGGACCAGGTGCTCGTGCACAAGCCGGACGAGGAGGCGCTGCTGCCCGACGACCCGGTCAACCCGGTCGCGCCGGTTGCGTCCACGGATATATGAATTATATTCTCAATTGCCGCTAACAATCGCCATATATCCAATAAATGTTCGCCTCGGTGAGGTTTTTCTTCGCCCCGGCGATAAACATCTGCCACCTCATACAAATCTCGGTATATCCGATCACACCTGAGTGTCCCAACCCTCCTACGCTGTCCAAGTCTCATGGACGGTGTGGGAGGTCACGTGCTGGGACTGGACGACTGCCTGACCGAGGTCATGGCGATCCCAGGGGCGTTGGACGCGATGCTCGTGGACCAGACGAGCGGCATGGCAGTGGCGATCAGCGGGCCCCCGCAGGGGGTGGACGCGGAGTGTTCGGCTGCCGCGCTCACGGAGACCTTGCGCGCGGCCACGGACGGGCTGGCGCGTTCGTGCCCGGGTGAAACGGTTCGCATTGACGACATGCTGGTCACTACCGACAAAGGCCACCATTTACTCAGACTCCTGGAAACAGTATTTGAAGGGCCGTTGGTCATTTACGTGCGCCTGGATCTGGAACGCTCGAATCTCGCCCTGGCGCGCTACCGCCTGCAAGCCATCTCCAGCCAGTTGCTGACGTGACCCATGGCACCGCTGGACACGCTGCTCTCCGGTCTCGCCCGTGAACACTCCACGGGGGCGCTCCGCGTCGGCCGGGCCGGGACGGTCTTCCTCAGCGAGGGCCGCGTCACGTACATGGAATGCGCCCAGACGCCCGGCGTCGAACGCCTGCTGGCGGCCCGCGGGCGCGTCCCGGAGACCGCGCTGCGCCGGCTGCGGGACGACGGCGGCTGCGCGCGCCTGCTGGAGGAGGGGACGGTCACCCTTGGCGAACTG
This sequence comes from Nonomuraea rhizosphaerae, assembly GCF_019396405.1. Lineage (GTDB taxonomy): Bacteria > Actinomycetota > Actinomycetes > Streptosporangiales > Streptosporangiaceae > Nonomuraea > Nonomuraea rhizosphaerae. Next base: position 12,542 of record NZ_JAHKRL010000336.1, on the reverse strand, counting down.
CAGTACTGCGTGCTGGGGGCGGTGCTGGACGCCGCGTTCTTTCTGCTGCCCGTCGCCGGGACCAGGCCGAAGTTCCGGCCCGGCGAGCAGCACTGGCTGGGCGGGCAGTGGTACTTCGACGTGGCGGGCCTGATGCGGGAGTCCGCGCGCCGCCGGGCGTACCTCGCGCAGACCTGGCCCTCCGCGGCGCTGGACACCGCCCCCGTACGACCGGCGCCGCGACTGCCCGGCCACGGGGTGACGCTCGACCCGGTGCAGTGGGAGGTGGTCATCGGGGCCGACGCCGAGGCGACGCCGCTCGACCTGGCCAGACGGCTCGGGCGGTCCGGGTACTCGGTCCTGCTGGCCGTGCGGAGGCTGGCCGCGGCCGGGCTCCTGGCGCCGCCGGAGGAGCCCGCCGTCAAGGCTCCCAGAGCATCGGCACGAGCCCTCCAGGACGGGGCGCACGGCCTGCCGCAGCGGGTCCGCGCGCCGGCCGGTGAGCGTCCGCCGCACGATCCCCGCGCCTCCGGCCCCATGCTCGGCCCGGCCGTCACCGCGGACCCGACGGACCTGGTCCTGCTGATGCGCCTGAAGAAGGCGCTGGAGGAACTGTCATGAGGTTCCCCCGCCCGTTAAGGAGGCCACCGGTGAAGCTGCGTGAAGAGGTGCTGAGGGAGATGGTGCTGCTGCGCGAGCGCACCCCCGACATCAGCGGGAGCGTCGCCTGCACGGTCGACGGACTGACCATCGCCTGTGACGTCGCCTACGAGAGCGGCGAGCAGACGGCCGCCATGTCCGCGGCGTTCCTGGCGATGAGCAGGCGACTGATGATCATGGCCGGGAAGGGCGTCCTGGAGGAGACGCTCGTCTCCGGCACCGCCGGTTTCGCCGCCCTCTACGCGGCCGGCCCCACCATCGTCCTCACAGTCCTGGCGGAGCCCGGCACGAACCTCGGGCTGCTCCGGCTGGAGGGCCGAAAGACGGCGGCCAGCGTGGCCGCCATCGCAGCACGTACGCACTGACCTTGAACGGAGGAAAGCATGGCCAGCATGGACGTCTCTCTCAAGGAGATGATGGCGATCGACGGCTCAGTCGGGGCGGCGATCGTGGACCACGGCAGCGGCATGGCGCTGGGCGCGCTCGGCGGCTCCAAGGACCTGGACCTACAGGTCGCCGCGGCCGGGAACACCGAGGTGGTCAAGGCCAAACTGCGCACGATGGACTCGCTGGGGCTCAAGGAGTCCATCGAGGACATCCTGATCACGCTGAGCGGCCAGTACCACATCATCCGGCCGATCACCGGCCGTGGCGGGAAGGGGTTGTTCCTCTACCTCGCCCTCGACCGCCAACGCGCCAACCTCGCCATGGCCAGGCACCAGCTTCGCGCCATCGAGGAGAAGCTGGAGGTCTGACGGGCCTCATGGACTCGGTGGCTCGCCGTCTGGGCGCGGCAGAGGCGAGCCACCGACCCCCGCTCAGCCCTTCGTGAGCTTGGTGACGGCCTCGACGATGTCCGGCCAGAGCGGCCGGGGCAGGTCGTGGCCCATCCCGGGGAACGTCAGCAGCGTGGCCCCCGGGATCGCCGCCGCCGTCGCCTGACCGCCGACGAGCGGGACGAGCTGGTCGGCCTCGCCGTGGATGACCAGCGTGGGCACCCCGATCGTGGCCAGCCGCTCCGTGCGGTCCCCCGAGGCCATGATCGCGGCCAGTTGCCGGGTGGTGCCGGGAGGGTCGAAGCCCCGGTCGTAGGCGAGCCCCGCCACGCGCATGATCCGCTCCTTGTCCAGCTCGAAGCCGGGCGAGCCGATCACCGACCAGGTCTCCACGCTCTGGGCGAGCACGCCCTCCCGGTCCGCGGCGGGCGCGACGAGCAGCCGCGCGCTGGCCTCGGCGGTGGGCGGGGCGACGTTCGGGCCGGGGGTGGACATGATCGAGGTGAGGGTCAGCACCCGCTCGGGGTGCCGGATGGCGAGCGTCTGGGCGATCATGCCGCCCATGGAGGCCCCGACGACGTGCGCGGCGCTCCAGCCGAGCGCGTCCATCAGCCCGGCGGTGTCGTCCGCCATGTCGTCCAGCAGGTACGCCGAGGCCGCGCCCGGCTGGGGGACGCCCGCGTCGTGCAGGTGCGTGGAGAGCCCGGCGTCGCGGTTGTCGAACCTGACCACGTGGTGGCCCTGCTCGGCGAGCAGCTCGCAGAGCTCGTCGTCCCAGTGGATGAGCTGGGCGCCGAGGCCCATGATGAGGAGCAGGGGACGACCGCCTGGTGAGCCGAAGGTCTCGTAGGCGATCTCGATGCCGTTGGCCGCTGCGCGCATGGTCGTCACAGAAACAGAATGGCATTCTGGTTCTTTCGGCGTAAAGACCAGCTACCTGATTTGACCCTTTCCAGATGGGCGGGTAACGTCCCCCTCCCCCAGCGACGCCTTTGGAGCTGCGGGGTGGGGTTCACCCACCCGCTCTCTGGAGGCTTCCGTGCCAACCGGCTCCCCCTTCCGGCACCGCGACTTTCGCCTGCTGCTGCTCGGGCAGACCACCAGCCAGCTCGTGCTCGTGTCGCTGCTGACCGGTCTCGCCCGGGTCTTCTTCGACGTCGGCTACCAGAGCTACCTGCCCCCGGTAATCGGCAAGGGCGAGCTGCCGGCAACGGATGCTGGGGCGGGTCAACGCCACCGTGCGGTTCCTCACGATGGGGCTGTTCCCGCTGGGGGCGCTGCTGGGCGGGGTCCTCGGGGAGCTGGCCGGGGTGCGGGCGACGCTGTGGCCGGCCGGGGCGATCGTCGTCGTGTCGCCGTTGCCGCTGTACCGGGCGCTGCGCGGCGTACGGGATGTGGAGGGGATCCGGTCCTGAGAGATCCGGTCCTGAGAGGGAGGCTAGGGGACGCGGCCGACCGCGCCCAGGAGGCCGCCGAGCTCAAGGCCGGGCGGGACGAACGGCTCGTCGTTGCGCCAGTCCTGCACCGGCACGACGCCGGGTTCGAGCAGCTCCAGCCCGTCGAAGTAGCCGCGCACCGCGGCGCGGTCACGCAGGGTCATGGAGCCCGAAGTGGTGCGCCGGTAGATGTCGTAGGACTCGGCGAGCTTCTCCGGGCTGCGCTCGATCTCCATGTAGGTGTGCGAGACGATCAGGTGGCTGCCCAGGACGAGCGGCTCGCGCAGGGTCCTGACGATGCCGGCCACCTCCTCGTCGTCGGCGAGGAAGTGGAGCACCGCGACGAGCAGCACGGCGACCGGCCGGCTGAAGTCCAGGTGGGCGGCGGCGGCCTCCAGGATGGCCTTCGGGTCGCGCGCGTCACCCTCGACGATGACGGTGCCGGGGTTGTCGGCCAGCAGCGCCCTGGCGTGGACCAGCACGATCGGGTCGTTGTCGCAGTAGACGATCCTGGCGTCCGGGACGACGCGCTGGGCGACCTGGTGCACGTTGTCCTGAGTGGGCAGGCCGGTGCCGATGTCGAGGAACTGCCGCACCCCGGCTCTGGCGGCCGTCTCGACGGCGCGGACGAGGAAGGCGCGGTTCGCCCTGGCCACTTCCCGGACGTCGGCGCCGAGCTCCTCGTTGAGCCGGACGAGTTGCTCGGCCGCCGCGCGGTCGACGGGGAAGTGGTCCTTCCCGCCGAGTAAGTAGTCGTAGATGCGGGCCACGCTCGGAGTGGTCAGATCGATCTTGCTCGCGGATCGCTCACGCTCGGTCACACCGCCCCCTTCCTCCGTGGATCCGCATCATATGGCCATCAGATGATCGGTGCGGCAGGTAGCAAGCGCTTGCGCGGATGGATCCTCGCGTGAACGGGCTCATCCCCCAGGGGCCGAGGTGATGCCGAGCTGTCTGAGGATGGTGGCGGAGTCGAAGTAGATCCGCTCGCAGACGATCTTCAAGCCCTCGGCCCCATCGAAGAAGAAGAACGCCACCACCGGGCAGCGGAAGTCGCGGCCGGTCGGCGGCATGCCGTACAGCTCACCGAGGTGCGTGCCGAGCAGGTCGAACTCCGCGATCACCGCGGTGTCCGAGTGGTGCAGGCGGACGTTGTCGTGGCGCTGATCCGGGAAGGCCGTCCGCGACCTCAGGTAGTAGCCCAGCACCTGGTCCTCGCCGTCGAAGACCTCGCCGGTGGGGATGAGCTCGTAGCGAGGGTGGCCCATCGTCGTCATCGTGACGTCGAAGTCCTGGGCGGCCTCGGACTCGAAATGGGTACGGACAAGCTCTTCACGCGCTTCGCGGACGCTTGACGGGGTGGTCATGTAACTCCTCCAGCCATGAGAGAAGCACTGATCTTGACCGACCCGGGGCCCAGCACACCAGGGCAAAAAAGGGACTTCCTCCGGACATGCGGAGGGGCTTGGCAGGAAGGCCCGCCGGGACGCGCGAAACCCGCCCCGCGCAGGTGCGGGACGGGTTTCAGATGACAGATGTCAGCGCTTGACGAGCCTGCGGATGCGGTCGCGGCCGTAGACCATGCCGCCGCCGGCCATCGCCAGGCCGCCGGCCACGACGGCGCCGCTGAGGGCGCCCGAGCCGTCGGCGTCGTTCTCCGCCATGGCCGTCACGTGCGTACCGGCCGCAGGCGGGTTGGCGGCGCCCGGAGCGGGCTTCTCGGCCAGGACGCGGTCCGGCGTCTCGGCCTTCTCCACGACCTTCTCGTCCGCCTTCTCCTCGGGCTTCTTCTCGGCCAGGATCTGCGGCGGCTTGGCCGGGTTCCGGTCGATGCGGGACCAGGCGCCGGTCGAGAACGCGACGGGGATGTTCTTCCGGCCCACGCCGTCGCCCCACTTGGTGATGACGTAGTCGACCTTGATGTGGCCCTGGCCGCCGTTGCCGTCGACGCCCAGCGAGGAGGAGTTGAACCTGCCGCCGGTCAGGTCGGCGAAGGTCTTGGCGTCGAGGTCGAGCATGACGCCGCTGGAGGAGGGGTCGCCCGGGCCGCGGTCGCCGACGAAGAAGGGCATCTTCTTGCCCTTGTAGACAACGTACCCCTCGGTCATGAGGGGCCAGCTGGGGCTGGCGGCCAGGCCCTTCTGCATGGGCTTGCCGCTGGCGGGCAGGCCCGTGTCCCCGGCGCGGCCGGAGGAGTCGTCCCAGAAGTAGGACGCGGTCGTGGAACCCTTGAGCAGGATCTTCTTGTCGATCTCAGGAGAGTCGGCGTGCGCGGCAGCACCGGTTCCGATGGTCAGCGCGGCCAGGGCGGCGGCAGTGAGCATGGCGAATCGGGCAGACATGAAGCAGTGAAGTCCTTCGTGCGGAGACAGGGGAGAGCGCGCTCACAACAGATGGGGACGTAGCCGGGCGAAGAACGCCGAACGGTCGCTACGCAGCGCGCGGTGAAGCGAGGTGATGCGGTGAAGTGAAGGTAAAGAGCGGTCGACCCAGGTCGTGGGTCAGTCCGAGGTAAGGGTCAGCCGGCGGCGGGTGACGTCACGCGGGCGGCTGAGGGCCAAGGGGTGCGGTGGGTACGCATGGGGATAGCAGTGTCCTCTCCATCTCGCCTACCGGGTTAGCTGACGGGTTCGGGCGTGGAGATGCCCTACCGACGTAGTCGGATTCACCCCGGAAAAGGTGGGTCCCCGGTTCCCGCCGGAGCGGGATTCGGCGCCAGCCGGCCGGCCTTCCTGATGAAGCGCCAGGTCACCGTGCTGGTCACAAGTACGACTATATGCCCTAAACCGGACAAAGGCAAACTTAAGCCCATGAATCGGGCGAAGATCTACCTACTCAGGTCAAGGAAAAGGGGGGCACGGCATACCGTACCCCCCGTGAAGGCCTGCTTCAGCCGCCGCTCTTGCGCCTGAAAGAGCGCTTGCTGGCGGCGGGCCCGTGAGCGCCGTGAATCTTGGAAGGGTCAGTGCCCCTGCCACCCGTGCCCGAGTCGGCATGCTGGTTGCGCTTGCGCTCCAGCGCCTCGCGGAACTTGCGCTTCATCTCGTCCTCGGGAGTTTCTTCGACATCCGGCTCCGGTGTATCCGCCATGAGGACCTCCTGGTGTTGGGGACAAGAACAGCTTCGCATGACCGCAGTCAGGACGCGAAACCGGCCTCGACCTTGGATTCGAGGGAATCCCTCCGGATCCGTACGGCCGGCAGCGCGACGAGGGCGGCCAGCCCCACGACCGCGCCGGCCACCCCCAGAACGGGGATGACGAGCGCGGCGGCCGAGGCGTGGGCGGCCCGCACGCCGTGCAGCGGCGCCTCGGCGGCCAGGACCGAGGTGTAGGCGGTGCCGGCGACCGCCAGCGCGACCGAGCCGCCGATCTGGCGGAAGAACGTCAGGTTCGCCGAGGCCGTGCCGATGTACTGGGCGGGCACCGACTGCTGCACGGCCACGGTCAGGCCCGAGAGCATCGGCCCCATGCCGAGCCCGATCAGCACCATCCATCCGACGAGCAGCCAGGCAGAGGTGTGCGGCGTCAGGTTCGCGCACAACAGCGTGCCCGCCACCAGCAGGAACGGGGCCACGACCAGCCAGGGCTTGTACACGCGCGTACGGGAGACCAGCGCGCCCATGAGCACGCTGCCGGCCACCATGGCCAGCGTCAGCGGGTAGATCCGCAGCCCCGACTCGGTCGCCGTCGCGCCGAGCGCCTCCTGGAAGTAACGCGGCAGGAAGACGACACCGGCGAACATGCAGAACGCGGTGAAGAAGGACGTCACATTGACCAGCGTGTACGTACGGTTGGCGAACAGGTGCAGCGGCATGATCGGCGCCGTCCCCCGCCCCTCCGCCCGCCTCTCCACCCGCACGAACACCACCAGGAGCACCAGCGCCAGCCCGATCGGCCCGATCACCGGGAGACTGGCCCAGGTGTGCCCGTCGAGCCCCTTCTCCGTCAGGCCGACCAGCAACGAGCTGATCGCCACCGTGAACACCCCGATGCCCACATAGTCCGGCCGCCCGCCGCCGTGCCCCGGGCGGAACGGCAGCCGCAGCACCACGATCGTGATCAGCACCAGCCCGATCGGCACGTTCACGTAGAAGGCCCAGCGCCAGGTCGCGTGGTCGGTGAACAGCCCGCCGAGGAACGGCCCCGCCAGGTAGCTGAGCGCCATCACCCCGCCCAGCGCGCCCTGCACGCGGGCGCCGCCCTTGTCCGGCGGGAACATTTCGAGCACCAGGGCCAGCGACAGCGGCAGCAACGCGCCCGCCCCCAGCCCCTGCACCGCCCGGAACACGATGAGCTGCGTCATGTCCTGCGCCACCCCGCACAGCGCCGATCCCACCAGGAACACGCTCATACCGATGAGCAGCAACGGCTTCCTGCCGTGCTGGTCGGACAGCCTGCCGTACAGGGGGACGGTCACTGTCGAGGTGAGCAGGTACGCGGTGACGACCCACGTGTACAGGCTTGAGCCGCCCAGTTCCATGGTGATCCGTGGCAGGGCCGTGCCGACGATCGTCTGGTCGAGCATCGCCAGGAACATTCCGCCGAGCACGGCGACCAGCACGAGGCCGTCGCTCCTCTTGTCAGTACTCACAGGTGAAAAGTGACATGTAAGGACTGACATGTCAAGCCTTGGGTATGCTGTGCGCATGTCCCTGAAGATCGCGCTGCTCGGGCTGCTGGACGCCAAAGGACCGGCGAGCGGCTATGACCTGGCCAAGGCGTTCGAGTCGTCGATCAGCAACGCGTGGCAGGCCGGGCACACGCAGATCTACCCCGAACTGGTGAAGATGGCCGCCGACGGGCTGGTGGCGGTCGAGTCGGAGGGGGCGCGCAACCGGAAGATCTACGCGATCACCCCTGAGGGGGCGCGGCTCGTACGGTCGTGGCTGATCGAGCACCAGCCGACGGCGGCGATGCGCAGCGAGGTGGCGCTGCAGGCGTTCCTGCTGCCGCTGCTGGACCGGGAGGATGCCATCGAGGTGGTGCTCAGGCTGCGCCGGCAGTTCTCCGAACGGCTGGCCGGCCTGGAGTGCAGGCCGGTGGTCAAGGCGTCGGGGTTCGGCAGGTACGCGCTGCGGCTCGGGATCGCGCAGGGGCGGGCGGCGCTCGACTGGGCCGACGACACGCTGGCGGAGCTGCGGGAGGCGGGCCGGGACGGTGAGGGCTCGCCCGCCGAGACCGGCCCTCGGCCGCCCGAAGCCGGGCTGGGGGCGTCCGAGGCCGGCCCGGGGACGTCAGCCGCCGAAGGCGAGTAACCGGAACACCGGGTCAGGCCCGGAGCCGCCGCCCTGGCCGTGGCCCACGAACGTGGCCTCACCGCACGCCCTCAGCCCATGGGCAGCGGCAATCGCGACGACCAGCTCGGCCTGGTCGGACGGCGTACGGGAGCCACCCGTGCCGTGGGACGCGCGCTTGTCGACCGTCGTGACGAAGATGCCGCCCGGCCGCAGCACCCGTGCGCACTCCGCGATCACCGGCCGCGCGTCCGGCAACAGGTGCAGCAGCCAGATCGTGGTGACCACGTCCACGGACGCGTCCCGCACGGGCAACCGGCGGCTGTCGCCGAGCGCCACGCCGATCCGCCCGGCGGCGATCCCGGCCATCCCCGCCGAGGCGTCCACCCCCAGCACACGCAGGCCGCGCCGGGCCAGCTCCCTGCTGACCAGGCCGGTGCCGCAGGCGACGTCCAGCAGTGTGCCGCCCGGCACGAACGGCCGGACCAGCCCGCACACCGCGTCGGCCGCCGCCGACGCCCTGGGCAGCCCGCCGCGCGTCTCGTCGTAGTGCCCCGCCTCGGCGTCGTAGTCGAGCAATTCCGTCCCCTCACGTCAGCGAAGCCGTCTCCTTGCACCAGCGGGCCGGTCCGTACGTCGTACGGACCGGTCGTACGTCGAACGAGCAGAGCCCGTACGTCGAACGAGCAGAGCCCTACGTCGGGCGAACCCCGCCCACCCTAGGTAATGGGCTCAGCCGAGCAGGGCCAGTTCCTCGTCCGTCAGCGTCAGGTCGGCGCCCTTGACCGAGTCGGCGATCGTCTCCGGACGGCTGGCGCCCGGGATCGGGATCACGACCGGGCTGCGCGCCAGCTCCCAAGCCAGGCACACCTGCTGCGGCGACACCCCGCGCTCGGCCGCCACCCGTCCGAACCCCTCGAACCGTCCGCCCAGCTCACCGGCCGAGCTGATGCCGCCCAGCGGCGACCACGGCAGGAACGCGACGCCCAGTTCGGCGCACACGTCGATCTCCGGCTCGCTGGTGCGGAAGCGCGGCGAGTACTCGTTCTGGACGCTGGCCAGCCGCCCGCCGAGGATCTCGTGGGCGAGCCTGATCCGGTCGGGGTCGGCGTTCGAGATGCCGGCCATGCGGATCTTCCCGGCGTCGAGCAGGTCGCGCAGGCCGCCGATGGTCTCCTCGTACGGCACGGCGGGGTCGGGCCGGTGGTGCTGGTAGAGGCCGATCGCCTCGACGCCCAGCGCCTTGAGTGAGCGTTCACATGCCTCGGCCAGGTAGGACGGCCGCCCGTCGACCTGCCAGCCGCCGCCGGGCACGCGGGTGTGACCGCCCTTGGTGGCGACCAGGACGCCGCTGGTGTCGCCGCTCCAGCTCGCGAGGGCCTTGGCCACGATCCGCTCGTTGTGTCCCACCTGGTCGTGGGAGGGTGTGTACGCGTCCGCGGTGTCGATCAGCGTCACCCCGGCGTCCAGGGCGGCGTGGATCGTCCTGATCGACTGGGCTTCGTCGGGCATGTGCCCGAGCACGGACATGGGCATGGCGCCCAGGCCGATGGCGCTGACCCGGGTCTGGCCGATAAGTCGCGTATGCATGGCATCCATCCTCCCAAACCCAGATGTACCGTCGAAGCGGAGGCGCCCTATGCCGGCCGTACTCATCGAGGGTCTGAAGAAGCGATTCGGGCGGGTGACCGCGCTCGACGGCCTTGACCTGACGGTCAGGACCGGCGAGGTGCACGGGTTCCTCGGCCCGAACGGGGCGGGAAAGACCACGACGTTGCGGGTGCTCCTGGGCCTGCTGCGCGCCGACGGCGGCCGGGCCGAGCTGCTCGGCGGCGACCCGTGGAAGGACGCGGTCGCGCTGCACCGCAGGCTCGCGTACGTGCCCGGCGACGTCGTGCTGTGGCCGACGCTGTCCGGCGGCGAGACGATCGACCTGCTGGGGCGGCTGCGCGGCGGGCTCGACCCGCGACGCAGGCGGGCGTTGCTCGACCGGTTCGCCCTCGATCCCGGCAAACGGGGCGACACCTACTCCAAGGGCAACCGGCAGAAGGTGGCGCTGGTGGCGGCGCTGTCCTCGGACGTGGAGCTGCTGCTGCTCGACGAGCCGACGGCCGGGCTCGACCCGCTGATGGAGGCCGCCTTCCGGCAGTCCGTCGAGGAGGAGCGCGCGGCCGGGCGTACCGTCCTGCTGTCGAGCCACCTCCTGTCGGAGGTGGAGGCTCTGTGCGACCGGGTGACGATCGTCCGGGCCGGGGTCGCGGTGGAGAGCGGCACGCTCGCCGAGCTGCGCCACCTCACCCGCACCTCGATCACCGCCGAGCTGGTCGAACCGGCCGAGGGGCTGGAGCGGCTGCCCGGTGTGCACGGGCTGGCGGCCGAGGGGACGCGGGTGACGTTCGAGGTGGAGGCCGACCATCTCGACGGGGTGCTGCGGCTGCTCGGCGAGACGGGCGTGCGCGGGCTGACCTGCCGGCCGCCGACGCTGGAGCAGCTCTTCCTGCGCCACTACCAGGCGCCGTCATGACCGGCGCGGATGCTCCAGGCGCCGTCATGACCGGCGTGCCGATGCTCCGGGAGCCGTCGTGACCGGTGTGGGGACTCTCGTACGGCTGGCGCTGCGCCGTGACCGGATCCTGCTGCCGGTCTGGATCCTGCTGATCCCGGTGGTCGTCACGGCGACGGCCTCGGCCATCGCCGAGCTGTACGCCGACGCCGGGCAGCGGCTCGCGCTGGCCGCCACCGTCGCCGCTAACCCGGCGTTACGGGCCCTGACCGGCCCCGTGTACGACGCGGGCTCGGTGGGTGGCTTGACCGCGTGGCGGGCGACGACCGTCGCGGTGGTGCTGGTGTCGGTGATGAGCGTGTTGCTGGTGGTGCGGCACACCAGGGCCGAGGAGGAGACAGGACGGGCTGAGCTGGTCGGCTCGGGCGTCGTCGGCAGGCACGCGCTCACCCTCGCGGCCGTGCTGGTCGCGGTGGCGGCCGATGTGATGATCGCCGTGCTGATCGCGGCCGGGCTGACGGGCCTGGGGCTGCCGGTGGCGGGGGCGGTGGCGTTCGGGCTGGCCGTGGGGGCGACGGGGTGGACGTTCACCGGGCTGGCGGTGCTGGCCGCGCAGGTCACCTCCAGCGCGCGCACGGCGACGGGGCTGGGGTCGGCGGCGCTGGGGCTGGCCTTCGCCCTGCGCGCGATGGGGGACGCGGCGTCGGTGGACACGCTGTCGTGGCTGTCGCCGTTCGGGTGGGCGCAGCGGGTGCGGGCGTTCGCGGGTGAGCAGTGGTGGGTCCTCCTCCTGTACGCCGGCGCCACACTCGCCCTGGTGACGGCGGCGGCGCTGCTGGCCAGGCGGCGGGACCTGGGCGCCGGGCTGTGGGCGCCGAGGGCGGGCCGGGTCGCCGCGCCCCCGTCCTTCGGCAGCCCCGCCGCCCTGGCCTGGCGGCTGCACAGGGGGACGCTGGCCGGGTGGACGGCCGGGTTCGCCGGGGTGGGGCTGATGCTGGGGTCGCTGGCGGAGAGCGTCGGCGACATCCTGGACGACAACCCGCAGCTCGGCGCCGTACTGCGGCAGCTGAGCACCGGCAGGGGCGCGTTGGTGGACGTGTTCCTGTCGGCCGAGATCGGGCTGCTGGGGCTGGCCGCGGGCGGGTTCGCCGTACAGGCCACGCTGACGATGCGGGCCGAGGAGGCCGCCATGCGGGCCGAGGCCGTGCTGGCCACGGCGGTGCCGCGATGGCGGTGGACGCTCTCGCACCTGGTGTGGGCGCTGGCCGGGACCGCGCTGATCATGGGGGTGGCCGGGCTGGCGGAGGGGCTGGCCCATGGCGTGCGCGTCGGCGACCCCGTCGGTGAGGCGGCCCGCCTGACCGGTGCGGCCCTGGTGCAGGTGCCTGCCGCGTGGGTGCTGGCGGGGCTGGCCATGCTGCTGGTCGGGGCGGCGCCCAGGCTGACCGCGGTGGCGTGGGCGGCGCTGGTGGGCTGCCTGATCCTGGGCCAGCTCGGCGAGCTGCTGCGGCTGGACGAGCGGATCCGGGCGCTGTCCCCGTACTTCCATCTCCCTCGCGTGCCCGGCGAGGACGTGGCCGTCGCGCCGCTCGCCTGGCTGGCCGCGACGGCGGCCGTGCTGGCTCTGGCAGGGGTGACGGCGTTCGGGCGGCGGGATCTGGGCTGAAGAATCTTCTTGCCCCGATGTTGGAATCGTCGCAGGTCGGTAAGGGGTTAACCATGAGCCTGTTCCGCCTCATGGGTCAGGACCTGGCACTCGATCTCGGCAGGGCCAGCACGCAGATCTACGCCCGCGGCAGGGGCATCGTGCTGAACGAACCCTCACTCGTCCTGCGCGACCGCGGCAACGGCAGACCGCTGCGCTTCGGCGCCGACGCGGCGCGCAGGGGCCACGGCGTCCCGGCGCGGTGGCGGTCCTGCCCCAGTACTGGAGACGGGCGTCCCCGGGGGGGG
>NZ_JAHKRL010000335.1 GCF_019396405.1 Nonomuraea rhizosphaerae | reverse complement strand
TCGCCGGACAGGCCCCGCCGCAGCGCCGCACGCTGCGGCGGGGCCTGTCCAGGAACCGTGAACCGGCAGTCTGCGGAAGGCGGCGAGCATACGACTCCCAGGCAAAACGATCTCTCGGTCGGCGACCCGCCTCCGAGCGCCGGACACTCCCTTGAGCTCCGATCGCCGGACACTCCCCAAGCTGATCAAGGTCAGATAGAGCGTTCCATCGAGAGCGGGGGCGCGGCGCTCGCTGGGTTGCATGTTGTGGCGTGTTCAAGGGTTAAGGGGGTGTCCGGCGCTCGGAGGCAGATCGCTGGGTGAAAGATCGTTTTTGGTGGGAGTCGTATGCTCGCTGCCTTTCGCAGACTGCCGGTCCCCGTTCCCCGGGCAGGCCTGGTTGAGGGGGCACGGCGTCTGTGGGTTGAGGGAAGGGGCGTCCGTCGAGGCGGAGGTGTGACGTTGGTGGAGCGGTGGGTGGTGTCCGCCGGGGGTGATGGTCAGGCGGGGCGTACTGCGCCTCTGTACACGGAGCGGTAGTAGGGGGAGGTCAGGAAGGTGGTTCTCTTGACGACGTCGCCGGTCTTGGGGGCGTGGACCATTACGCCGTCTCCCAGGTAGAGGCCTACGTGGGTGGGGTCGGCGGTGCCGCCGCCGAAGAAGACCAGGTCGCCTTTGCGCAGGTCTGCTATCGCGACTCTGCGGCCCTGGCGGTACTGGGTGCCGGTGTAGTGGCCGAGTCTTATGCCGGCCTTTGACCAGGCGTACAAGGTCAGGCCGCTGCAGTCGAAGCCTCTTGTGCGGGCGCCTCTGCCGATCCCGGTTGTGGGACCTGATGGGGCGCCGCCGCCCCAGGAGAACGGGATGCCCAGCTGGGTGAGGGCGGCGGTGGCTGCCACGTCGCCCTTGGTGGGACGAGGGTGTGGGGTGGGGGTGTTTCGACGGGGTTTGGGGGCTGGGGAGGTGGAGGATGAGCAGGCTTCTGGGGGGAGGGGGATGAGGAGGTGGATGGGGGTTTTCTTGCCGATCAGCTTTTTGGCTTCTGGGAGGGAGGAGAGCTTGGCGATTGCTTCTGGCGGGAGGGTGAGGAGGCGGTAGCACGGGGCTGGGGTGGAGGGAGAGGTGGTTGTCAAGGGGAGGGTGATCGCTGACGTGGTCGCCGGAAGTATGGCGGTTGGGGGCAGGGTTGCCAGTGGTGTGGTGTTGGCAGGCGAGAGTGCCAGAGGGGTGGTGGCTGCGGCGGCTGCCGGGGGTGTCGTGGAGAACACGGCTAGGGCGCCGCCGACGAGGGTCAGCCAGGTCAGGTGAGAGCGGGCGTTCATGGGGGCCTCCTGGGTGTTGCTGGGGTGGAGGCCTCAGGATCTTGCGGATGGTGGGGGCGGCGAGGGGCCGAGCGGGGTTCTGTGGATGGGGGCGGCAGGCAGATAAGGATCTGTGGATAGGCGGGTGGGTGGGCTAAGGGTGGACCAGGGCCTGTGCCACCCAAGGGTCGGTACGGAGCTGGGGCCAGCGCGAAGCTGGGAGGTCGGTGCGAGGCCGTGGGCCGTCGCGGGGCTGGGGGCCGTCGCGGGGCTGGGGCCAGCACCGGGCTAAGAGCCAGCGCCGGGCTGAGATGAAGGCAAGGAGTTGAGGGGAGTTCTGCGCAATCGGCGCAGCTCAGTGGCGACTCTGGGTGTTGAGGCCAGGTTTCAGTGAGGGCGGTCAGGGGGTGGTGTGGTGGCGGCGGCGATGTAGTAGTGGCGGTGGAGAAGGTGGGCGGGGCGGCTCCATCCAGTACTGCAACGAGCTGCTAAGGCTTGGCCTCGGCGATTCGGGCGAAGGCTGTCACGTCGAGCTGCTCGCCGCGGGTCGACGGGTCCACACCGGCCGCTCGCAAGGCCGTCTCCGCCAGAACAGGCGTGCCGGCCCAGGAGGCCAGGGCGGCGCGGAGGGTTTTGCGGCGTTGGGCGAAGGCGGCGTCGATCACGGCGAACACCTCCTCCCGCGACGCGGACGTCTCCGGGGGGTCGCGTCTGACCAGGGAGACGAGGCCGGAGTCGACGTTCGGGGCGGGCCAGAAGACCGAGCGGCCGACGGGGCCGGCCCGGCGTACGTCGGCGTACCAGGCGGCCTTCACGGACGGGATGCCGTACACCTTGGAGCCGGGGGCGGCGGCGAGGCGGTCGGCCACTTCGGACTGGACCATGACCAGGCCCTTGCGCAGCGACGGGAGCGCCTCCAGCAGATGGAGTACCACGGGGACGGCGACGTTGTACGGGAGGTTGGCCACCAGGGCCGTCGGGACGCGGCCCTGAAGGTCGGAGGGGCCGATGCGCATCGCGTCCGCGCCGACGACCGTGAGCCTGGCCGACAGGCCGCGGTCGGCGACGGTGACGGGGAGCTGAGCGGCCAGTACGGGGTCGATCTCGACGGCCACCACGTGGGCGGCCGACTCCAGAAGCGCGAGAGTCAGTGAGCCCAGGCCCGGTCCAACCTCTATGATCACGTCATCTGGCGAGAGCGAGGCCACTCTGACGATGCGCCGGACGGTACCCGCGTCTATAACGAAGTTCTGGCCTAGCTTTTTGGTCGGACGAAGGTTTAGCTTATCCGCCAAAATACGTATTTCTGCAGGGCCCAACAGGCGCATCATCCAACCAGTCTCCCGCATCGAAGAACCTGCGATGGCGGATGGGGGCACCACAGGGGAGGATGGCGTGGAACAGGAAGGGACGTCGCTCATGGAGCCTACGGGCGCCGCGCCGCTCCGCCCGACGGATCTTCGCGAGATTGGCCCATATCGGCTGCTCGGCCGGTTGGGCGAAGGCGGCATGGGCACGGTGTTCCTCGCAAGGGCACCGACGGGGCGGTTTGTCGCGGTAAAGGTGATCAAGGCGGAGTTCGCGAACCAGGAGGGATTCGCGGCACGCTTCCACGTCGAGGTGGAGAACGCGCGCAGGGTCGCGTCGTTCTGCACGGCCCAGGTGCTGGACAACGGCAACACGGGCGACAACAGGCCCTACATGGTGACCGAGTACATCGGCGGCACCCCGCTCTCCGACCAGATCGCCAAGTACGGCGCGCTGGACCCGGGGCCGCTGCACGGCGTCGCGCTGGGAGTCGCGGCGGCGCTGGCGGCGATCCACGTCGCGGGGCTGGTGCATCGGGATCTCAAGCCGGCCAACGTCATTCTCTCGCTGTCGGGCCCGCGCGTGATCGACTTCGGCATCGCCAGGGCGCTGGACAGGGAGACCGGCTTCACCATGTCCGGCGAGTTACTCGGCAGTCCGGGCTGGTGGGCGCCGGAGCAGGTACGGGGTGAGGCGGTCAGCCCAGCGGTCGACATCTTCGCCTGGGGCTGCCTGATCGCGTACGCCGGCAACGGACGCCACCCGTTCGGCCGCGGCGACCCCATCACGCTCGCGACGCGCGTACTTAACACACCGCCCGACCTGGGCGCGCTGCCCGCTCCTCTCGACGAGCTGGTACGCCGGGCGACGGGCATGGACCCCACCCAGCGGCCCACGGCCCAGGACTTGCTGATCGCCCTGGTCGGAGGCAGCGCCCCGGCGCCGGCGGCGATCGTCGATCCGCCGACCCTCGTGGCCAACGAGCTGCTCACCGAATGGCAGCCGCCGCAGAATGTGGTGGACGAGCCGGACATCACGGCTACGTTCTCCACGCCGCCGCCGAGCGACGCCACTGGCAAGGGAGCGGGAGCGGGAACGGGCGGAGGTACCGGCCCAGGCTCCGGAACCGGCCCGGGGTCGGGTTCCGGGGCGATCAGGCAGCAGGCGGGCAGCGGGTCGCAGGGGGCTGCCCCACAGACAGGGGCGCAGGGTGCTGCCTCACAGGCATCACCGAGCCAGCCGCCGATCCAGTCCCAGCCGTCCCAGTCGCAGGAGGCGGCGCGGGGGCAGTCACTGCCTGGTCAGGAGCAGGTTGATCTGCAGGAGCTGGCTCGCCGCGAGGAGCAGGCGGCGCGGGAGGAACTGGCGCGCTGGGAGGTGCAGACCCCCGAGAAGCCTGCCGCCAAACCGGCCTTCCGGAAGCCGACCTTCCGTAAGAAGGCCTCCAAGGAGCCGGTCGCCGACGAATCCGCCCCGAACGCGTTAAATCAGGGCACAGCAGCTCCAAGCGCGGCAGGCCAGGGCGTACCCAACCAGGGCACGCCTCCCCCGGGCACCCTGGGGCTCGGCATGCCGGCGACCCATCCTCCCACCGGGCCGCCGCTCCCCCAGAACGAGCTGGGTCTCCAGGCGCGCAACACCGACCCGGGCAGGATGTCCGAGGCCCTGTCCTCGGACGACGACACCCAGGCCGCCGCGCCCGGTCGTTCGCTCAGCTCGCGCTGGCTCATCGCGGCGGCGGCGGCAGTGCTGGCGATCGCCGTCACCGTGGGCGTGCTCATCGTCACCTCCAGCCGCAACGGCACCCGGCCCGTCCAGTCGCAGACCGCGTCGGCCTCCGCGTCGAAGCAGCCGGACGACGTCGGTCACCGGTTCGCGCTCGGCAAGTCGTTCGACTCGCCGCAGCTCATCGTGTCGGCGGCGCCGCAGTGCGGGCTGAAGGAGTTCGACGGCAAGACGCAGACGCAGGGGCAGCTCTGCGTCGTCCGCTGGACCATGATCAATCCGGGCGGGACGCGGGTGGAGATCGGCGAGCCGATCGTCTCGCTGCTCGACGACAAGGGCGGGCGTCACGACCCGATGGAGGCCGCGTTCCCGGCGGCGATCACGGCGGGGGATCGGGTGGACAACGCGTTCGTGTTCGACATCCCGCTGTACCGCAAGCCCGTGCAACTGTCCGCGACCAGGCTCAAGGACGGCAACCAAGTAGAGGTTCGGCTGTGAGGACGACAGGCGCGGTCGCGATCCTGATGACGATCGCGCTCACCATGGGGGGCACCGCTCGGACGGCCGGCGCGCAAACCACTGGCACGCAGGTCGACAGCGCGCAGGCGAAGGTCGCGTGCGCCGGCAACAGTGACTTCGACGGTGACGGGGTGGACGACGTGGTCGTCGGCGACCCGTTCGCCGACGGCGGCAAGGGCGCCGTGCACGTCATCTCCGGCAACGGCGACAAGGTGATCCCGGTCACCGTGCCCGGTCTGCAGGAGAACGACGCGTTCGGCTGGTCCGTCGGCCTGGCCAAGGTCGATCCCGACAACGCCTGCGCGGACCTCGTGGTCGGCGCCCCGTACGCCGACGTGGACGGCGTCAAGGACGCGGGCGCCGTCTACGTCGTGTACGGCGGGGGCAGCCCGGCGCCGGTCCGGCTCGTCGCGCCGCAGCCGCAGCGCTTCGCGCACTTCGGCTGGTCGCTGGCGACCAGGGGCAACGTGGTGGTGATCGGCGCGCCGTACGAGGACCAGGCGCAGGTCGCCGACGCGGGCTCGGTGTACGTACGCGAAGGCACCGGCAAACTGATCCGGATAAATCAGGATTCGGTGGAGGTGCCGGGCAACGGCGAGGTCGGCGACCAGTTCGGCTGGTCCCTGGCCCTGGCTCCGGGCAACCGGCTGCTCGTCGGCGTCCCGTACGAGAACGACGACGGCGCGGGCCGCCAGGTGGACTCCGGCAAGACGGACTCGGGCTCCATCGTGCGCATCGACGACGTTCTGGCCTCGCGGTACACGGGGGTCAAGTTCGACTCGCCGACCTCGGCGTCCGGTGACAGGTTCGGCTACTCGGTCGCCTACTCCGAGGGCAACGGGTACGCCGTCACCTCCCCCGGCAAGGGGTACGTCCAGTTCCTCGACGGGAACCTGAAGCCGGGCAGGCGGGTGAGCGGGGGCACCGGGTTCGGGTTCTCGATGGCCGCCTCGCCCGACGGGAAGGTGGCGGTCGGGTCGCCGTACAAGGGTGAGGTGCGGGTGCTGTCGTTCAAGAACGCGTCGGAGGACAGGAAGCTCCCGCCGTCGGACGGCCTGTTCGGCTGGTCGCTGACCTACAGCGGGAACAAGCTGTTCATCGGGCAGCCCGACTCCGCGCCGGCCGGTCAGGTGTCGATCCTGGCCAAGAGCACCGACGAGTTGCGCCAGCTCGCGCCCCCCGCCGGCGCCGACTTCGGCACCGCGGTGGCGGGCTGAGCACCGCGCCGACGGACTGGGTGCCGTAACAACAACAGGACGGGGCCTGGGCGGTCGAGCAGCCGCCCAGGCCCCGTTCCAGCCGCAGGACCAGGTCAGCTGGGCCGGCCGAACAGGCGCATGCCGCACTGCGGCCACTGCCCCTGCCACCGCCCGCCGACCCGCTGGTAGAGCAGCTGCGCCCGGTACGTCTGCTCCTCCACCGACCAGCTGTGCGGCAGCCCGATCCCGCCCACGGTCGCCCACATGGGCAGGCTGAACTGGTACATCCCGTAGTACGGCCCCGCCGGGTTGACGGCCAGCGGGTTGCCGTGCGACTCGCACTGGGCCAGCGCCTGCCAGTCGAGCCGGGCGACGTCCGGCATGACGGGTACGGTGTGCGGCGGCAAAGGCGGGCTGACCTTGATGACCGTCCCCTGCGCGGGAAAGCTGTCGAGCGGCGGCTGCACCTGATAGCCGGGGCGTATCGGGATGCGGCGCTGCCTGAGCACCTGTCGCACGGTTCGGCCGGTGGTCCTGGTCGCCAGCCGGACGCCGTCCGCCTCCACGTACACCTGACGCCTGCTGTAGTACGTGAGCGTCATGCCGGACAGCGGCACGTGCCTGCCGGGCGGCGCCGACATCCTGCCGCCCGCCACCCTGATGTCGAACTCGGCCAGCGCCTCGCGCACGTTCGTGGCGGTGACCAGGCGGTGCATGGTGCGTCCGTCCACCGTGAGCGTGAACGGGCGGGCGTGGCGCACCACGATGCGGTCCCCGTCGACGACGTCCTCGTCGGCGGCCGGGCGTACGGAGTCGCCCGTGCTCACCGCGACTCCCTGGTCGCCGAGCAGCTCCTGGACCGTTCCGGCGAAGCTGCGCACGGCCAGCGGCCGGCCGTCGACGATCAGCACGACGTCCTTGGCCAGCGCGGCGACGGCCAGGATGCCGCCCACGGCCAGGACTGAGAGCGCGCCGACGACCGGCGTCCATGGCGAGCGCCAGGCAATCCGAGGGCGCGGGGCGCGTCTCTTTCCTCGCACGAACGACCTCCGATGGTGGCTTGGGGCGGCACGACGCTAGCGGCGCGCGGGCCGTGGCCTCCACCGGTTCGGCGAAAGGTTCAGGGAAAGATGGTCACCACTCGCCGAAGACCGCGACTCCGTTGACGCTGATGGCCTCGCAGAGCTCGTCCGGATGCACGCCCTTGACCTCCGCCAGACAGCGCAGGGTGAGGGGGATCAGGAAGGGCGCGTTGGGTTTGCCCCGGTACGGGACGGGCGGCAGGTAGGGGGCGTCCGTCTCGACCAGCATCAGCTCGGCGGGCGCGACCTGGGCGGCTTCGCGGAGGTATCCGGCGTTCTTGTACGTCACCGGCCCGGAGAAAGACATGAAATATCCGGCTTCGACGCACTTTTTCGCCATTTCGGCGTCGCCGGAGAAGCTGTGGAACACCACCACCTCCGGCGCCCCCTCGGCGGCCAGCACCTTCAGCACGTCGTCGTGCGCGTCGCGATCATGGATGACCAGCGCCTTCCCGGTCCGCTTGGCGATCTCGATGTGCGCACGGAAGCTCGTGTGCTGGTCGTCCCTGCTCGCCCAGTCACGGTAGTAGTCGAGCCCGGTCTCCCCCACCGCGCGCACCTCATCGCGCCCGGCCAGGGCCTCGATCTCGGCCAGCGCCTCGGGAGTGGCCGCGTGGGCCTCGTTCGGGTGGATGGCGACGCCCGCGTAGACGTCCTCGTGCCCGGCCGCCGTCTCGGCGTTCCACCGCGAGGACGGCAGGTCGTACCCGATCGTGACGAGCCTGGTCACACCGACGGCCCGGGAGTCGTCCAGGATGCCGCGCACGCTCACCGAGGCCGCCTGGGCGGCCCGCGCCACCGGATCGCCGGAGGACGCCTGCCGGTTGCCGACCATGATGTCGAGATGGCAGTGACTGTCGAACACCGGTGCGGACAGCGGCTCGGGCGGCGCGGGAATCTTGCTCACGCACTCTAAAGTAACGTCCATGCGCTTCGGCATTCTCGGCAGCACCCGAGCATGGCGGGCGGACGGGACCGAGGTCCCGCTCGGCGGCCGCGCCAGGCGCGCTCTGCTGGCGCTCCTGCTCGTCCGGCCGGGCGAGGTGGTCACGTACGACAGGCTCACAGACGTCCTGTACGGCGAGCGGCCGCCCAAGAACGCGCAGCACGCGCTGCACTCCCAGGTGTCGAGGCTGCGTGGCGACGGCGTCCCGGTGGAGGGGGCGGCGACGGGCTACCGGCTGGCCGCGGATCCCGAGGACGTGGACGCGCACCGGTTCCTGCGGCTGGCCGAGGCCGGACGGCGGGCGCTCGGCGACGACCCGGGCCGCGCCGCCGGGCTGCTGGGCGAGGCGCTGTCGCTGTGGCACGGGCCGGCG
>NZ_JAHKRL010000334.1 GCF_019396405.1 Nonomuraea rhizosphaerae | reverse complement strand
GCCCCCCCGCACGGCCCCCGGACCGGCGGCCGAGCGGCTGGCCGCCGTGGTCGAGCAGCTCGACGGCGGCGCCGCCGCGCCGCTGGTCAGGGCGTACGCGGAGGCCGACGACCCGCTGCAGGAGAAGGCGTTCGAGCACGGGCTGCGGGCGTTCCTGCATGGTACGGAGGCGGCCCTCGAAGAGCAGGCGTGACGTCGGCCCCCGGGGCGGCAATGAGCCCGGGCCCCGCGCGGCCCGGGCTCATTGGGTCATCTCACTGGCTGGTGATCTTGACGTCGTCCACCCCCGCCTCCACCAGCGAGGCGCCGGACGCGTCGGCCGCCTCCACGACGATCCGCACGCTCTGCCCGGCGAACGACGAGAGGTTCGCACTGGCCGTGCCCCAGGCGCCATTGCGGTTACTGGCCGCCCCCAGCTGCTGGAACACCGTGCTGCTGCTGCTCCCCACCACCCTGACGCGCAGGAAGTCGGCGGAGGAGGAGTTGCTGCCGTGCGCCAGGTACCACGAGAACGACAGCGTGAGCGTCCCGCCGGACGGCAGCGCGACGGCCGGTGACTGGATGGAGGTGAGGCCGCCGTCGACGTCGAAGTCACCCGCCGCGGTGCCCGCCAGCCGGCCGGTGACCAGGTCGTTCACGCCGCTGACCGTGGTGCCGAGCTGCTTGGCGCCGCTGGAGGTGGTCGCCGCCGGGTCGCCGCGCTCCCACGCGCCGGTGGTCGCGGTGTCCGTGCCGGCCGCGTTGGCGGTCCAGCCGGTCGCGGTCTCGAACGTGTCCGACCAGACAGTGGCCGGCGGGACGGCGGTCGCGATCGTCCAGACGGCGTGCGCGATGGCATCGGCGTTGCGGTCCAGGGCGGTGTCGTTGACGTTCGCGGTGGTGTCGCACGAACGGTGGTAGCAGACGTCGAACGCCTGGCCCGCCGTGCCGCCCCAGAGCTGCGCCTGCGCGCTGGACTTGATCCCCTCCGCGCCGGTGAACGTGCCGCCTGCCGCGATCCCCACGGCGATGAACGGGCCGTAGTCGGAGCGGCCGTCGAAGTCAGTGCCGCGGGTCGGGACGCCGATCGAGGAGAAGTACGAGGCGAGCGTCTGCTCCAGCTCGGCCGACCCGGCCGGACCGGGGCCCGAACCGGTGCCGTCGGAGTTGTCGCCGTCGTAGAGGAAGTAGCCCGGGTTGGGGGAGGCGACCATGTCGAAGTTCAGGTAGGCCTTGATCCGGCCGCGTTCGGTGGCGGACAGGTTGTTGACGTAGAACTGCGAACCGCGCAGGCCCAGCTCCTCGGCGCCCCACCAGGCGAAGCGTAAGTGCTTGGTGGGCTGCAGCGACTGCCGGGAGACCTCCAGCGCGACCTCCAGGATCGAGGCGGAGCCGGAGCCGTTGTCGTTGATGCCGGGGCCGGCGGTGACGCTGTCGAGGTGGGCGCCGGTCATCAGGACGTCGTTCGGGTCGCCGCCCGGCCAGTCGGCGATCACGTTGTAGCCGGTGGCGCCGTTGTAGGTGAACGACTGGAGCGTGGTGGTGTACCCGGCCGCGTCGAGCTGGCCCTTGACGTAGTTGGCCGAGGCCAGGTAGCCGGGGCGGCCGTGGGCACGGTTGCCGCCGTTGGCGGTGGCGATCGACTGGAGTTGCGTCAGGTGCGCCTTGACGTTGGTGAGCGAGATGTTCGGCGGCGCCGCCGCGACGGCCGCCTGCGTGAGCGCGGTGAACGCGAGCGGCACCGCCAGCGCCAGGGCGCTGACTGCCGTGAGGAGCTTCATCGGGGTCCTCCGTGGGGGTGGACAGAGGCGAGGGACGGGGGGTGATGTCCTTCCGCGTGCCGATCCCGGTCAGGGACGGTGTGGCGGGCGCGGACAGCCCCATAAACGGCCGCGCTGCCCGAACGTAACCAGCGCATCTCGTCCTGAGAAGACCCATTTGCAACTCCTGTCCGGATACGGTCAGGATCTTGTGAGGCGGACGGGGGCGGACGGGGGTCGGCTCACTTGTCGAACGCCGCGGCCGACCCGGGCCCCCTGGTGTCATCTGACGGTGAGCGTCGTACGGGCCTGGTTGCCGTTCTGGCAGTAGACGATCACCGGGTGGGTGCCCGCGCGGACGGCCCTGAGCGACGGCGCCCAGGCCGCGGCCGGCGCCTGGGCGAACAGCCGGCGCGGGTTGAAGGCGTTCGAGGCCACGCCGCGCACCCGGGAGCCGCCGCACACCGCCGTGACCGTCACCTGCTGCCCGACCCTGGTCGAGGCGGGGGTGACACCGGCGCCCGCGTTGATCGCCGACAGCGTGATGGCGCTCGGCTGCTGCGACGGGGGCGCGCTGGCCGTGGGCTGGGCGGTGGGCTGGGTGGTGGGCTTGGTCGTCGGCTGGTTGGCCGGGGGCTGGGTGGTCGCGGTGGGCTGGGCGCTCGGCCCGCCCGCCGGGGTGCCGGAGCCGCCGCCGAAGACCACGTCCGAGCAGGAGTAGAAGGCCTCGGGGCTGTCGCTGCGCTGCCAGATCGCGTAGATCAGGTGGCGGCCCTGCTTGACGGGCAGGCGGCCCTGCATGACGTACGCGCCGTCCGCCAGCGTGGGGTTCTGCGTGCTGAGGAACGGCCTCGACTCCAGGTCCGACCACTTCAGCGGCTTGGCCGGGTCGTAGCCGTCCTTGGTGACGTACAGGTCGAAGCCGCCCTTGTGCGGCGCGGTGGCGCGGTAGCGGAAGGTGAAGGCCGCGCCGCTCGCCATCGTGGTGGTCGGCCAGTCGGCGCGGGCCTGGTCGAAGCCGCGGTACTTGTCGCGGCCCGCGCTGCACAGCTTGCCGTCGGGGATGATCTCGCGGTGCCTGCCCGCGGCGTTGGCGAGGTTGACCTCGTTCCAGTCGTAGAGCGGCTGGGTGCCGCCGAGTGCCACGGCCTGCTTGCAGGCGGCGGACTTGGGGCTCTCGGGGTTCTCGGTGAAGCAGACCATGGTCCGGCTCGGCGGGTTGTTCATGGTGCCGTGCGCGTTCGCGGCGCCGGGGACGACGGCGAGGACGAGCAGGGTGGGAGCGGTGAGGGTGGCGGCGGCGACCGCTTTGCGGGAGATCTGCATGCAGAACACGATGGACCACCGAAAACGCCGAAAAATGGGGCTTAAGGCGTCTTTAAGGTGGGCTTAGAAGTGATTTCAGGGCGAGACATGAGATCGTCTCAAAACTCAGCCTCAAGGCAGGCCCAGGGCTGAGGGGCGGGCGGCCGGGCGGCGGATCCAGACCTCCACCCGGGCGCCCCCCAGGGGCGAGCGCCCCAGCCGGAGCGCGCCGCCCGACGACTCCGCCAGCCGCCGGGCGATGTCCAGGCCGAGCCCCGTCGAGCCGGCCCCGCTCGCCCCGCGCTCCAGCGCCGCCTCCGGGTCGGCGATGCCGGGACCCGCGTCCTCGATCACGATGCCGACCATGTCCTTGCCCTCGTGGTCCCTGCCCTCGTGCAACGCCACGCCGAACGCCGTTCCCTCGGCCGTGTGCCGGAACACGTTGCCCAGCAGCGCGTCCACCGCCGCCGTCAGCTCGGCCGCCGGCACCGGGACCCGTACCGGCAGCGTCGCGCCGGCGGGCTGCCA
>NZ_JAHKRL010000036.1 GCF_019396405.1 Nonomuraea rhizosphaerae | reverse complement strand
TCGATCTCGCGTACGCGAACCCGCTCAGCCACAAACAGAGTCTGAGGCGATCACACCGACCGAGGTGGGACCTTGATCGGCGTGTCCCTACGAAACGGGGCAAACCCAAGATGATGCGGCACTAGCCCGCACCGACTACGCGTACGACGCCGCCAACCGTCGCCTGTCGGAGACGTTCGATCCGGCCCGCCTGGCCCGCAAGACCGTCTACACCTACGACGCCAACAACAACGTCCTCACGACCACCCAGTCTGCGGCGAACACCAGCCGTACCGAAATCACGGCGTACACCTACAACAAGGAGAACCTCCTCACCCAGACCACGGTCAAGAACGACGGACAGGACCTGACCCAGACCTGGACCCTGGACGACCGAGGCCTGGTGGAGAGCACGACCGACCCGCGCGGCAACCTCCCCAGCGCCGACGCGGCCGCCTACACCGTCAACTATCGCTATGACGACGCCGGGCGCCTGGCGGAGAGGAAGGCGCCCACCGTCCAGATCGAGAAGAACGGAACCGCCCAGCCCGGCCGCCCGACCACACGCTTCGGCTACGACACCGTGGGCCACCAGACGCACGAGGTCGACGCCGAAGGACGGCTGACCACCTCCGGCTTCGACCGCGCCGACCGGCTGACCTCGATCACCGGGATGCCCTACACTCCACCGGGCGGAACGGCCCTCACTCCGAGCATCACCCACGCCTACGACGCCGCCGGACGTCTGACCAGGACCACCGACCCGCGTGGGAACGCCACCAGCTTCGAGTACGACGCGCTGGACAACAGGGTGCGCGTCACCGACCCGCCCGCCGCCCCGGGCCAGCCCGCGGGACAGTGGGTGAACGAGTTCGACAAGGCGGGCGAGCAACTGACCGCCATCGACCCGACCGGCGCCCGCACCCAGGCCACCTACGACGACCTGGGCCGTCAGATCACCCGCACCATCGTCGAACGCAAGCCCGTCGTGGCGTCGTACATCACGAATCTGGAGTACGACGACGCCGGCAACCCGACCAAAGCGATCCTGCCCGGCAACAAGATCACCAGTTACACCGTGAACGCCGTCGGCGAGGTCACCGCCAAGACCGACCCGATGAACAACATCACCAGGTACGACTACGACCTGATCGGCCGCCCCGCCAAGGTCACCGACGCTGAGGAGAACGCCAGCACCGCCGAATACGACCGCGCGGGCCGCCTGACCGGCGTGAAGAACCTGGACAAAACCGGTGCCATCAAGCGTGCGGTCGGCTACGGCTACGACGCCGCCGGCAACCCCACCGAGATCACCTCGGGCGAGGGCCACGTCACCCGCCGCACCTTCGACGCCAGCAACCTCCTGACCCAACTCGTCGAACCCGTCTCCGCCACCGGCTCGATCACCACCACCTTCGGCTACGACGCCACCGGCGCCCGTACCCGGCTCGCCGACGGACGGGGCAACGCCACCTGGACCGGCTACAACACCCTCGGCCTGATCGAGACCCTCACCGAGCCGGTCACCACCGCCCACCCCGCCCTGGCCGACCGCACCTGGACGCACGTCTACGACGCGGCAGGCAACGAGACGGCGCTCATCAAGCCCGGCGGTGTCCGCCTGGACCAGCAGTACGACCAGCTCAACCGCCTCACCAGAAGCAGCGGATCAGGCGCCGGCATCGTCGCCAGCGACAAGACCTACGGCTACGACCTGGCCGACCGCCCCACCACAGTGGGCGACCAGAGCCTGGAGTACAACGACCGCGGCCTGCTCACCAAGCTCACCCCGCCCAGCGGCTCCAACAGCACCTTCGCCTACGACGCCCTCGGCAACCCCACCCAGCGCGTCGACGTGACCGGCACCACCACCTACACCTGGGACAACGCCAGCCGGCTCAGGACCGTCAGCGACCCCGTCAGCGGCCGCACCAACACCTACGACTACGACAAAGCCGACCGCCTGACCACCATCACCTCCACCAACCCGGTCAACACCCAGGCCTACACCTACGACGCCCTCGACCGGCCTCTCACCCAGACGCTGAAGAACAGCACCGGCGGCGAACTCGCCAAGATCACCTACGGCTGGGACGGGGACGACAACCTCACCTCCAAGACCACCAGCGGACTCCCGGGCGCCGGCGCCAACACCTACGGCTACGACCACTCCGGCCGCCTCACCTCCTGGACCGCCCCCGACGGCACCACCACCGCCTACGAATGGGACGCCGCCGGCAACCGCACCAGAGCCGGCAGCAAGACCTACACCTACGACGAACGCAACCGCATGACCTCCGGCGATGGCGGCGACTACACCTACACCCCCCGCGGAACCCTCGCCAGCGCCACCAAGAGCGGCACCACCCGGCACCTGACCTTCGACGCCTTCGACCGGCTCGTCAACGACGGCGACACCGCCTACACCTACGACGCCTTCGACCGGATGAGCAGCCGCCAGAGCGCCTCCGGCCAGCAGCGCTTCGCCTACGCCGGGACCAGCAACGACATCATCACCATCACCGACCAGAACGGCGCCGTCCAATCCAGGTACGGCCGCGACCCGTTCGGCGACCTCACCAGCGTCAAGGACGGAACCGGGCCCGCCCTCGGCGCTTTCACCGACCTGCACAGCGACCTGGTCGCCACCTTCTCCGGCACCGCCGTGGCCACCGCCACCGCCTACAGCCCGTTCGGCGAAATCACCGCCCAGACCGGCACCAGGACCAGCCTCGGCTACCAGAGCGAATACACCGACCCCGACACCGGCACCGTCAACATGTACGCGCGCTGGTACCAGCCCGGCACCGGCACCTTCACCAGCCGCGACGACTGGACCCTACCCGCCACCCCATCCGTCCAGGCCAACCGCTACACCTACGGCAACGCCAGCCCGCTCATCCACCGCGACCCGAACGGCCACGACCCGTGCCGCAGTGACGTTTTCTCACTGAATTTCAGCTGATCCGCCGGTGTTCGAAGTGGACGAGAACAAGGGCGGCTCGGACGAGGTCGCCGATTCTGCTGGGGCTGAGGGTGGTGTGCTGGAGCGCTGTCCAGCGCTCGGTGAGGAGTGCGAAGCCGCGTTCTCCGAGGCTGCGCAGTGCGCGCTGGAGGCCGTTTCGGGTGCGGTTGTCGAGGCTGAGGACGTTGCCGTCGGTGGGTTGTTTGAACGGCACGATGACTCCGTGACCTGCGCCTTGATAGCCGGGGTCGGCCAGGACGGGCATGGTGCTGGTGCGGGGGTAGAGGGCGGGCAGGACGTGGCGGCGGGCGGGTTGGATGTCGGCGATTCCGCCGGGTTCGACGTTGCTGGTCCAGATCGGGAATCCGCCGGGTTCGCACAGTGCCTGGATGTTGCCGCCGAAGTCGCCGGTCTTTCCGGAGAACCAGGCGTCGATCGTTTCGCCTTTGACGCTGGTGGCCTTGATCCGGCACCTGTCGGTGTCGAAGATCTTGCCGTCGAGGATCAGGTGGCCGATGCCGTCGGCGGCGGCGCGGTCCAGGGCCTGATGGAGGTCGGGGGCCTGATCGGCCAGGACGTCGATGGCCTCGTGCAGGTAGCGGTAGGCGGTGGCCTGGGACAGGCCGAAGGCGAGGCCGTGCAGGCGGATGTTGGGTTTGGAGCGGAACCAGGCCAGGGCGAACACGGCGTGGAAGAAGCAGGTCAGACGGCGCGAGCCCGTGGGCGTGCCGCGCCGGCGGCGCTCGGCGTGGAGCAGTCGGCCGACGTAGCGGATGAGTTCACGGGGGACGTCGAGCGTGGCAGGATAGCTGATCAACGTGGAGCCTTCTGCGGCGAGGATCTTGTGGTGAGACCCCTTGTAGCGGAGGCTCCACGTCCGTTTTCGGCAGGTGATGGTCGTCCGCGTGTCTACCCAGACCTGATCGTTCGTGGCCAGGAATGCCCTACTGTCCGAATTAATTAGCCTGAGAAAACGTCAGTGCCCGGCTGGAACGACCTCCCGCAACTTCCCACCCAGCGCCTCTTCGGAACG
This sequence comes from Nonomuraea rhizosphaerae, assembly GCF_019396405.1. GTDB lineage: Bacteria > Actinomycetota > Actinomycetes > Streptosporangiales > Streptosporangiaceae > Nonomuraea > Nonomuraea rhizosphaerae. The sequence continues at coordinate 13,373 of NZ_JAHKRL010000036.1, read as the reverse complement.
GACCCGAACTCACCGGAATACCAGACCGGCTACTGGGGCACGGAAGTCCTCTCCTGGTTCATCACTCCGGAGTTGGGCGCTATCAGACCCGGACTCGGCCCTAGGCTCGGCGGCAAGATCCCATGCCTGAACAGCTTCGCGCCCGGCACCCAAGTCCTCATGGCTGACGGAACACACAAGAACATCGAGGACATCAAGGTCGGTGACGAGGTGTGGGCCACCGAGCCGGAGACCGGCGAGGCCGGGGCCAGAAAGGTGACCGCGGTCCACCGAAACACCGACACCGAGATGACCGACGTCGCCATTCGAACCGCAGACGGAGAGTCGGCCACCCTCCACACCACGACGCACCATCCCTTCTGGGACAGCGAGCGAAAAATGTGGGTGAACGCCGGCGACCTGCGTCCAGCGGCCGAACTCCACACAACCTACGGTCAAATCGCCGCTGTGGCAGGGGTACGTAGCTTTGAGTCCATGCGGGTCATGCACAACCTGACAATGAGGTTTTCTCTGCAGGCATAGCGGGCGGAGAGGGGCGAGTGGTGGCGGATGTGGGCGGGTCGCCGTTCCCCTGACACGGGCGTGGAGTCCCCGATAGAAGCGGATATGCAACCATCCGTGCTCGCTCAAGGACTCCACGTGATTTCTTATCATGCCATCCTCGACGTCCCTCGGGAGACCGTTTCCTACGTGCGCCGCCTACTGCGCGCCGAACGCAAGCAACGAGGCACCCGCAAGAACACGCGTGCGCTCACCTGCTGGTGGCAGGCCGTTTTCGGCCTCGTGTGGATGCGCAACGGCGGCGACATCCGCCAACTCGGCCTCGGCTTCGGCATCTCCCAGGCCACCGCCTACCGCTATCGGGACGAAGTGCTCGATGTCCTGGCACAACAGGCACCGCACCTGGCTGAGTCGCTGGAGCGAGCCAAGACCGACGGCACCACCCATCTGATCTTGGACGGGACCCTCGCCAGCATCGACCGCGTCGCCGGGAAGACCACCAGCAAGAAGGGCAAGGAGATCGATGTCTGGTACTCCGGCAAGGCCCACACCTTCGCGGCCAACCTGCAGGCGGTGTTTCTGCCTGATGGATTCCCGATCTGGATATCTGATCCGCTGCCGGGCTCCACACACGACATCACCGCGGCCCGAGAACAGGTTCTCGCCGTCGTCCGCCCGTACCTCAAGACCATGCCGCTGCTCGCCGACTGCGGCTATGAAGGCGCAGGGATCGGGGTGCATGTGCCGGTCAAGCAGCCCGCCGACGGAGGCGAGCTGGATGTTGACACCCGTACCAGAAACGCGCTTCTCCGTTCCCTGCGCTGCCTTGGAGAACGCGGCTTCGCCCTATTGGAACAGCGCTGGCGCACTCTCCGGCATTTGACGATCAGCCCCAGCCGAGTGGGAGACGTGGCCAAAGCTGCGCTCGTCCTCACCCACTTCGAACATGGCAAACTCACCTGAAAGTCGCTGAGAAAACGTCAATCAGCCAACTCCATACCTACTATGTGCTGGCTGGAGAGACGCCCGTCCTCGTTCACAATGCTAGGCCATGCGATATTTCCTTCGGCCCGGTAGCGCAGAAGGCGCACGACACCGCTGATTACGTACTTCAGCACGGATCCCCTCCTCCTGGATATAGGGGAGGAAGAACGTTTGCCAACGACGGTCGCGGAGGGGGTACGATACTCCCTAGAGTCGACGCAAACGGTAATGCAATAACTTATCGAGAATGGGACGTGAATCCGTACACCAGGGGCGTTAACGGGGGAGCGGAAAGAGTGGTAACCGGCAGTGACGGCCGGGCCTACTATACTACTGATCATTACGACACGTTCACTCAGTTCAGGTAGGTCCCGCTCGTGAACTTCCAGACGTTGGCAGAGCGCCTTGCGCATCCTGAACCTCCATGGTTGTACAGGGCCGATCTTGTCGCCGAGGCGCAAACGGTGCAGGTAAATCTAGGAGCTTCGCTAAAAGTCATGATTGCCTGCTTCGACTCGGCAACCATGATGACTCTTGACGACTTCTTTGAAGCTGTCGCTAGCCGACTTTCATTCCCGGATTACTTTAGCCCCAATTGGCCGGCGTTCGAAGAATGCCTTGCTGACATCTATGAATGGCTTTCTGTAGATGTCCTGATCCTGCTCTTTGTCGATTCTGCGGAACTGCTATCGCGCGACAAGGCGGATCTTCCTGCCCTCTTTACGGTATTCGCGAAGGTGGGTTCAGAGCTGGCTGGCGAGATAAGTGAAGGCGAACCCTGGGATCGCCCCTCGGTAGCGTTCCATGCCGTCTTCGACATGGGAATTGAAGCCCATTCGGTGGGTAGGGAACTGCCCCTTCTCTCGATGTGAGAACCGCTTTCGCCGGACCTCCAACGGCTCGGACTTCCACTCGCCTCCGAGCCGGGACCCCGGCGTGCGCGGGGAGCACTCTCGATGACCTGCATCGCTATCCCGTGAGGGGCGTCAGATTGAACACTTTCGGGAATTCGGACATCTCGGACATTGGTTGTTGTCTCGCACGGGACGGGGCACCACCGTAGAAGTTAGCGCGTGCCGCGAGGCGCGTGTGGCCGTGGCCCGTCCGCATTGTTGCCGATGCTGCTGGCGTGCTGGCGTGCTGGCGCGTGGACGCCTCGTAGGCCATCAGCGAATGGTGCGCCCTCCGAGCGCGAGCCGGTCTTCGGGTTTGGTGCTCCTGGTTGAACCGGCGTGGGGGCGTAGGGGTGTGGCCGGGGCCGCTGCGAGGGTTGGTGGAGAGGCTTGGTGACCGCTGGCTGATCGGGTTGTCGGCTGGGGTCACCCCGGCGACTGGCAGGTCAGATGTCGAATCGTGTGAGCCGGTCACCGAGCGGCCATCGGAGCGCCGAAGCCTTCCACCGTCTGGATGCCGCCCGTGAATGCTGCAGCCTCGCCGTCACCAGCAACATCCATCCCTCTTGCGGCTTGGATGCAGAAACTGCGCGTCGGCTGGCGTGGCAGTGAGCATGAAGACGACAGCGGCGCCCGACAGCGTGGTAGGAGGGACCATGATCCTCTGTTTCGGTGAGCAGGCACGAGACGCGGCCACGGCGGATTGGTGCCCGCCCGATTTCGCAGGTCGGCGTCTTTCCGGCATGGCCCGGTCAACACTTGCCGGGGCAGTTCATACCGCTGCGGCGAGGCGTCGTGGACTCTGCCGCGGAAGGCGGCTTCACCCATGTTTGGACAGGTCTGCACGCACGCCGGGCGTGTCCCGCCTGCAGCCCTTTGCGCCCTGCCTTTGTGTTGTGCGTCGTACGGGCCTGGCTTTACACCCCGCCCCGGGCGGCCGACAGCGGCCAGCGCAAACCGGCGCGATTCGCTCCCGCGATCGGCCCGCCGATGCGCCGGACGCATGCCGAAGAGCACACCACGAGCACCAACACGGCCGTCTCCACCTTGCGAAAGACGGCCGAGAACCGAGAAACCGCAGGTCAGATAGGGTAGAGGATGGTAGGGCGCCCGGGGCTCGAACCCGGAACCTACGGATTAAAAGTCCGCAGCTCTGCCAATTGAGCTAACGCCCCCAGCAACAGCAAGGGTACAGAGATTACCGCCCCTCACGCGACGCTCTTAAGTCCCCTCACCGGTAAGCGGACAGCCCCGTCAGCGCCTCTCCCAGCACCAGTGTGTGGATCTCTTCAGTGCCCTCGTACGTCAGCACACTCTCCAAGTTGTTCATGTGCCTGATCACAGGGTACTCCAGCGTGATCCCGTTCCCGCCCAAGATCGTGCGGGCCTGGCGGGCGATGTCGAGGGCGGCGCGTACGTTGGCGAGCTTGCCGAAGCTGATCTGGCGCGGCTCCAGTTGGCCGGCGTCCTTCAGGGAGCCCAGGTGGAGGGCGGTCAGGCCGGCTTGGGTGGCGGCGACGTACATCCAGGCGAGTTTCTGCTGGGTGAGCTGGAAGGCGCCGATCGGCTTGGAGAACTGGACGCGGGTCTTGGCGTACGCGACCGCGGCCTCCAGGCAGGCGCGGGCGGCGCCGACGACGCCCCACACGATGCCGTAGCGGGCCTCGGAGAGGCAGGAGAGCGGGCCCTTCAGGCCGGAGACGTCGGGGAGCACGGCGGTGGCGGGCAGGCGTACGTCGTCGAAGTAGAGGGACGCGGTGATGGATGCCCTAAGGGACATCTTCTTGTGGATCTCAGGGGCGGAGAAGCCTGGGGTGTCGGTGGGGACGACGAAGCCGCGGATGCCGTCGTCGGTCTGTGCCCAGACGACCGCTACGTCCGCGATGGAGCCGTTGGTGATCCACATCTTGGAGCCGTTCAGGATCCAGTCGGAGCCGTCGCGTTTGGCGTACGTGCGCATGCCGGACGGGTCGGAGCCGTGGTCGGGCTCGGTGAGGCCGAAGCAGCCGATCGCCTCACCGGCGGCCATCCGGGGCAGCCATTCCTCTTTCTGCTCGGGGGAGCCGTAACGCCATATAGGGAACATGGCCAGAGAGCCTTGAACCGAGACGAACGACCGCAGACCGGAGTCTCCGGCTTCGAGCTCGCGGCAGGCGACGCCGTACGAGATGGCGTCCGTGCCGGCGCAGCCGTAGCCCTGGAGGTGCATGCCGAGCAGGCCGAGCGAGCCCAGCTCGGGCGCGAGCTCGCGGGCGGGGAAGGTGGCCTCCTCGAACCAGTCGCCGACGTGCGGGAGGACGCGGTCGGTGACGAAGGATCTGACCGTGTCGCGGATCAGCCGCTGGTCGCCGTCGAGCCGATCGTCCAGGCGCAGCAGGTCTTCCAGGCGCAGCCGGTCTTCCATCGAGCCTCCCACCGTAAAAGCCGTGAGCCCGTCGAGCCTCTCAGCGTGAAGCCGTCAGCCCTGAGCCGTGGAGCGGCGGGCTTCGAGCCCCGGTCGTGAGCAGTAAGGGCCTACCAGGGTTCTACCAGGGGGAATCCTGATGTGCGAACGCGGGCCCGAAGGGCACTCTTGAGGCATGAGCGAATACAACGTCAAGCAGCTTCGCAGGACCACCAACGGCCGGATCGTCGCGGGTGTCTGCTCCGGTATCGGAGAGTACGTCGGCATCGATGCGAACCTCGTGCGGGTCGTCCTGGCTATTGCCACTCTGTTCGGTGGCGCCGGGGTCGCCGTGTACGCGGCGGGCTGGCTGCTCATGCCGGAAGAGGGCAGGAACACCTCGATCGTCCAGGACCTCCTGAACAAGCAGCAGAACAAGGGCACCACCGACTGGGGCGGCGAGCAGAAGCCGCAGCAGTGATCAGGTCGCTGCCTGGGCCTCGGCCTGGGAGGAGCTGCCGCCACGAGACTCGGCCCAGATCATCGACAGGACGGCCGCGGCCGTCACACCGCTGATCCCGGCCAGCGCCACCACCGGCTCCGGGCCGAGTCTCTCCGCGGCGAACCCGCCGACCAGGATGCCGATGCCCTGCACGGCCATCAGGCCCGACTGTACGAGGCCGAACGCCTGGCCTCGCTGTTCGGGCGGTACTTGCTGAACGAAGGCGGCATTGGCAGCGAGCTGGTACGCCCCGCCCATCCCCGACAGAACCCATGCCGCCAGCACAACGGCCAACGGAGGCCGCATCGCCGTCACGACCAGCGGCAAGCAGCTCAACATGGCCATCCACCCCATCAGCCGCAATCGCCGTGAAGGCGTGACGAACCTGCTGAAGAGGAACGCGCCGATCACCGTTCCCGTCGGCATCGCCGCCATCAGCAGCCCAGTGATCACCGGTACGGGAAGCGTGCCGGTGCTGAGCTTGGCCGCGTACGGCACGGCGATGCCCTCCGGCAGGATGTAGAAGCCGCACAACCAGGCGAAGAGCACGAGGGTGCGGAGCTTCCGGTCACCGAAGACAAGCCGGGCGCCTGCCCTCGTCATGGTCCACATGGACGGCTTCCCGCCGTCGACCATGACCGCGGGGCGACGGCGTACACCGGTGACCAGAATCAGCGCGGACGCCAGGAAAGTGGCCGCGTTCAATGCGAGTGCCCGGTACGGGCCCATGGCGGCGATCATGGCGCCGCCGAGCGCGAAGCCGAGCATCTGCACGGCCTGGTTCGTCATGTTCTGCAACGCGGAGCCGACGACGTACCTGTCGCCCTCCAGCACCTCGGGCAGCAACGCGGCTCGCGCGGCCGAGAACGGCGCGCTGAGCAGCACCACGAGGAACACCAATCCGCACAGAAGCGGAAAGGGCACGCCGGGCAGCGCCATCACCGCCACAAGCGCCGCACGCAGGACATCGCACGTGACCATCACCCCTCTGCGCGCGAACCGGTCGGCCAGCCCGGCCAGGAGCGGGCCCCCGGCGATGGACGGCAGGTAGGTCAGCGCGTAGACGGCCGCCGTGGCGAGCGGCGACCCGGTGCGGTTGTAGACGAGTACGGCGAGCGCCACCTGGGCGAGCTGATCGCCGAGCAGCGACAGGCCCTGGCCGTACCAGAGAGCGCGAAACTCCCTGATGGCGATGACCTCGCCGTATGTGGCTTGACTGTCCAGGTCACGGCGATGCCGCACCGGCAGCCGTCGTGCCCGCATGGCCCCCATTGGACTCCGCTGTGCCTGACTCAGAGTGTTCGCTATGTCACCTAAGGTGCCCGATCACAGGTCAGGCCGCAACCTAAAGGAGCCAACCCATTGCGAAGCGTTACCATCCCAGCTCGTGGAGGCGGGCGTCGTCGATGCCGAAATGGTGCCCCACTTCGTGAACGACCGTGATGCGGACCTCGTCGATCACGTCATCCTCGGTATCGCAAATCTGGCATATGGGATTGCGGTAGATCTCTATGCGGTCGGGCAAAACTGCTGAGTACCAGTCACCGCGTTCTGTGAGGGGGATCCCGGTGTACAGGCCGAGCAGGTGGGGCTCGGGCGGATCGTCGACCACCGTGACGACGACATTGCTCATCATCCGGGTCAGCTCCGGAGGGATCGTGTCCAACGCCTCGGCCACGAGCTCCTCGAACCTCTTCCGCGAAACCTCCATCACTCTTGCCATTCTGCCCGCCCGTTCGGGTAGGCAAGAAACTGTATGAAGTTCGCTCACAGGTTGAAGGCGGTCGTCCAGTCGCGGGTGACGAAGGCCGTGGCCGTCCTCTTCGTGGCCGCGGTCGGGGCCTGGCTCGGCATTTTCCTCAGCGGAACCGTCAAGTCCCAGGTCGGGCCGGTCGAGACGGGGATGTCCCTCCGCCCCGCGTGGAGCGGCGAGACGATCGTGGACGCCAGCCCGCTCGGCACGCTCACGTTCCGCACCCATGACGCCCCGCTCCGCCTCCGCATATCCCTGGAGAACATCGACCAGGACCGCGCGAAGGCGCTCATAGAGGACCCGCGCCTGGCGGACCGGCTGCCCGGGATCATCGAGCGGGACCTGCTCGACGGCGTGCGCGCGCTGCTGATCCGCTCGCTGCTCTGCGCGGGCGCGGGGGCGCTGATCGCGGTCCTGATGGTGTTCAGGCGGCCCAGGGTGGCCCTTCTCGGGCTGCTGGCCACCTCGGTCGCGCTCGCCGGCACCAGCGCGCTCGCGGCGCTCACGTTCCGCCCCAACTCGCTCGTGGAGCCGCGCTACTCGGGGCTGATCGCCGCCGCGCCGTCACTCGTGGGCAGCGCGGAGTCGATCGTGACGAAGTTCGAGTCGTACCGGTCGCAGCTCACCAAGCTCGTGACGAACGTCTCGAAGCTGTACGACACCGTCTCGACCCTGCCGTTGTACGACGCCGACCCGCGTTCCATTCGTGTGCTGCACGTCTCCGACATTCACCTCAACCCCATCGCCTGGAACGTCATCCGCTCACTCAAGGACCAGTTCAAGGCCGACATGATCATCGACACGGGCGACATCTCCGACCACGGCACCAAGGCGGAGAACAAGTTCGTGGACGAGATCAGCACGCTCGGCGTCCCGTACGTCTACGTACGCGGCAACCACGACTCGATGGTCACCCAGAAAGCGGTCGCCAAGCAGAAGAACGCCATAGTCCTGGACGACAAGGCGCAGAAGGTGGCCGGCCTCACCATCTACGGACTGGGTGATCCCCGCTTCACCCCCGACAAGACCGTTGATGTCGCCTCGGACCCCAACACCCTCGCACAGTTCGCGCGATCGCACCTGCCCTCGGTCGCCAAGCCCGACGTCATCGCCGTGCACGACCCCGACATCGGCCGTGGCTTCTCCGGCTCGGCCCCGATCATCCTCGCAGGTCACACCCACGCGCGCGCCACCAGTGTGCTGCCGACCGGAACCCGCCTCCTCGTCCAGGGGTCCACGGGCGGCGCCGGCCTGCGGGCCCTCGAACACCCCCAGCCGACCCCCGTACAGGCCTCTGTCCTGTACTTCGACAAAGAGACCAGACGCCTGCAGGCCTGGGACGACATCACGCTCGGCGGCCTCGGCGAGCAGTCCGTGTACGTCCAGCGTCACGTGGAGACCGACCCTGGACGTATGATTTCTCCAGAGCCAACGAACGCCCCGTCGCCAACGGGATCGGTCACTGGCACGACAACGCCGGCCGCCGGTTCGCCACTTTGGCATCAAGGGCAATCGTCCCCTATGCTTCAGAGGTCTCCGACGGAAGGCGACAGGGAAAGTTCCTGAGCCCCCATCGTCTAGCGGCCTAGGACACCGCCCTTTCAAGGCGGCGGCACGGGTTCGAATCCCGTTGGGGGCACCGCGAAGCGCCTGGCGCACCGCAAATCGGCTGGCCGAAGGCCACCGGGGAGCTGGTAAGCTAAGCGAGTCGCAAACAGCAAGGTCCTGTAGAGCAGTTTGGAGTGCTCGCCACCCTGTCAAGGTGGAGGTCGCGGGTTCAAGTCCCGTCAGGACCGCTCTAGGTCAGGTAGCTCAGTTGGTACGAGCGTCCGCCTGAAAAGCGGAAGGTCGGCAGTTCGACCCTGCCCCTGACCACCAGCTTTGAACAGCAAGAATGCCCCGAACGGATCATCGTTCGGGGTTTTTGATGTTCAGCGACAGCAACACCGGCGTGCTGTGATGTGACTCCTGGTCTGAGGACCTAAGGTAAGCGCCCGCGCGTACCCACCCGTGCAGAGTGGACGCGATGACACGACGGCCAACGGCTGGATTCACAGAGTGTGCCTGATGTCATGGCTGGTCGATGTCGATAAACCATGATCGCAGGACGAGTTCATCGCAGGATGTTGGTAAGCGTCTGCGCTTACCTTGCTTGGGGTCCAGGTCGACTCGCTGGCTGCGAAGCCGAACTGGCCCGGGTGTTCACCCGTCCGCCCTATCTCAAGAGCGAGATCAACGCCACGAGCAAGGTTGTCAACCCAGCAGCGGCGTTGAGGATGGGGACCACCCTCGCCCATACATCGCGGGACCTACTCCGACGGCGTCCTGTCATCGATATCACCTCCTCACCTCAGGTGTTGAGCTCGATACACCTGCAGGCGAGGGGGTAGATGGGCCCACTATGCATGCACTTGCCTTCAGCGTGGACGACTTGCCTCGCTGAAGCTGCTTCTGGAAGGCCCGTGTCCGAAGGCTGAAACGAAAGAGTGGTTGTCCTGCCTGAAAGGTGAGGACGGAGCGTGTGGGTTCCGTTCGCTGAGGGGTCTGGTCGGTGCTTGTCGGCGGATTGAGTCCGTGACGATGGAAGCTTGATGTGCCTCCCTGGTCGGTGGGTTCAGTGGGTGGTGCAGACGGTTCCGTTGAGGGTGAAGACCGTGGGCAGGACGTTCGGGCCGCTGTAGTTGCCGACGAAGCCGATCGTCGTCGACGCTCCGGTCGGCAGGGAGCCGCTGCCGGGGGAGCTGACGGCCTTGACGGACTGGCCGGTCTGGGTCCAGTCGGCGCTCCAGCCGCTGCCCAGGCTCTGCCAGGTTCTCGGCCAGGTGAAGTCGAGGGTCCAGCCGTTGAGAGGGGCGCCGTTGTTGGTGAGGTCGATGGCGCCGACATAGCCGCTGCCCCAGTCCGTCTGGACGGTCAGGCGCGCCGTGCACGAGCTGGTGGCGGGGGTGGCGGTCGTGAACGTCAGCGGCGGGGAGGACCACGAGAGGGCGCCGCCGGTGTCGCGGGCGATCACGTTGACGGTGTAGCGGGTGCCCGGGGTGAGGTTGTTCACGGTGAACGAGGTGCCGGGGGTCTCGCCCAGTTGCTCGGTGATGGCGCCGTTCTGGCGGTGGAGCTCGTACTTGGCTATCGGGCGGGGGCCGGGGGAGGCGGCGGGCCAGGAGATGGTGGCGGTCTTGTCGGTCACGTTGGATAGCGTCGGCTGGCCGGGGGCGGTGGGGCGGCCGGTCGAGGGGGCGGCCGGGCGCAGGGTGATCGTGGTCAGCGAGAGCGGGGGCAGGGGCTGGCCGGCGGTTGTGGTGGTGATGGTGGTGGCGCCGTTCGTGTGGGTCAGGGCGGTGGGGGCGAGGGTGAAGCCGGGGGCGGCGAGGGTGACGGGGTAGGGCGTGCCGGGGGAGGTGTTGATCAGGAGGACGGCCAGGTCGCCGTTGGGGCGGCGGGTCGCGTGGGCGGTGACCTTGGGCTGGTCGGTGGCGGCGCGGATGAGCTGGTCGCCGGGGCGGGCGAACTTGCTCAGCATCTGGATGGCGTAATACGGGGCGAAGGGGGTGTTGAGCGGGGGCTCACAGGTGGCGCCGTCCGAGGTGCAGGTCGCGCTCGACAGCAGGCCGAAGTCGCCGTAGTCGGTCTGGCCTTCGACCTGGGTGACGGGGCCGATGCCATTGTGGACGTTCCACCAGTCGACGGTGAAGACGCCGTTCGCCAGGAGTGTCGCGTACGCGTCGGCGGCAGCCAGCGCGCCGGGCTGGGTGGTCGTGCCGGCGCTGCTGGAGCCGGTGTTGAACTCGGTCATCGCGATCCCGATCCGGTCGGATCCGGCGCCGGCGTACGCGGTGATCTGCCGGCGGGTGAGGTGAATCATGTCGGGGACGTGCGAGGCGCGGTCCAGGGCGCCCGGGTACCAGTGCAGGATGACGAAGTCGATCTTCGGGCCGGCGGCCGAGAGGACGACCTTGTTCCAGGTGCCGCTGTCGCCCTCGGCCGTGATGCCGTCGGGCCAGTTCGCGGGGGTGGTCAGCACGGCGCCGATCTTGATGGTGGGGTCGGCGGCCTTCATCGCGTCGGCGTAGGCGACCACGTGGCGGGCGTACTCGGCCGGGCTCTTGTCGGCGTGGTCGTCGGCCTCCCAGGCGGCGCCGTAGTGGCCGTTGCCGTAGTTCTCGTTGCCGATCTCCCAGTACTTGATGCCATAGCCCTTGCTCTTGGCCGAACGCACCCAGGCGGCGGCCTCCTCGGCGGTGCCGGTGCCGTAGTTCGCGGTCACAATCGCCTGGGCGCCGGTGCGCCGTACGCCCTTCATGAACGTGTCGAAGTCGGTGTGGGGTGCTACGTAGCCGCCTGGGGCGGTGTGATCGGCCCAGTGGTAGATGTCCGAGTACGAGCCGCCGGGGTAGCGCAGCAGCTTCACGCCCGCGTCCTTGAGGCGGTCGGCGGTCTCGTCGGTGCCCAGGTTCGTGTCCCAGATCGCATGGTTCGTACCGATGCCGGTCTCGGGGACGGTGGCGAGGGCGGCGCGGGTGTTGACGGTCACGGCGACCGGGGGGACCTCGTCGGCGTACGACGGGGTGGCGTTCAGGGAGTTCAGGGCGGTCAGCGTCAGCAGGAGTGCGGACGCGACTCGTAGGAGGATCATCGGAGCACCTCGCCATGGGTAGCGGCATTCTCACGACGCCTCCTCCTGCCTAGGAGGCACCATGATCATGAGCTGCGGTGGCGGGGGCGGTCAAACAACGGTGAAACTTTCACGCCCTCGGTGAGGGCTTGTGAAGTGGGGGGCTTGTGAAAAGGCGGGGGTTACTCGACGGTGCGGAGGATCTGTTCGATCGATGCCGTTCTTGAACGGAGTTCGGCCAGGTCGGCGGCCGCTCTCTGCTGGGCGTCCAAGGTGCTTTCCGCGAGCTGCTCGAAACGGTGCACGAGCTGGCGCATGTCGTCCGCCCTCGCCGCCTCGGCCTTCGTCTTGCGCGACTCGAACATCCCCACGATGACAATGGCGATCAGAAAGGCCACCAGGAGCAGCACGCCGAGGAGGAGGATCACTTCCGGCCAGGACATCGCCTCGTCCGCGCCTAATAATGCCATCAGGACTGCTCCTTGGATCCGGGACCCTTCTCCGGGTCCGGCCTGGTCAATGTCTTGGCCGCCTCGGCCAGCGCCGAGGCGGTCAGGTGCAGGCTGAAGTCGGAGACTTCGTAGTACTTCATCGCCTTGCCGTCCTCGGACAACTCAAGGCTGCCGACGATCAGGCCGGCGGCTTCGAGGCGCCGCAGGTGCATGTGGAGCAGGGGGCGGCTGACGCCGATCTCGCGGGCCAGGTGGCTGACATAGTCACGGCCGTTGGCCAGCGTGGCGACGATGAGCAGCCGAAGCGGGTTGGCCAGCGCCGCCAGCATCTCGACCAGGTCGTCGCCGGTTGGCTCGGCCTTGGTCATGTCTGCCTTTCGCATGTAACAACTTTTTTACGGGTCCACCGTAACATCGGGTGATCAGGGGCGGCAATGAACGCTCGTCCAACGGGCTGGGCGTGGCGCACGATGCGTTGTCCAGCCCGTTCACCGGGCGAGGCGTGGTGCGTTGTCCAGCCTGTTCGCCGGCTCGGACACCGTGCATGTCCGTTGGCGGGTTCGGAGCGCGGCCGCCCCCGATCGGCCGCGATGGATCTAGCGGTACTTGTAGAGCCTGGTCCCGACGCGGCGGTTGTGGTCGAAGACCGAGGCTCGATACATGCTCACCCCGGTCTCACCGTGCTCCGCCTTTCCACAGGTGTCGGTCCCGGCCAGTTGGTGGATCTCGAAGCGGGCCGTCGGGTCGCCGCCGATGAAGTATTCCGCCCGCGCCTGGTGCTTGTCGGCGCTGGTGTCGCAGGCGAAGACCACCGTTTTGTTGCCGGTGAAGCAGAGAATGGCGGCGTTCTTCGTGGACGTGCAGATCTGCGAGCGGGCACGGGCGGCGGAAGGCGTCACCCGCGTCTCTCGTTTGATCGGGTATTTGGTGACGTTGTTCACCGTTTTCCAGCGGCTGTGTCTGACGCGGTGATTGCCGCGGTAAATCGCGGCCCTGAACGTCACGGTCTTGCTGACCTCGCGGGTTCCGCGCACTTCGCCTTCACCGGCCAGGTTGTGGATGACGTACTTGGTGCCGAGATAACCGTGCAGGTAATACTCGATCGCGGCGTGGACCCTGTCGCTTCTCGTGTCCTCGATCGTCACCCCCGGACGGTCGCTCTCGTCCGGGCCCACGCACGCCTTCGCCCCCCTGACGCGGACGCACACGGGCTTCTCGACGCTCTCGACGGCGGCCGGCGTCGTGGTGACGGCGGCTCCCGTACTGATGGCGGCTTCCGGAGTGACGGCGGCC
>NZ_JAHKRL010000333.1 GCF_019396405.1 Nonomuraea rhizosphaerae | reverse complement strand
CCAAGGGCGGCGAGACCGAGCTGGCGCGTGCCGAGGAGGTCGACTACATCGACGTCTCACCGCGCCAGATGGTGTCGGTGGCCACCGCGATGATCCCGTTCCTGGAGCACGACGACGCCAACCGGGCCCTGATGGGCTCGAACATGCAGCGCCAGTCGGTGCCCCTGCTCAAGAGCGAGGCCCCGCTGGTCGGCACCGGCATGGAGTACCGTGCCGCCACCGACGCCGGTGACGTCATCAGCGCCGAGAAGGCGGGTGTGGTCGAGGAGGTCTCGGCCGACTACGTCACCGTGATGAACGACGACGGCACGCGTACCACCTACCGGGTGGCGAAGTTCAAGCGCTCCAACCAGGGCACGAGCTTCAACCAGAAGCCCATCGTGATCGAGGGCGACCGGGTGGAGGTCAACCAGGTCATCGCCGACGGGCCGTGCACCGACAAGGGTGAGATGGCGCTGGGCAAGAACCTGCTGGTGGCGTTCATGCCGTGGGAGGGTCACAACTACGAAGACGCGATCATCTTGTCCCAGCGGCTGGTGCAGGACGATGTGTTGTCCTCGATCCACATCGAGGAGCACGAGGTCGATGCTCGTGACACCAAGCTGGGGCCGGAGGAGATCACCCGGGACATCCCGAACGTCTCCGAGGAGGTGCTGGCCGATCTGGACGAGCGTGGCATCATCCGGATCGGTGCCGAGGTGGTGCCGGGTG
>NZ_JAHKRL010000332.1 GCF_019396405.1 Nonomuraea rhizosphaerae | reverse complement strand
ACCGGCAGGACCGGCAGGGTCAGGAGCGCGATCAGTGCGGCGGAGCCGGCGGTTGCCGCGCCGAAGCCCGCGATCTTGAGTCGTCGGTGGCCCCGGGCGATCCATCGGTCCAGGACGATGCCGCCGGCTGCCATGAACAGCACCGTGCTGCCGATCGCGTAGTACGCCTTGCCACCGCTGATCAGGACCAAGGCCATGGCCACGAGGGCTGCCACTCCGAGTGGGCGCCAAGGTGCGGCTGCTCGTGATCCCAGGACCCAGGCCAGGCCCGCGATGCAGACCGGGAACAGCAAGGGGCCGGTGAACAGCCACAGTAACGGCAGGGCCTGGGCGCGGTTCGCCGACGCGTATCCGGCGATCTGTGAGGCCATCGTCAGTTGCGGCCAGCCGTTCGTGGCCTGCCATGCCAGGTTCGGGATCCACATCACGGTGGCGATCAGGGCCGCGGCCCAGGCCCACGGGGAGCGGAGGACTTCCCAGCGCCGGCACAGGAGTATGCCGACGACGAGGCCCGCGGCGAGGAACAGCGGGGTGTCCTTGTTCTCCAGGCCGATGCCTGCGCTCAGCCCCACCGCCAGCCACAGTCGCCGGTCCCCGCCGGCGAGCAGGCGTACCAGCAACCAGATCATCACCGCCCAGATCAGCAGGTCGGGCTGGGTGGTGGTGTTCAGGTGTCCCGCGCCGATGTAGCCCGAGACGCCGGTCGCCACGGCGGCCAGCACCTGTGCCCGGCGGGAGCCGCCCAGATCGCGGGTGATGAACCCGGCGATCACCACGATCGTGGCCATCTCCAGCGTCGGCAGGATCCGGGCCGCCGTCGGTGAGACTCCTAGGAGTGCGACCGACGCCGCTGACAGCAACGGGGTCAACGGCGGCTGGTCCACGTACCCGAATGCCGGATGCCGTCCCGCCACCACGAAGTACATCTCGTCACCGTGGAAGCCGTACGCCGCCGACAGGCTGAGTAACACGGCGACCAGCAGGGCGGCTACCAGCCACACCGGCCACGGCACCGCCCACCATCGGGAACCTGTCGGGGGTCTTGTCGCATCCGCGTCATCAGCCATCGGTCGTGATCACCACCGGTCGGGTCGGGAGGGCGTTCGCGACCGCCGCCGTTGGTGGATGCCACGTGCGGACGTGTCCTTGCCCGTGTCCTTGCCCGTGTTCGCGCTCATGATGAGCTCCGCAGTCAACGAGCCTCAGCTGTGAATGATAGCTGGATGATATCACATTGCTAGCACTCGGCTGTCGATCGTTGATGCTCCGGCGGCCGGGTGACGGCGTACTGACTGGCTGTCTGTGCGCTCGGCCTGTTCAGGGGAGGATCTCCAGGTGGGTCGCCCAGGGCACCGGTAGCCGCTTGACGGACAGCGTCGGCTCGCCGGGCCTCCAGACGGCGATCATGCCGGCGAGGTCGCTCTCCAGTGGGTAGGCGTTCTGAGTCGTAACGAACGCCCCTGCCAGTACCAGTCGGCCGTCCTGCGTCCAGAGCATCCTGTGGGTCTTGAGATCGGCGGGTGTGGGCATCGACGGCAGGCGCGTCCATCGCAGGGTTTCGGTGTCCAGCACCCAGACGTCGAGGTACTCGTACACCGACACGTTGTGTTCGAGGAACAGGACGGCGATGTGCTTGCCATCGGTGCTGACCTCGCCGTTCCAGGCCTCGCCCGAGCGGGTCGGCCGGTTGATCGGCTGTTTCTTCCCGGTGCCCGGGTCCACGAGGGCGAAGTCCTTGTCCTGCTGTTGTACCAGCAGCTTGCGGGAGGTCGAGGCCATGATCCGCGGATATTGGGCGAGTTTGCGCAGGCTGTCGTGCGCCAGGAGGAGCGATCTACGCTGGTGGACGGTGTGAAGGCCGTACCGGGTGTCGCTTGTCGGTAGCGCGCCGCAGTAGGTCCAGCGGGGGCGGCGCAGGAGCTTTCCGTTCTCGGTCAGCTTGCGTACGGTGCAGGGGCCGTCGTAGACCGGCTGGTCGGTGACCCAGAAACCCGAGCCGTCGAAGGCGGGGAACGCTGACCAGCCGCTGGACAGCTTCTGCGCCTGGGAGCCCTTGAGCAGGTACACCCACTCCTGGTTGAGCTTCGCCCCGGACACCCCGACGAAGGCTTGCCTGCCCCGGACGTAGGGGGTGACGGCGACCTTCGGGTCCGGGTTCGGGGCCGGCAGGCCCACGATGGGCGTCAGGGTGCTGGTGTCGACGTCCATCACCGCCGGAGCCGGGTCGGCCTTGCCGAAGGTGCTGACGACCAGGCGGATTCCGCTGGGGCCGAGCGGCCGGCCTGAGATGGGCCGGTGGCGTCCTTGCTCGGGCGCCGGGGTGGCATGCGTGGCCTTCCCGGAGGGCCGCACGGCTGGAGGCGTGGAGGTGCAGCTCGCCAGGCCTACCAGCACCAGCACCAGCACCGACGCCGGGAACTTCCTGATCAAGTTGGACACTCCCGGTGTTCGGAGGAGGGCCGTGTCAGGCCTCCTTTGCCTGACAGCAGGTCGCTGCGTCTGGCACCTGAGAGTAGACCGTTTCCCCTTCCCTGGCGTCGGGCAGTGGTGGGATCGCTGTGCGGCGATCCACTGGGATCGGATCCCGGAGCCACCTTGCCGTCGGCGACCTCACTCGCTGAAGCTCAGTAGCCGACCTTGGGGAGTCGCGTGGCCTGTGGGCGGTGCCGCGTGGCTCATACCTCCGGAAGGGAGGGATGGGCTTGCCAGGGGGCCGGTGCGGTGATGGACCAGCGCTCGTGGTCGCGCCACGCGCCGTCGATGTAGAGGTAGGCGGGCGACAGGCCCTCGCAACGGAAGCCCAGGCGCTGGACCAGGGCCAGGGACGCCTTGTTCGCCGGCTGGATGTTGGCCTCCAGCCGATGGAGCCGCAGGTCGGTGAAGGCGTGCCGCAGGGCGGCGGTGAGCCCGTCGGTCATGTAACCGCGCCCTGCGGACGGGGTGAAGGCCGCGTAGCCGAGGGAGGCGCCCTGGTAGCGGCCCCGGATGATCGAATTGATGTTGACCATGCCGGCGAGGGCGCCGGTCTCCCGGACGCAGATCAGGAAGCCCAGGTTGGTGCCGTCGTCGAAGCGACGCATCCAGGACTGGAACTCCTCCGCGGTGGCGGGGAGTTGCATCCAGGGGTGGTGCAGGTCGGTGCTGGCCTGTACGAGGGAGCAGAACTCGTCCTGGTCGGAGCGGGTGAGTGGGCGCAGTTCGACCCGTGATGGCGTTTCGGACATAGGTCAACGTTAGGGCCTGGTGCGAGTGGAGGATCGCTCGAAGACTTCAGGGATGACTGGTCAGGCGCCGGACCAGCTGGCTGGCGACCTCGTTGAAACGCCCGATGCCGGCGAATCCGCGCACCAGCGGCTGAACGCCTTGCGTCTCGGAGTAGACGAGGTTCGCCATCGACTTCACGTCTTCGATCGGCGCGAATATTTCTTGGGCTACTCCCAGGAAGCGGCTGAGGCGTCGGGCTTTTGTGGCTGGATACGCGCTGGTCTTGCCTTTGGTCGCTTGATCGGCTGCCGAGGAGTGCGCGGGCGGCAGAGTCAATGGGTGATGGGCGGGGCGGTGGAGCCTCGGACGACCAGGGTCGCGGGGAGCAGCAGTGAGCGGGCCGGGCGGGAAGGGTCCCCGATGCAGTCGAGCAGCATCCGGGCCGCCTCCGCCCCCAGCTCATGGTGCGGCACCGCGACAGTCGTCAGCGGCGGGCGCAGCTTGTCCAGGAACGGCATGTCGTTGAACCCGATCACGCTGATGTCGGAGGGGCATGACAGGCCGCGTTCGGCGAACACGTCGTAGCAGCCCAGCGCGATCAGGTCGTTGCCGGCCACCACGGCGGTGAAGTCGCGGCGGTCGTCCAGGAGGGAGCGCATGGCGGCGGCGCCGTCGTGTTCGCTCCAGTAGGCGCATTCGACCGTCAGCGCCGGGTCGTCGCGCAGCTCGTGGTCGCGTACGGCATGCCGGAACGCCCGGGCGCGGAGCCGTCCGGTGGACGTGCCGAGCGGGCCCGCCAGGTGGGCGATCGAGGTGTGGCCGAGCTCGGCCAGGTGGCGTACCGCCAGGGTGATGCCGGTGGCGTCGTCGCCGGTGACGGCCGGGATGGGCAGGTCCTCCACCTGGCGGTTGACCAGGACCATGGTCACGCCCTGCTCGTGGAGCTGCCGCAGCAGGGGGTGCTCCAGGCGGGCGGTGGCGACGATGAGGCCTTCGACCTGGCGGGAGCGCAGCGACTCGATCTTGGCGCGTTCCCGTTCGGCGTCGTTGTCGGTGTTGACGATCCAGACGTTGTATCCCTCGGACTCCAGGACGCTTTCCACGCCTCGCACGATGGGCGGGAACAGCGGGTTGGTCAGGTCGGGGATGACCAGGCCGACGGTGGCCGAGCGGGAGGTCTTCAGGCTGCGGGCGACCGAGTTGGGCTGGTAGCCGAGCGATTCGGCGGCCCGCATGACGCGGCGGGCGGTCTCGGCGCTGATCTGCTGCCGGGTCTTGGGGTTCAGGGCGCGTGAGGCGGTCGCGGTGTGGACGCCGGCCGCCTCGGCCACGTCGCGGAGCGTCGGCGGGGAGGACGGGTTAGCGTTCATCGTCCTCCTTCCCTGGCTCCCAATGGTCGACGAGGCCGTGGTCGAGCAGGTCGTACGCGGGCGCCTGCCCGTACCGGCGTCGCAGGCGCAGGATCGTCGACAGTGACCCGGCGTCGGCGCGGCCGTCGGCGACCAGCCCCTCGTCGGGGTCCGTCAACCGCTGAAGGTAGCGCGTCGCGGCGGCGGGGGACAGGCGCAGCGCCGACGCCGCCTCCTCGGCGACGAGGGTGTCGATCTCGCCGCCGAG
>NZ_JAHKRL010000331.1 GCF_019396405.1 Nonomuraea rhizosphaerae | reverse complement strand
CGTCGGCCCGCTCATCTGCGAGCGGGCCGGGGCCGACCTGCTGGTGATGCTGGCCGCCATGATCCCGGTGCACGGCGAGCCCCCGAGCGACTGGTGGGCCAACACCGCCTTCGGCCAGCGTGACCTCTCCGACCAGGTCGGGGTGTTCATGCACGACGTCCCGTCCGAGCTGGCCGCCGAAGCGTTGTCGCGCAGCCGGGAGCACGTCGACAAGGGATATGCGGAGCCGTGGCCGCTGGAGCGCTGGCCTGACGTGCGGACGGTGGTGCTGCTGTGCCGCGACGACCGCTTCTTCGAGCCGGAGTTCATGCGCGGGGTCGCCCGGGAGCGGCTCGGTCTGGTCCCCGACGAGATCGACGGCAGTCACGCCGTCATGCTGTCGCGCCCTAAGGAGCTGGCCGACCGCTTGGAGAGCTACCTCCAGGGAAAGTGAGAGCCCCCAGGTCGGGGTGACGCTCGCAGATCGGGCGGTCGCCCGGAATCGAGTGGCCGTTCAGAATCGGGTGGCCGTTCAGGATCGGGTGGCCGTTCAGGATCGGGTGTCGGGGTGCTGTTCGCGCCAGCGGGCCCGGGAGGCGATCACGACCTCGCGGTGCTCGGCGGCCCAGCCCGCGAGCGCCTGGAGCACCTCGCTGAGGCTGCGGCCCGTCGGCGTCAGCTCGTACTCGACCTGGGCGGGCACGGTCGGATAAACGGTGCGCTCGACGAGCCCGTCACGCTCCATCTTCCGCAAGGTCAGCGTCAGCATCCGCTGGGAGATGCCCTCCACCCCGCGTTCGAGCTGACGGAAGCGGCGCGGCCCCTGGAACAGCTCGACGATCACCGGCAGCGTCCACCGGTCGCCGATGCGGTCGAGCACCTCGCGGACGTCGCAGGTTACCTCGGTGTTCGTCGCTGACACGAAAGTGCCTCCTTATGCGGGTACGCCCACCCTGCCATGGTTACCAAAAAGAACCATGCTAGGAGAAGCACATGATCCTTGTCACCGGCGCTTCGGGTGGGCTGGCCGGCCTCGTTCTCGACCGTATCCCCGAGGACGTGGAGGCGGGCAGCAGGAACCCGTCCGGGGTGAAAGCGGACGTTCCCGTACGTCTGATCGACTTCGACGACCCGGGCACCCTGCCCGCGGGGTTCGCCGGGGCGGACACCGTCCTGCTCGTCTCGGCGGGTGAGGCCGAGGACGACGTGGTGATCGCCCGCCACGCGGCCGCCATCGACGCGGCGGAGCGGACCGGGGTGCGGCACATCGTGTACACGAGCATCACCGGGGCGGGTGATCACCTTCCGTACGCCTTGCCTCATCGCTGGACGGAACGCCGCCTCAAGGACAGCCCCCTCGACTGGACGATCCTGCGCAACGGCCTCTACGCCGAGCTGCTGCTCCTGCCGGCCCTCGACGCGGCGAACACCGGCCTGCTGTCGGTCCCCCTGGGCGAGGGCCGCCTGGCCGCGGTGTCGCGCGACGACCTCGCGGACGTGACCGCCGCGATCCTGGTCGAGCCCGCCGCACATCGCGGCCGCGTGTACGAGCTGGTCGGGCCGGTGGCGACGGGCGGCGCCGACGTCGCGGAGGCGGTCGCCGCGGCCACCGGGAAGGAGGTCGCCTACCGGTCCGGCTCGCTGGGCGAGCTGCGCGACGCGCTGACCGGGCTCGGGCTGCCGGGGTGGCAGGTCCCGTTCGTGGTGTCCACGTACTCGGCGGTCGCGCACGGGTTCCTGGCCGGCACGGACGGCGACCTGGCGGCGCTGCTGGGCCGCCCGCCCCGCCCGGCGGCCGAGGTGATCGCCGCGGGGCTGCGGGCCTGACGGGGTTTGACTCTGGCGGGCTTCCGACGCCGGGCGGGCTTTTGACGCCGCCAGCCCTCGGCGTTAACGGACCGGCAGGTCGTAGACGCGGCGGACGCTGCTGCCGAGCCTGCTCACGTCCGCCCCGTACACGTGCACCGACACCCCCACCTCGTCGCTGACGTTGATCACCTTGTGGATGTCGCCGGGCGGCGCGAACCCGCTGGCCTCGCCGGGCATGTTGGCGGCCTGCCCGATCTCCACAAGGTGGTCCCCCATGTCCCGGTAGAGCGTCTCGTGCTCGATCCCGCTGATCACACCGAACGCGCACCACGACACATGATCGTGGATCACCGTGCCCTGGCCGGGCCGCCAGACGACGGCCACGATCGAGAAGTCGTCACTCGCGTGCAGAACGTGTGACACGTACTTGTCCGGCGCCCCCTCCCGCTCCTGCGGCGTGAGCAGGTCGAGCGTGACCAGCCGGGGACGCAGCAGGTCTCCCACGGCGAACGCGGTCCGCCGCGGGCCCAGGCGCCGGGCGGTGATGTCGCCGACGTCCGAGACGAGACTGTCGAGCCCTGGCCGGATCAGGATCGTATTCATGGTGTCTCCCTAGGAGAAGCCGGGAATTCCTCTTCCCCTTCTACGGTGCTACGTTCCGACTCATAGGTCCAACAGAAGTCTTCTGGCTCATCGATAGATACGATTGATGAATGCTGGATGTCGTACGACTGCGCGTCCTCGTCGCCATCGCCCGCAGGGGCTCGCTCACCGCCGCCGCCCGGGAGCTGCACTACTCGCAGCCGTCGGTCAGCCACCACCTGGCCCGGCTCGAAGCCGAGACGGGGGCCAAGCTCGTGCAGCGCGCCGGGCGCGGCATCCGGCTCACCGAGGCGGGCAAGCTGCTCGCCGACCGCGCGGCCGACATCATCAGCCGGCTCGACGCCACGGCCGACGAGCTGGCCGCGCACGTCGGGCTGCAGTCGGGGCGGGTCCGGCTGGCCGCGTTCCCGTCGGCGCTGGGCACGTTCATCCCCAAAGCCGCCACCCTGCTGAAACAGTCACATCCCGGGCTGCGCCTGCAGCTGACGGAGACCGAGCCGCCAGAGGCGCTGCGGCTGCTGCGGGCCGGACGGGTGGATGTGGCGGTCATGTTCCGGTACGACGACACGGCGCCCGAGGACAGCGGGATCCAGATGATCCACCTGCTGGACGACCCGAGCCACCTCGTGTCCCCGGCCACCGCCGGGCAGTCCGCCGGGCAGTCCGCCGGGCAGTCCGCCGGGCAGTCCACAGAGGACTCCGCGGAGGAGTGCGCCGATCTGGGCGCGCACGCCGACGCCTCGTGGATCGCGGGCTGCGACCGGTGCCGCGGCCATCTGCTCGACATCTGCGCCAAGGCCGGGTTCGTGCCGCGGATCTCCTTCACCAGCGACGACATCGTGGCCGTTCAGGCGCTGGTGGCGGCGGGCATGGGGCTGACCGTGCTGCCCGGCCTGGCCCTGGCCGCTCACCTGAACAAGGACGTACAGGTGTCGATCGTTCCGGGGTCCATCAGGCACGTGTACGCGGCCGTCTACGGCGACCCGCCGCACCAGCCCGCCACGGAGGCGCTGCTGAACGCCCTGCGGCAGAGCCTCCAACCGCTCGGCTGAGCGTCCCGCAACAAAGCCTTTGACCGGCCCCGGGCCCTCGCTCCTACCATGGGCGGCATGCCGGATCTCGCGACAATCGCTGTCTTCTGCGCGGCCACCCTGGCCCTCCTCGTGGTGCCGGGGCCCGCCGTCCTGTTCATCGTCACCAGGAGCGTCGCCCAAGGCCGGTCGGCGGGCTTCGTCTCGGTCCTCGGCGTGCACACGGGCTCCCTGGTCCACATCGTCGCCTCGGCGCTGGGCATCAGCGCGTTGCTGGCCGCGTCGGCGACGGCGTTCACCGTGGTCAAGTGGGTGGGCGTCGCCTACCTGGTCTGGCTCGGCGTACGCAAGCTGATGCAGCGGAGCGAGGCCGCCGAGACGGCGCAGATGGAGGAGCACTCCAAGCGGCGGATGTTCTGGGAGGGGTTCGTGGTCAACGTGCTCAACCCCAAGACGGCGATCTTCTTCCTGGCGTTCCTGCCGCAGTTCACCGATCCGGGCCTCGGGCCGATCGCGCCGCAGATCCTGGTGTTCGGGCTGCTCTGGGTGCTGCTCGGGCTGGCCAGCGACGGCACGTACGCGCTGCTCTCCTCGGCTCTGGCCGGGCGGCTCAGGCGGTCCGCGCGGGCGCGGCGGCGGCTCGACGTCGGGAGCGGTCTGGTGTACCTCGGGCTGGCCGCGTTGCTCACGGGCGAGAAGGCGTAACAAGCGGGGCAAATCCATGTCCGGGGGCGATCCTCGAATGGGATAGTGGTGACACCCTCGTCGGGGACGACACATCGGGACGTAGCTACTGGGCGGGCCCCATGGACAGGTCACCGCACCGCCTCGGGGCCGACCGTGTCGTCGAGGTCTACTCCGGTCATGACGACCTTGTCGGTGTGACCGGGTCGGGGCATGTGGTCGGGCGCGACCTCGTCCTGACCGCCGCCGCTTCCGGCACCTCAGGCGCTTACGGCATCTCTGGCATTTCCGGCGCCCCCGCTCCTTTCGGTACCTCCGCCCCTCCCGGTGCCTACGGTGGCGCGGTTGAGGCGCCGTTCCAGGTTCGCCCGGCGGGCGCGCCGGGCTGGCTCCCGGCGGTTCCCGTCTGGCGCGGGCGCGGCGACGCGGCCGGGGTGGTGCTGCTGTGGGTGCGGGGGGCGCCGTGGGAGGACGTTCCGGGTATCGCGCCGGTCCGCTGGGGGCGGGTGGGCGCGGGCGAGTGGGTGCGATGTGTGGCCAGGGGGTTCCGGCGGGGGCGGCAACGCGATGGGTTCCGTCCCCTGGAGACACTGACCGCCCTGGCCGGGACGACGGAGGACGGCCGCGCGGCGCAGAGGGGTCACGCGGCAGTAGACGGTCGTGCGACGGCAGGCGGTGGCGCCGCAGAGGGCGGTCGCGCGGCGACAGGCGGTCGCGCGACAACGAACGGTCGCGCGGCGGTAGACGGTGGTGCGACAACGAACGGTCGCGCGGCAGCAGGCCGTCGTCCGGGGTTGGTTGTCGACATTCTCGGAGCCGTGCCGGACTTCCTGCCCGGCCTGCCGGGTGCCGCGCTGCTCGCGAAGGCCGGCGGCCAGGTGCTCGGGGTGGTCCGCGGGCACGCGGAACGGCGCCTGGACGTCGTACCGGCGGACGTGCTCCTCTCCGACCAGGAGTTTCGTACTCTGGCGGGCGGTCAGTCGGGAGCCGTGCGAGGCGACGCGACCCCCTTGGCGACCCTGCTCGAACCCGCCCGCGAGCCGTTGCCTCCCGACTGTCCGGACTGGTCGCTGCTCATGCCGCGCCATGCGGTCGTGGCGTTCTTGGAACGTGACGACGCCCTGGCGAGGCTCCGCACCTGGGCCGACGAGCCGTGGCCGCTGTCGGTCGCGGTGGTGACGGGCGAGGGCGGCACGGGCAAGACCCGGCTGGCGGGGGAGCTGTGCGTGGAGCTGGCCGGGACGGGGTGGGACGCCGGGTTCCTCGGCAGCCCGCACGGCGCCGCCGGCCTCGACGTGCTCCGGCCCACGCTGCTCGCCGTCGAGCATCCCGAGCCGTCGGCCGGGGCGATCGGCGACCTCGTACGGCGGCTGGGCGAGCGGCCACACCATCCCCGGGTCAGGATCCTGCTGCTCACCCGCGAGCCCGCCGAGGGCGAATGGTGGCAGCGGCTGGAGCGGGCCGCCACGACAGGTGACGGCCCGAGGGCGCTGAACACCATCACCGTCCAGCTCGACCGCTTGCCGACCCCCGAGCGGCGGGTGGAGCACGTTGAAGCGGCCATGCGGGCGTTCGCACCGCCTCGGGCCGTCCGGCCGGAGTTGTTCGATCCTGGGGACGGTGATCCGCTGCGGGTGCAGTTGGCGGCGTTGATGCGGTTGCGGGGGGATGAGGGCGGGGCGGGTGAGGAGCTGTTCGCCCGGTTCCTGGCGTACGAGCAGGAACAGTGGATGACGGTCTGGCCCGACGACCGCGAGCCGGTGGACGCCGTGACGGCGCGGCAGGCGGTCGCCCTGGTCACGCTCACGAAGCCGACGGGTGAGGAACTGCCCGAGCTGCTGTCGGCGGTGCCCCGGCTGCGGGACCACGACCTGCGGGTGGCCATGAGTGAGTGGCTGGTCAGGCTTTTTCCTGGGGAGGAGCGGTTGTCGGCCTTGGGGCCGGATGTCGTGGCTGAGCGGTTCTTGGCCTCGGTGGACGGGCTCGACGCGTTGGTGCGGGCCGTACGCGATCTCCCGGGTTGTACGGGTGAGCATGTGGTGCGGATGCTGGACGTGCTGCGGGTGTCGAGCGCCGCGCCGGCCGTACGGGGGGCGTTGCGGGCGCTGCTCATCGGAAGGCTCGACACCTTACTGCCCACTCCGGAGCACGCGCGTCACCTTGGGGAGCAGGTCAGGGACCAGCTCGACGCGGCGCTGCGGTTGTTCCGCGGCGATCCGGAGGTGGCGGCGGCCGTGGCCGGGCTGGGGTCGCGGGACGCGGCGGTGGACGGGCCTGGGGCGTCGGGTCTGGCGGTCACCGAGCTGCTCGTCGAGCATCTGCGGACTGCCGGCTCCCCCGCCCGGCTGGCCGGGGCGCTGGCTGAGCAGGGGGCGCGGCTGGCGGCGGCGGGCAGGGTGGAGGAGGCCGTGGCGGCCTCGGCGGAGGCGGTCGAGATCTTCGCCGCCACACCGTCGCACGAGACGGCGGCCGGGCGCGCGGAGGCGCTGTTCCGCCTGAGCGCCTGCTCGCTGCTGGCCGGTGATCCGGGGGCGGCGTTGAAGCCGGCGGAGGAGGCGGCGGCCAGGTTCCGGGTGCTGTCGGAGGAGGACGGGCGGTTCGCGGCGCGTGGTGAGTGCGCGCACCACAACCTGGCGTGCGGGTTGATGCGGGCCGGGCGGCTGGGCGCGGCGGTGGCGGCGTTCGAGGGCGCCGGGGGTGACGCGGAGGTCGCGGAGCGGTTGAAGGGGATCGTCGCCGTGCTGCCGGGCGGGGCGGGGCGCGTGTCGCTGCCGCCGTCGGCAACCGTGGCGGGACAGGGCTGGGCTCCCCGGCCCCTGCCGCCGTTCGGAGCCCTGGACGACGGTCTCCGCGCCGAACTGGCCGCCAAGCTGACCGCGGCCCTCGCCACAGCGGTCGGCGGCCCCGGCGACCATGGCGGGACAGCGCCGGTTGATCACGGCGGGACGGCGTCCCGTGATCGTGGCCGGGTGGCCTGGGGTGATCGTGGGATTGCGCGGCGGCTGGCGTGGCTGGCCGGGTGGCTGGACGGGCGGGGATGGGCGGGTGAGGCCGTTCTCTGCGCCGCGGAGGCCGTGCCCCGGCTGCGGGAGCTGGCCGTCGACGACCCGTCGTTGCTGCCGGAGCTGAGCGCGGGGGCCGGGCTGCTCGGACGGTTGTACGGCGAGCGAGGGGATCGGGCCGCGGCGGCGGCGTTCGCGGGTGAGGCCGTGGCGGCCTCGCGGGCGCTGGTGGTATTGGAGCCGGGCGAGCATCGGCGGGAGCTGGCCCGGCGGCTGCTTGACCTGGGTGAGTGCCTGATCGCCGGAGGACGGGCTCAGGAGGCGCTCGCCGCGCTGATGGAGGCGGTGATCGTCACTCGGTCGGCGGGCGCTCCGGCGGGAGAGCTGGCTGTGCGGGGGCACCGGTTGCTGGGAGGGTGCCTGGCCGCGGTGGAGCGGCTGGGGGACGCGGTGGCGCAACTGGAGACGGCGGCCGGGCTGCACGAAGCGGTGACCAGCGACGCAGCGCTGACCGGCGACGAGACGCGGGCCGACAGCGAGGCGCGGGCCGATGACGAGGCGCGGGAGAGGGGCGGCGCTGAGCTGTCGTGGCGGGCCGCCGTGCTGGCCGAGGCGGGGTGGTTGCGCGGGCTCCTGGAGGCCCAGGACCCGGCGGCGGCGTGGTCTCACGAGCCGACGGAGGCGGGCCGAGCGGATGCGGCTTCCTGGACCGAGCCTGCTGCTCTGGTGGCGTATCTGGAGCGGCTGCTCGAAGGCGGGCTCACCACAGACGAGCTGATCGTCCAGCTACGGGCGTTGGTGAGCGGGGTCGAGCGGGCCGGTGCGCTCAGCGGCTGGAGCGAGCCCTATGAGCGGCTCGGTGACTGCCTGACCGCGTTCGTCCAGGAGACCGATGAGGGTGAGGCCGCCGTGGAGGGCGCCGAGCTGGCCGTCAGGGTGTTCCGGGGGCTGGGGGTGCTGGATCCCGAGCGCTTCCGAGCGCGGCTCGGGGAAGCGCTCGGCACTCTGGGAACCCTGGAGCGCGCGTGCGGACGGCCCGCCGGGGCGGCTCTGGAGCAGGCGGTGTACCTGCTGGACGAGGGGGCCGCTCTGGTGCGGGCCCTGTCCGAGTACGCGGAGGCGCTGCTCGGGGAGCGCCGGCTCGTCGAGGCGCTGGCGCACGCCGAGCGGGCCGCCGACCTCTGTGACGAGCTGGCCGATCCGGTGGCGGCGGCCATGACGTACGCGGTCCTCGGCTCGACGCTGGTCGACCTCGACCGGCCGCAGGACGCCCTGGAGGCCGTCGCCTGGTCCGAGGCCGAGCAGGAGCGGACAGAAACGGACGACGACGTGCGCTGGTCCGCCGTACGGGCCACGACCGAGCACGTGCGCGGCGTGGTGGCGCGCGGCTTCGGCAGGACGCGGGAGGCCGTGACCCACCTCACCCAGACCGTGGACACCCTCCAGGCCCTGCCCCCCACCCCGGCGCGCCGGCTACGGGCGGCCGAGGCCGCCATGGTGCTGGTGGACGACCTGCTGCTCGACGGCCGCGCCGGCGAGGCGATCCACTACGCGCGCATCGCCGTCCAGGGCGAAACCGATCAAGGCGACCACACAGTGGGACACCTGCTGGCCCTGCAGCGGCTCCTGCGCTGCCACCTCATGCTCGGCGAACCGGCCCAGGCCCAGCCGCTGGTGGAGGACCTCATCACCGCCGCCCGCACCCGCGACGACCGCACCAGCCGCGCCGTGCTCGCCGACTCGCTCACGCAGAGCGCCGAGCTGCTCCCGCTGCTCAAGCTGGACGACGGCACGCGGGCGGAGGGCAGGGCGAGGGAGGCCATCGAGGTGTACGACGAGCTGCTGGCCGCGGGGGTGGACGCGGCGGGGGTGCACACCGGCCGGGCCATGGCCGGGATGTCCCTGGGCGCGGCGCTCGCGCTCCAGGACAAGCACGCCGACGCGGTGCAGCCGCTGGGTGAGGCGGTGGCGGCGCTGGAGCGGTGGGCGTTCGGCGACCCGGTGCTGACGGGACACCTGGCCAAGGGCATGCTGATGCTGGGTGACGCGCTGATCGACGCGGGGCGGGCGCTGGAGGCGAGCGTCGTGCTGCACCGGGGCACGCACGTGATCGAGGACGACCTGCTCAGCGCCGTGGCGCACGCCCAGCTCGGGCTCTGCCGCAAGGAGCTGGGCCACCACGAGACGGCCGAGGAGGCGCTGCGCACCGCCGACCGGCTGCTGCGCGGGCTGCTGGCGCGCGGCAGGGACGACGACCTGGTGGCCATGCTGGGCGAGGTCCTGCGGGGCAGGCTGGAGCTGCTGCGGCAGACGGGCCGCGCCGACGAGGCCGCGCAGGTGGAGCGCGACCTCGACCGGTACGCGAGTCTGTGAGGAAGCCGGCCCACGAGGAAGCCGGCCCACGAAGGAACCGGCCCACGAGGAAACCGGCCCGCGAAGAGACCGGCCCACGGAGAAAATCAGGAGCCCTCGGCCGCCTGCCGGGCCGCCCACCGATAGTCGGCCTTGCCCGCCGGTGACCGTACCATCTCGTCCACGAACACGTACGTACGAGGCACCTTGTACCCCGACAGCCGCGTCCGGCAGTGTTCGTCCAGCTCCTCGGCCGTGACCGGCACGTCCTTGCGCGCCTCGACCACGGCGGCCACCCGGCTGCCCCAGCGCTCGTCCGGCACGCCGGTGACCACCGCGTCGAACACCCCGGCGTGCCCCTTGAGCACCGCCTCCACCTCCTCGGGGAAGACCTTCTCCCCGCCGGTGTTGATGCACTGCGAGCCGCGGCCGAAGACGTTCACGGTGCCGTCGGCGTTGACGGTGGCCAGGTCGCCGGTCAGCAGCCAGCGCTTGCCGTCCGCGTCGGTGACCATCGTCCGGGCCGTCTTCTCCGTGTCGTTGTAGTAGCCGAAGGCGACTCGCCCGGCCTTGGCCACGGTCCCCAGCTCGCCGGAGCCCGGCTCGACGGGGCGTAACTTCTCGTCGAGGACGGCCAGCTCGGCGGTGGCGTTCGGCTGGTAGTGCAGGCCCTTCTCCGGCTTGGAGCCGGCGACCTCGGAGGCGGTGTAGCCGGACTCGGTGGAGCCGAAGCTGTCGAGGATCATGATGTTCGGGAGCGCCTGCTGGAGCCGGTCGCGCACCGCGCCGGTGAGGATGGCGCCGGTCGAGCTGACGACGATCAGCGACGACACGTCGTAGTCGCCGTTCGCCAGCGCCTCGGCCAGCGGGCGGGCCATGGCGTCGCCGGTGATGCTCAGCGTGTTGACCCGTTCGCGGCCGACCGCCCGCCACACGGCGTCGGCGTCGAACTTGCGCACGTACACGACGGTCGAGCCCATCCACCAGCTGATGAACGTCCCCATCTGGGCGGCGCCGTGCATCAGCGGCGCGGCGGCCATCATGACCATGGGGTTGGCGGCGGCCGCCTGGTCGACGACGGCCTGCGGGGTGCTGAGCGGCTCGCCGTACGGGTTGCCGCCGCCGAAGCCCATGAACAGGTCCTCGCTGTGCCACATCGCGCCCTTGGGCATGCCGGTCGTGCCGCCGGTGTAGATGATGTAGACGTCCTCGCCGGAGCGCTGCTCGAAGCCACGCTCGGGGGAGCCGCGTTCCAGCGCCTCGGCGTACGGGACGCCGATCGACGACGGCCCGCCGACCGCGATCAGGTGCTCCAGCAGCGGCGCCTCATCCTTGACGGCCGCCACGCGCGGCTCCAGCTCCACGTCGTAGATCAGCGCCCGGATGTCGGAGTCCTTGTACAGGTAGAGCAGCTCGGACTCGACGTAGCGGTAGTTGACGTTGATCGGCACGGCCCGGATCTTCAGCGCGGCCAGGTGGCCGGCGATGTAGGGGATGCCGTTGAAGAGCTGGAGTCCCACGTGCTGGCCGGGCTTGATGCCGAGGTCGAGCAGGTAGTGGGCGAGGCGGTTCGCCTCGGCGTCCAGCTCGGCGTAGGTGCGGTGCTCGTCCTCGCAGGCCACGGCTGTCCGGTCGCCGACCGCATCCGCGATCCCCTCGAAGAGATCGGCGTGGTTGAACTCCATCAGGGCTTCTCCCGTCCGACGATCCACATCGCGAAGAACTGGGCTCCCCCGCCGTACGCGTGCCCGAGCGCCGTGCGCGCCCCGTCCACCTGGTGCTCCCCCGCCATGCCGCGCACCTGGAGCGCGGCCTCGGCGAACCTGATCAGCCCCGACGCCCCGATCGGGTTGCTGGACAGCACCCCGCCCGAGGCGTTCCACGGGATGTCGCCGTCGAGTGCCGTGGCGCCTGACTCGGTGAGCTTCCATCCTTCGCCGTCCGCCGCGAACCCCAGGTTCTCCAGCCACATCGGCTCGTACCAGGAGAATGGCACGTACACCTCGGCCACGTCGATCTGCCGGCGGGGATCGGCGATTCCGGCCTGCGCGTAAACGTCGGCGGCGCAGTCCTTTCCGGCCTGCGGGCTGACCGTGTCGCGCCCGGCGCGGAAGATCGGCTCGGAGCGCATGGCGGTGCCGTGCACCCAGGCGGGCGTGCCGGTGACCGCCGACTCCGAGGACAGCACCATGGCGCAGGCGCCGTCGCTGGACGGGCAGGTGTCCAGGTAGCGGATGGGCTCCCACAGCATCGGCGTCGACTGGACCATCTTCAGGTCGATGCCGGGGATCTTCAGGTGGGCGTACGGGTTCTTCAGGGCGTTCAGCCGGTCCTTGACCGACACGAGCGCGCCGATGTGCTCGGGGGCGCCGGTCCTGCGGATGTACTCCCTGATGTGCGGCGCGAAGTAGCCGCCCGCCCCGACGACCAGCGACGCGCTGAACGGCAGGTGGGTGGACAGCGCCCAGGTGGCGTTCGACTCCGACTGCTTCTCGAACGCCACGACCAGCACCCGGTCGTGCACGCCGCCCTGGATCAGGCTCGCGCCGACCAGGGCCGTCGAGCCGCCGACGCTGCCGGCCGTGTGGACGCGCATCATCGGCTTGCCGGCCGCGCCGAGCGCGTCGGCCAGGTACGCCTCGGGCATCATCACGCCCTCGAACAGGTCGGGCGCCTTGCCGATGACCACCGCGTCGATGTCCTTGAACGTCAGCCCGGCGTCCTCCAGCGCCCTGACGGCGGCCTCGCGCACCAGCCCGGCGATCGAGACGTCCTGGCGCTTGGTGGTGTAGTGCGTCTGGCCGACGCCGATGACGGCGCAGCGGTTTCCCATCATGCCTCCAGGACGGTCACGAGGTTGTGCTGCAGGCAGGGCCCGCTGGTGGCGTGGGCGACGGCGCGGGCGGCGGTGCCGTCGTGGACGCGCCTGGCCGCCTCGCCGACGCGGATGAGGCCGGTGGCCATGACCGGGTTGGCGGCGAGCGGGCCGCCGGAGGGGTTGATCACCGTATCGCCGGGCAGTTCCAGCGCCTGGCGCAGGATGGGCTCCTCGTGGGCGAACTGGACGTGCAGCTCGGCCACGTCGACGGGACCCTTGCCGACCCCCGCGGCACGTGCGGCATCGGCCGCGGAGGCCGACCGGGCCAGCTCTCGCATACCCAGGTAGTGCGGCTCTATTCGGTGCGCGATCCCCCGTATGTACGCGGGCCGCTCGCACAGCTCCCTGGCCAGGTCACCGGCCGCGAGGACGACCGCCGCGGCGCCATCGGTTATGGGCGCGACGTCCGACTTCCTGATGGGTTCGACCGCGTACTCCTCGGTGAGCTCTTCGGGCAGATCGAGCGCGTACGGGTTGCTCCGCCCGTCGGCCCGGCTGCGCCGCACGATCGCGTCGAGCTCCTTCCTGTCCCCGGCCGCCGCGCTCGCCTGGAGGGCGGCGAAGGAGACCTGGTCGAGGCCGAGCGGCTCCAGGTAGTACGGGTCGAGCTGGAGCGTCATGATCGTGCGCAGGTCGCCGAGCGACGACTTGCCGAACCCGTACACCAGGGCCGAGTCGACGTCGCCGTGCTGGAGCCGCACCCACGCCTCGTACAGCGCCCAGGCGGCGTCCATCTCCACGTGGCTCTCGGAGATCGGCGGCCAGGCGCCGAGCGCGTCGAGCGCGGAGACGAACGAGAACGGCGCCCCGGCGAGGTAGTCGCAGCTCCCCGAGCAGGTGAAGCCGAACCTCTTGAGCCCGGTCCGCTCCTTCACCTCGTTGATGACCGGCAGGATCAGCTCGGGCTCGCTCAGCCCCGTGTCGTGGTCGGTGTGCGCGGTCTGGGCGAACGCGACGACGGCTACCTCACGCATCAGAGCTCCACATCCGGCTCGCCGGTGGGGGTGAACCACCGGATGTTCGACATGGACCTCGTGCGCTCCTCCGGCGGCACCCACTCGGCCCGTACGCGCATGCCCTGCCGCACCTCGTGCGCCGGCACGCCGCCGACCAGGGCGATCATCGGGATGTCCGCCCCGTCGAGCAGGATGTAAGCGGACACGAAGGGCACTTCCGGAGCACGCGGGTCGGGCAGGTTGTTGATCGCGAACGTGGTGATCGTCCCCGTGTCCGGAAGTTCGCGCTGATCCTCGATCGAGCCGCCGCACTGGGGGCAGAAGATGCGGTACGGGACGTACACCTGCTCGCACGTGTCGCACCGGCCGCCGAGGAACACGCCGCGCTCGACGCCCTCGAGGAAGGTCAGCAGCGACCCGCTGACCTGGAGCTTGTACTCGGCCCGGACGTTCGACACGATCCTGGTGACCTCAGGGGCGAAGTGCGAGATGTCGGTGATGTGCCCCTTGCGCTCGCCGCGCCAGACCGGCCACACCCGGGTGCCGGCCCGCAGGGCCTTGGGGCTGCCCGCGTCCACCACGTGCACGAGGGAGGAGTCCGCGCCGTCCAGCTTGATCGTCGCCCAGGCGAACGGCCGGTCGAGCGGATGTCCGGCGCGCGGCTCGGCCACCCAGGCCCACGAGGTGACCGTCCCGGCCGGCCCGACCTCGACGAACTCGTCCGTGACCGCCTCGCCGCTGGCCGGGTCGTACTCCAGCGGCGGCACCAGCACCTTGCCCTCGGCGGTGCGGACGCCGACGATCCGCCCGGCCCGCAGCTCGGTCAGGAAGCGCC
>NZ_JAHKRL010000330.1 GCF_019396405.1 Nonomuraea rhizosphaerae | reverse complement strand
GCCGAAGCCCGCCATCGCGGCGCCCGCCGCCGAGAAGCCGGCGCCCGCTCCGGCGCCCGCCGCCACCAAGCCCGAGCCCAAGGGCGAGGACGACGCGGAGTGGTGGCAGGAGTAGGCACGGGAGCCCACAGGGCTGGTTGTCCGGGCGAAGAGTGACGGCTGGGAGAGCCTGGCGACTTGACGGTCGCTAGGCTCTCTCTTTGTCGTCCGTCACACCCCCCGGGAGTCCCCTTGACCGCAGACGCTGAGTCCCCCGCCGAGGGGAAGGCGGGCAGGCCTGCCGGAGACACCGCAGAGCCCACCCCCGAGACCGCCGCAGAGACCGCCCCCAAGCGCACCCCCGAGCCCACCTCGAAGCCCGCCGAGACCGCCGCGCGGCCCGTGCGGCCGGGGCTGCTGTCCCGGGGGCCGTACATGATCGGGCTGATCGGCGGCCTCGGGGTGCTGACCGCGATCGCCCTCGGCCAGATGATCGTCCACTCCCTGAGCGTGATCATCCTGGTCGTGGTGGCGATGTTCCTGGCGGTCGGCCTGAACCCCGCCGTCGAGGCGCTGCAGCGGCGCGGCCTGGCCAGGCGCGGGGCGATCTCGATCGTGTTCGCCGGGGTCATCGTGGCGTTCACGCTGTTCGGGCTGGCCGTGGTGCCGCCGGTGAGCCAGCAGCTGACCGAGTTCATCGCCGCCGTGCCCGGCTACTTCACCGAGCTGAGCAACCATCCGACGCTCAAGCAGCTCGACGCCGACTACCAGATCCTGCCGAAGCTGACCACGTTCGTCACCAGTCAGCTCGGGCCGTCGCTGGCCAGCGGGGTCGTGGGGGCGGGGCTGGTGGTCCTCGACAGCGTGTTCACCACGGTGACGCTGCTGGTGCTCATGCTCTACTTCCTCGGCTCCCTGAACACGATCAAGGCGTACCTGCTCAGGCTGGTGCCCGCGTCCCGGCGTGAGCGGACGAGCGTGATCACCGAGGAGATCCTGCGCGGCATCGGCGGTTACGTCGCCGGCAACGTCCTCATCTCGGTCATCGCGGGTGTGCTGACCTGGATCTTCCTGTCGATCCTCGGCGTGAAGTACGCGCTGGCGCTCGCGTTGGTGGTCGCGCTGACGGACCTGATCCCGCTGGTGGGCGCGACGATCGGGGCCGTGCTGGTGACGGGCGTGGCGCTGTTGCAGTCGCTGCCCGCGGGGATCGGGTGCGCGGTGTTCTTCCTGCTCTACCAGCAGGTCGAGAACTACTGGATCTATCCGCGCGTCATGAAGCGGTCGGTGGACGTGACCCCCGCGGTGACGGTGATCGCCGCGCTGTTCGGCGGCGCGTTGCTCGGCATCGTGGGCGCGTTGCTGGCGATCCCGGTCGCCGCGGCGATCGCGCTGATCATTCGCGAGTTCGTGCTGCCCCGGCAAGCTCGGTCTTGAGGAACTCGGTCACCGCCGCGTTGAACGCCTCCGGCTGCTCGACCGCGGTCAGGTGACCCGCCTTGGGGATGATCTCCAGCCTGGCCTCCGGTACGGCCTGCCGCATCGCCTCGGCGTCGGCCACGGTGGCCAGTTCGTCTTCCTCCCCCACCACGACCAGCAGCGGCACCTTGAGCGCGGCCAGCGTGTCGAACGAGTCGGGCCGCGCGGCCATCGCCCGTTGCGCCCACGCCACCGCGCCGGGGGGAGCCGACTGCACCAGGCCCTTGACCCGGCCGAACACCATGGCCCTGCGCTCCTTGGTGGTCGGCCCGATCAGCGCGGGCAGCACCTCGGTCAGGAGCACCTCGCTGCCCTCGGACAGGACGGCCTGGGCGATGCGTTCCCTGTTGTCGCGGGCGGGCTCGGGGTCGGGGGTCGCCTTGGTGTCGGCCAGGATGACGCCCAGGACGCGGTCGGGGTGTCGCCGGCAGAACGCCATCGTCACGTAGCCGCCCATCGACAGGCCGCCGACGACGGCCCGGTCGATGCCCTCGCTGTCGAGCAGCCTGGCGACGTCGTCGGCCATCAACTCGACCGACGGCTCGTCCTCCCCCAGCCGTGAGCCTCCGAAACCGCGCAGGTCAGGCGTGATGACCCGGCACGACGTGGCCAGCCCCTCCCGCTGCGCCAGCCACATGGCCGACGACAGCGGGAACGCGTGAAGCAGTACGACCGGGAGGCCCCTCCCGGCTGATCTCATGTAGAGCTGCACGCACGCCACGGTAGACCTCTTTTGAGGTTCCATCACTTCGGGTGTTATGCCGATATTCGTCTGTTGCGTGACCGCTTTTCGGCGAAATTCTTTTTTCAGCCGATGGCTGTCGCGCCGCCGTCCACGAACAGCACCTGGCCCGTCATGTAGGCGGAGGCCGCGCTCGCCAGGAACACCGCCGGGTGGGACATCTCCTCGGCGGTGCCCCAGCGGCGCATCGGGACGCTCGCGACCGTGGCCTGGTTCGTCGCCTCGTCCTCCCACAGGTTGCGGTTGAGGTCGGTGGCGGTCCAGCCGGGGCACAGGGCGTTGACGCGTACGCCTGAGCGCCCCCATTCGACGGCCAGCGTCTTGGTCAGCGCGACCACCCCGGCCTTCGCCGCCGCGTACGGCGCCAGGAACGGGGCGCCGAGCGCGGCCACCGACGCGACGTTGATGACCGACCCGGAGCCGCGTGACAGCAGGTGGGGGGCGACGGTGTGGCAGACGGTCATGGCCGAGTCGAGGTTGAGCCGGATCAGTTTGTCCCAGCCGGACAGCCGCAGGTCCTTGAACTCGACCAGGAAGTTGGAGCCGCCGGCGTTGTTGACGACGATGTCGAGGTGGCCGAGCCCCTCGATCGCGTCCTGGACGGCCGAGGCGGCGGCGGCGCGGTCGGTGAGGTCGGCGGGCAGCGCCAGCGCCCGCCTGCCGCGCGCCTCGATCTCCTTGGCGACCTCGGCGAGCGTGTCGGCCGAGCGGGAGACGATGGCGACGTCGGCGCCCGCCTCGGCGTAGGCGAGCGCGATGGCCCGGCCGATCCCCTTCGACGCCCCCGGTGACCAGGGCCTTCTTACCGCTGAGATCGAACGCGCCCACGCTGGCCTCCTCCGCGACGGAACCGAACAAGATTCTAACCCGGTGCGCCCCGGCTCACACCTCGGTGGGCAGCGGCGCGGCGGCGGGATTCACCCGGCGGACGATCTCCTCCAGCACGATCCGCACGTACGGCTCCCCCACCCACAGGTGCTTGGCCCCGTCCACCCCGACGACCTCGGCCTGCGGCACCCGCGCGAAGCGCCGCCTGGCCTCCTCCGGCCGCAGGTAGTCGTCGAACTCCGGCACCAGCGCCACCAGCGGCCGGCCGAACTCCGCCCACGCGTCCAGGTCCTCGTCGGTGGCCCTGTGCAGCGGCGGCGACAGCAGGACGGCGCCCTCCACCAGCGGGTCGCGCGCCCACTTCAGCGTCAGCTCGGTCCCGAACGACCAGCCGAGCGCCCACACGTGCGGCAGGTCGTGGTACTCGGCGTACTCCAGCGCCGCCGCCACGTCGAACCGCTCGCTCTCGCCCCCGTCGAACGTCCCGGACGAGGTGCCCCGCTCGGAGGAGGTGCCGCGCGTGTTGAAGCGGAGCACGGCCAGGTCGGCCAGGGCGGGCAGCCGGTTGGCCGCCTTCTTGAAGACGTGGCTGTCCATGAACCCGCCGTGCGTGGGCAGCGGGTGGAAGGTGACCAGCGTCGCCACGGGCGGCCGGTCGAGGGGCTGGGCCAGCTCCCCGACCAGGGTCTGGCCGTCGGCCGTGTGCAGCTCGATCGGCTCTCGCCTGGCGGGCAGCACGGTCGCCGCGCGTATCTCCACGTGGGGGTCCCTTCGATCTCCAGTAACGGCTGCGGTCTCTAGTAGCGGCTGCGGCCGGGGCCGCGGTCGAGTCTCTTGCGCCAGCACGCCGTGTGCCAGTGGCGGCGCTCGTCGTCGCCGCCGGTCCAGTTCGGCCAGCTCACCAGATGCGGCTGGCCGCCGCGGATCTCCTGGTCGCAGCCCGGGCAGCGGTAGCTCTTGGCCGAGGAGGCGCCGGTGAGCATCCGTACCTTCCACTCACCGTCCGGCCACTCCTCGACGCGTTCCGTCCCCGTCGGGAAGCCGAAGGGACGGGAGGACTCCCTGCGGCGGGCGCGACGCGGGCTCATGCCCGGTCGAAGGTCGCGGCACCCGCCGTGACGAGCTGATCGAGCAGAGGCGCCGGGGCGTAGGCGGGCTCGCGGAACTCGGCGTAGAGGGCGCGCAGCCCGTCCCGTACGGCGGGCAGCCCGATCTCCTCCAGCGTCTCGAACGGCCCGGCCGGATAACCGCACCCCAGCTTCATGGCCGCGTCGATGTCGGAGATCGAGGCGTACCCGGACTCATGCATCCTGACCGCGTCGTTCAGGTAGGGGTGCAGCAGCGCGTCCACCACGAACCCGGCCCGGTCCTTGCACGGCACCGGCGTCAGCCCGATCACCTTCATCAGGTCGCGGGCGGCCACGGCGGCCTCGTGGGAGGTGAGCACGGTGAGGGCCACCTCGGCCACTCGCTCGCCGACCAGGTGGACGCCCACCAGCGTGCCGGGCCTGGCCAGCCGCGCGGCGTGCTCGACCACCGGACGCTCGCCGAGCCGCAGCACCACGTCGGCGTCGTCGGCGGCCTTGAAGCCCGCGTCGGCGAAGCGCCGGGCCATCGCCTCGGCGCCCTCGCCGATCACCTTGACGGTCTGCGCCCCGGACTTCTCCAGCCGGTGCGGGGTGGCCGTGTCGCCGTGGAAGCCACGCCCCGACTTGCGGCCCAGCAGCCCGGCCGCGACCAGCTCGCGCAGCAGTGGCGAGGGGGCGTGGCGGCGGTCGCGGGTCTCGTCGAACAGCGCGCCCATGATCTCGTAGGCGGTGTCGAGCCCGATCAGGTCGAGCAGCTCGAACGGCCCCATGGGCAGCCCCGCCCCGAGCCGCATCGCCGCGTCGATGTCGTCGCGGGTCGCCACGCCCTGCTCCAGCAGCCCGGCGGCGTGGTTGAGGTAGGGCAGCAGCAGCCGGTTGACGACGAACCCGGCCCGGTCCTTGACCGTCACCACGCTCTTGCCGAGCCTGCCGGCCAGCTCCGAGACGCCGGCCAGGACGCCGGGCTCCGTCACCACTGTGCCGACGACCTCGACCAGCCTCATCACCGGCGCCGGGTTGAAGAAGTGCATCCCCACCACCCGCCCGGGACGCCCGGTCGCGGCCGCGAGGGTGGTGACGGGCAGCGAGGAGGTGTTGGTGGCCAGCACCGCCGCGGGCTTGCAGATGCCGTCCAGGTCGGCGAACAGCGAGCGCTTGTAGTCGAGCACCTCCGGGATGGCCTCCACCACCAGGTCGGCCTCGCGCAGGTCGGCGCGTGAGGTGGTGAGCGTGACCCGGCCCAGGATCTCCTCGCGCCGCTCGCCGCTCAGCCGCCCCTTGTCGACCGCGCGGGCCGTGGATCTCTCCAGATGGCCGCGCCCCCTGGCCAGTGCCTCGGCGTCGGCCTCCACGCCGATCACCCGCAGCCCGGCCCGCGCGAACACCTCCGCGATGCCGGCCCCCATCGTGCCGAGCCCGACCACTCCCACCATCTCGAACGCCATGCGTCCAGTTTTCCAGAGCCGGTAGGGTTGGCCGTCATGCGGCTGGTCATCGCGCGGTGCAGCGTGGATTACATCGGACGGCTCACGGCACACTTGCCGATGGCGCCGAGGCTCATCCTCATCAAGGCGGACGGCAGCGTGTCCATCCACGCCGACGATCGCGCCTTCAAGCCGCTCAACTGGATGAACCCGCCCTGCAAGCTCAAGGAGGACGGCCAGACCTGGACCGTCACCCACGGCAAGTCGGGCGAGAAGCTGGTGCTGACGATGGAGGAGATCCTCCACGACTCCAGCCACGAGCTGGGCGTCGACCCGGGCCTGATCAAGGACGGCGTCGAGGCGCACCTTCAGGAGCTGCTCGCCGAGCACATCTCGACGCTCGGGGCGGGCTACTCGCTGATCCGGCGCGAGTACATGACCGCGATCGGGCCGGTGGACATCCTGTGCCGCGACGGGCTCGGCGCCACGGTCGCGGTCGAGATCAAGCGCCGGGGTGAGATCGACGGGGTCGAGCAGCTCACCCGCTATCTGGAGCTGCTCAACCGCGATCCGCTGCTGACGCCCGTACGCGGGGTGTTCGCCGCCCAGGAGATCAAGCCACAGGCCCGGGTCCTGGCCACGGACCGCGGCATCGCCTGCGTCACGCTCGACTACGACGCGCTGCGCGGCATCGAGCCGGAGAACCCGACCCTCTTCTGACCCTCCCTGTCCGTGGGGGGTCACACCCCCATTCCCAGACGTTCCTATGTTGACAGGTCTAGCCTAGACGTTCTAGCTTTGACATATCACGATTGGAGCGTGTCATGACGTCCCCCTTTTACCTGAGCGGCAACCTGGCCCCGGTCCCCGACGAGATCGAGGCCCACGACCTTCCCGTCAAGGGCGTGCTGCCCGACGAGCTGACCGGCCGCTACTTCCGCAACGGCCCCAACCCCAGGCCCGGCGACGACCCCGGCCACTGGTTCGCCGGTCACGGCATGCTCCACGGCATCCGCCTCGACCAGGGCCAGGCCCGCTGGTACCGCAACCGCTGGGTGCGGACCAGGAAGTTCACCGACGACGCCCGGTTCATCGGCGACACCGGCGTGGACCTGGGCGCCGTCACCGCCAACACCTCGGTCATCAGGCACGCCGACCGCATCTACGCCCTCGTCGAGTCCGGCCTGCCGTACGAGATGACGCCCGAGCTGGACACCGTGGGCGCGTGCGACTTCCGCGGCCGCCTGACCACCGCCATGACCGCCCACCCCAAGCAGGACCCGATCACCGGCGAGCTGCACTTCTTCGGGTACGGCTACACGCCGCCGTTCTGCACCTACCACCGCCTGTCGGCCGACGGCGAGCTGGTGGAGAGCCACGAGATCGAGGTGCCGAAGTCGACGATGATGCACGACTTCGCGGTCACCGAGCACTACCTGATCTGGCTGGACCTGCCGTTCGTGTTCGACCTGAGCCGGGCCGGCGGCCTGCCGTACTCGTGGGAGCGCGACTACGGCGCGCGCATCGGCGTGACGCCGCGCCACGACCTGGGCGCCACCCAGTGGTTCGACGTGGACCCCTGCTACGTCTTCCACGTCGGCAACGCCTGGGAGGACGCGGACGGCCGGATCGTGCTCAACGCCGCCCGCTACACCGGCGACACCTTCTCCGACCTGTGGACGCGCATCAGCGGCAGCCCCGACCCGGCCGGCAGCGCGGCCGTCATCGGCGGCGCCAGCCTGCACCGCTGGACGCTGGACCCGGTCAGCGGCGCGGCGAAGGAGGAGGCGCTGGACGACAGGAGCGTGGAGTTCCCGACGTTCAGGGACGACCTGCTGGGCCGCGCCAGCCGCTACCTGTACACGGTGGGGCGCGACTCGATCGTCAAGTACGACCAGGAGAGCGGCCGGGCCCAGGTCAGGCCGACGGGCGGCGACACGGGTGAGGCGGTGTTCGTGCCGGCCGAGCAGGGCGAGGACGAGGGCTGGCTGCTGTCGATCGTCACCACGGGCGACAGCTCCGAGCTGCTGGTGCTCGACGCGACCGACCTG
Organism: Nonomuraea rhizosphaerae; assembly: GCF_019396405.1. Taxonomy (GTDB): domain Bacteria; phylum Actinomycetota; class Actinomycetes; order Streptosporangiales; family Streptosporangiaceae; genus Nonomuraea; species Nonomuraea rhizosphaerae. The sequence goes on along the minus strand of NZ_JAHKRL010000330.1, from coordinate 9,832 downwards.
TCCGACGTGGCCTCCGTGCGACTGCCGCGCCGCGTCCCGGCGGGCTTCCACGGGACCTGGCTGGAGGACTGATGGACCTCGCGCTGGTCACCGGGCCGGAGGATCTGACACGCGCCGCCGACGTGCTGGCCAGGGCCTTCCACGACGACCCGGTGATCGAGTGGCTGCTGCCGGGAGGGGCGGGCGCGCCGCTCATGTTCGCCACGCTCGCCCGCCACGTGCACGCGATCACCGAGGTCGCCTACGACGCCGACGGGGTGATGGCGGGGGCCGCGCTGTGGGACCCGCCGGGGCACGAGCCGGACCTGGAGGCGGGCGTCGCGGGGTTCGTGCGGGCCATGGGGGAGCGCGTGTCGTACGGGATGGTGCTCGACGAGACGTTCGCCAGGCACCGGCCCGCCGCGCCGCACTGGTACCTGGCGCAGATCGGCACGCTGCCCGAGGCGCGCGGCACGGGGGTGGGCGGCGCGCTGCTGCGCGCCGGGCTGGCCAGGTGCGAGGGCCCCGTCTACCTGGAGAGCAGCAAGGAGTCCAACGTGCCGCTGTACGAGAAGTACGGCTTCCGGGTGACCGAGGAGATCAGGCTCCCCGGCGGCCCGTCGGTCTGGGGCATGTGGCGGGGGATCTAGTAAGCGTCGAGTTACCGACATATGGTGACGCCATGACCGCGCTGACGTTCGACTCACTCAACCCGGCGACCGGCGACGTCGTCGGGTCGCACCCCAAGCAGGACGCCCAGGCCGTGGACCAGGCCGTCGAGCGGGCCACGCAGGCCGCACGGTGGTGGGACGGCCTCGGGCACGCCGAGCGCCGGCGCCGGCTGCTCGACTACAAGGCCGTGCTCACCCAGAACCTCAGGGAGCTGGCCGGGCTCGTGCACGAGGAGACGGGCAAGCCGGTCGGCGACGCCACGCTGGAGATCGTGCTGGCGATCACGCACATCGACTGGGCGGCCCGCAACGCCGGCAAGGTCCTGGGGCGGCGCCGCGTCTCGACCGGGATGATCGGCCTCAACCTGGCCGCCACGCTCGAGTACCTGCCGCTGGGCGTCGTCGGCGTGATCGGGCCGTGGAACTATCCGGTCTTCACCCCGATGGGCTCGATCGCGTACGCGCTGGCGGCCGGCAACGCGGTCGTCTTCAAGCCGAGCGAGCTGACGCCCGGCGTCGGGGTGCGGCTGGCGGAGCTGTTCGCCGAGGCGGTGCCGGAGCAGCCGGTGCTCCAGACGGTCACCGGGCTGGGCGAGACCGGCGCCCTGCTGGCCAAGGACCCGAGGGTCAAGAAGATCGCCTTCACCGGCTCCACCGCCACGGCCAAGCGCGTCATGGCGGCCTGCGCCGAGAACCTGACGCCGATCGTGGCCGAGTGCGGCGGCAAGGACGCGTTCATCGTGGACGCCGACGCCGACGTGCGGGCCGCCGCCGACGCCTGCCTGTGGGGCGCCATGTCCAACGCCGGGCAGACGTGCGTGGGCGTGGAGCGCGTGTACGTGGTGGACGCGGTCTATGAAAGTTTCATGCGGGAGCTGTCGGAGCGGGTGGCGACGGTCAAGGCCGGGGAGCACTACGGCCCGATCACGATGCCGGGCCAGCTCGACATCATCCAGCGCCACATCGACGACGCCACCAAGTCCGGAAAAGTCGTGACCGGTGGCCCAGACTCGGTCCGCGCCCCCTACGTGGACCCCGTGATCGTCGAGGACGTGCCCGAGGACTCGCCCGCGGTGTGCGAGGAGACGTTCGGCCCGACGATCACCGTGCGGCGCACCCGCGACACGCAGGAGGCGCTCGAACTCGCCAACGCCTCCGCGTACGGGCTGGCAGGCACCGTCTTCTCGGGCAACGCGCGCCGCGCGATGGAGCTGGCGCGGCTCATGCGCACCGGCATGACGGCGATCAACTCGGTCATCTCCTTCGCCGGAGTGCCCTCCCTGCCCTTCGGCGGGGTCGGCGACTCGGGCTTCGGGCGCATTCACGGGGCCGACGGCCTGCGCGAGTTCGCCAGGCCCAAAGCGATCTCCCGGCAGCGGTTCGCGATGCCTGGAATGAACCTGACCTCGTTCAATCGGGGTCCCGCGGAGCTTGAGCGGCTGATCAGGCTTGTCACGTTCTTGCACGGCCGACGTAAGAGATAAAGTATTTGCTCTTTCCCAATACGGATCATCCGTCCATAATTGTGTGCTCTGGGGGCCACGATCATGTTGGACGGGTGGAATGTGAACCGGTCTTACCGGGGAATGTCGGCTGAGCAAAGGCTGGCGGACAGGCGGGAGCGGCTGATGGCAGCCGCCTACACGCTATACGCCAAGCCAGGTTTCGCTGCGACGACGATCGAAAGGCTGTGCTCGGAGGCGCGGATCTCCAACCGCGCCTTCTACGAATGTTTCGGCGGCCGTGAGGAACTTCTTCAGGCACTGCACGAGCAGTGCGTGGAGGAAAGCCTCGCCGTTGTGGCCAAGGCGGTGCAGGAGGCGCCCGCGACGCTGGACGACAGAGTGCGGGCGGGCATTCGCGCGTATATCGAGTTCGCCACGGGCGACTGGCGGCGGGCCCGCATCATGCACCTGGAGGTGCGCAGGTCGGGTGACGTTCTGACCGCTTCACGCCAGCGCGCCGTGGACTCCTTCGCCCGGCTAATCGAGGAGGCGTCGGCGGAATTCCACCCTTCCGACCTGCTGAATCGCCGGCTGGTGGCACTCGGTGCAATTGGAGCGCTACAAGAGTTGCTCATCGAATGGCTGCTGGCCGAGGAGCCGCCGTCCATCGACGAACTGGTCGGAGTGGCCGTGCACATCTTCGGCCGGGTCCTGGGTGAGTCGTGAGGCCGTGATTACGGATCGTGGTTATTCCGCGATGCGGTACGACGGATAATCACTTCACAAATAGGGGCCCCTGTTGTTTAGGAACTCCTACCTCTTGTGGGAGATTTCCGCGCCGGAAAGCCCGCTTACACGAAAAGAGGGCGGGCAGCGGCTGATCGCTGACCCGCCCCGATATAGCGCGGCCCCCGTCGCACTCAGGACGCCGTCTCAGGCCACCGCGGCAGCGTCCGCCTCGACGCGGAGAACCCGATTCAGCCGGGTCACCGCCAGGATGCGCATGATCCGCGGAGGCACCCCCCGAAGAACGAGGCGGCGTTGCGCGCCAAGAGCGCGCCGATGCGTGCCCACGAGCACCCCCAGTCCGGTGGCGTCGATCATCTCCAGCTTGGAGAGGTCGAGGATCAGGTCGCCTTCGCCGGAGTCGACCGCGTCGTGCAGACGCGTCCGTACCCCCGCCGACGTCCCGGCGTCGAGCCGCGCACCGATCCGTACCACCTGGGCTCTGGGATTGCCCCGGACGCGCATGCCACCTCCTCAATCACGCCACACGTTCTCACGTGGCGTGGTCGTGCCCCTGCATTGGGGCGTTTGCCGGGTTAAACCCGACACTTCACCACTACCCACGGAACGGGAGTGACACAACTGCCTGAAGAAGGAACTCCCCGTCGCCCGTGGGCCGCGCGTCCACCTTGCCGCCAACCCTGGCCAGCCGCTCCCCCATGCCCGTCAGCCCCGAGCCGAGGTCCGACGCCTGCCGGCGGGCCACCCCGTCGTTGCGTACCCGCAGCTCCGCCTCCTGGTCGGTGAAGCGGATGGTGATCTCGCAGAACGAGGCGGTGCTGTGCTTGAGCACGTTCGTCGCGGCCTCGCGTACGGCATAGGCGAAGACGGGGGCCACCCCGCCGGGCAGGTCACGGTAGGGCAGGTGCAGCTCGCAGCGGACCCCCGCCGCTTCGAGCACCCCTTTCACGCTATTCAGCTCAGCGCCCAAGTCAAGCTCACGGTAGCCGCGCACGGCCTGGCGCAGGTCCCGCAGCGCTCCCCGGGTCAGCCCGTTCACCTCGACCATCTCCGCCTTCGCGGCCGCCGTGTCGGCGTCGGACATGCGTACGGCCAGCTCGGTCTTGACCGCGATCGCGGAGAGCTGGTGCCCCACGAGGTCGTGCAGGTCCCGGGCGAAGCGCAGCCGCTCCTCGGCGACGGCCAGCCGCGCGTGCGCCTCCTTGCCCTCGTGGGCCTGCACGGCCAGCACGTAGATCCACGCCCAGAACCGGTTGGACGGCGGCAGTGCGGCGCACATGACCGCGTACATCATGATCGTGATGATGATCGCCGCCTGCTGGTCCCCCGTGCCCGACATCATCTGGTCGCGCCCCATGAGGATGCTCGGGACGCTCAGCCCGACGCCCACCGCGAACGTGGCCACCGCCATGCCCGTCGCCTGCCACGCCGTCAGCCCGATCACCGACACCGACACCCAGGCCAGCAGCGGGATCCCCCACATGAACGGGTCGCCCCCGCCGAGCGCGGCCATGACCACGGCGAGCCCCCCGGACACGATGACCTCGCGCCTGGCGTAGCTGCGCTCCACGGCGGCCCTCGTGATGCGCAGGAAGAGCCAGGTGAAGACGACCAGAGCGATCAGAGCGAGCGCCGCGGGGATCCAGGACATCCTGCCGAGGGCCACGTTGCCCAGGGTCCCCAGCGAGATCCCGAGCCACATCAACGGAACCACCGCGTTGAGCACCCACAGGGAGACGCGCCGCGCCCGCTTGATCGCGTCCATCTACTTGGCGCGCAGCACGTCGCCGAGCCTGACCCTGGCCCCGGTACGCAGCACCGCCCGCTGGTACACCTTCGCCCCGAACGACAGCACGCCCACCACGGCCAGCACCATCAGCGCGGTGGAGAGCCCGATCTGCCAGAGCGGCACCTCCGCCGCGGCCATCCGGACCGGCATCACCATCGACGAGAACGGCGGCACCAGCGAGGCGACCTCGGCCAGCGTGCCGGTGGGGTCGGTGGTGGTGAAGAAGGCGCCGAAGTAGGTGACCATCATGAGCATGGTCAGCGGCGACATCACGTTGCCGACCTCCTCCTGCCGCGAGACCAGCGACGCGAACGCGGCCGCGAGCGTGGCGAAGAAGGCGTAGCCGAGCACGAACCAGAGCAGCACCCCGGCCACGATCCCCGGCATCCCGGGCGGGAAGTCGCCCGCGACACCCGAGACGATCGAGGCGGTGACGCCGACCACGAGGATCGTCACGAGGTTGATCAGGCCGAGCGCGCCCAGCCCGATGATCTTGCCGGCGAGCAGCTGCCACGGCCGGACCGAGGTGAGCAGGATCTCCACGATCCTGCTGCCCTTCTCCTCCACCACACCCATGGCGACCATCATGACCTGTCCGATGATCAGCATGAAGAGCACGATGACGAGGACCACGGCCATCCCGGTCCGCGCGGCCTGGTAACGCGTGTCGGCGCCCACGGACACCATCTGCAGCGGCGGGATGTTGCCGGCCGCGCCCAGCTTCACCTCCCGGTTGGTGCTCTGCAGCAGCACGCCGAGCTGGGAGTCGACCTCCCCGTCGGTGAGCACCTTCGTGCCGCCGACCAGCGCCGCGTCCACGTCCCCGTCGAGCACCGCCTTCTTGGCGGTGGCCTCGTCGGGGTAGGAGCGCCACTCGAACTTCGCCTCCGGCGCGGCCTGCTCCAGCGGCAGCCGCTGGGAGTTGACGGTGCCGATCGTGTACTCCTCCGGACCGCCCATGATCTTCGGCGCGAACGCCACCGCGGCCACCAGCGCGGCCGTGATGAGCAGGCCGATGACAAAGGCCTTGGTACGGATGTGGGTGGCGATCTCACGCTTGGCCACCAGCAGGACGCCGTTCACGCCACCGCCTCCTTGAAGATCTCGGTCAGGCTGGGCTGCTCGGTGCCGAAGTGCTCGACGTGCCCGGCCTTCATCGCGCGGCGCAGGATCTCCTGGTCGTCGCCCTCGCTGGCGAGCAGCACGTGGCGGTCGCCGGTGACGGTGACCTCGCCCGGCAGGCCGTCGGCCCATCCCGGGAGCGGGTCACGCACGACGACGCGCAGCGTGCGGGCCTCGGCGGCGCGCAGGTCGCCGACCGTTCCGCTGGCCACCATCCGGCCGGCCGACACGATGCCGACCGAGTCGCACAGCCGCTCCACCAGCTCCAGCTGGTGGCTGGAGAAGATCACCGGCACCCCGCCGCGGCACCGCTCCTGCAGCGCCGTGGCCAGCGCGTCCACCGCGATCGGGTCGAGCCCGGAGAACGGCTCGTCGAGCACCAGGACCTCCGGGTCGTGCACCAGCGCCACGGCCAGCTGCACCCGCTGCTGGTTGCCCAGCGACAGCGCCTCGACCGCGTCCCCCCGGCGCTCGGTCAGCCCGAGCCGCTCCAGCAGGTCGTCGCAGGCCTTCCTGGCCGCCGCCGCGTCCATGCCGTGCAGACGGCCGAAGTACTCGATCTGCTCGGCCACCCGCATCTTCTGGTACAGCCCGCGCTCCTCCGGCATGTAGCCGAACCGCCTGCGGTCGGCGTACTCCACCGCCTTGCCCTGCCAGTGCACCGAGCCCCCGTCGGGCTGCAGCACACCCATGACGATGCGCATGGTCGTCGTCTTGCCCGCGCCGTTCGCGCCGACGAACCCGAACATCTCGCCCGGCCGTACGGCGAAGGTGATCCCGTCGAGGGCCACCTTCCCTCCCGGCGCGTCCGGGCCGCCGGCGAAGCGCTTGCGCAGCTCGCTGATCTCGAGCATCAGATCCTCTCCCTCATCATGCGATCTATCGTCGCGCGCAGCCCTTTGCCCTGGTAGTCGCTGATATCACCGGCGTAATATGCGCCCCGCGTCCGTTCTCTATGACTTTTGTCATTACGCTGGGCGCATGACGCGCGCCGACAAGGACAAGCCGGTCGTCCTCTCCCGCATCTACACCCGTACCGGCGACGACGGCACCACCGCCCTGGCCGACATGAGCCGCGCGCCGAAGACGGACTCGCGCCTGGCGGCGTACGCGGACGTCGAGGAGGCCAACGCCCATCTGGGCCTGGCCCTGTCGTACGGCACCCTGCCCACGGAGATCGTCGAGGTGCTCGGACGCGTCCAGAACGAGCTGTTCGACCTCGGCGCCGACCTGGCCACCCCGGTCGCGCCCGACCCGGAGTTCCCCCCGCTGCGCGTGGAGCAGTCCTACATCGACTGGATGGAGGAGCGGTGCGACGCGTTCAACGAGGAGCTCAAGCCGCTGCGCAGCTTCATCCTGCCCGGCGGCCCGCCGGCCGTCGCGGCCCTGCACCTGGCGCGGGTCACCGTGCGCCGCGCGGAACGCGGCACCTGGGCCGCGCTCGACGCCCACGACGACATGAACCCGCTGACGGCCAAGTACCTCAACCGCCTGTCGGACCTGCTGTTCGTGCTGTGCAGGGTCGCCCACGCGGGCGAGGAGATCCTCTGGCGGCCGGGCGGGACCCGCTAGGCGGGCGCCACGGGGGTCAGGCGACGTCCAGGTAGGCGCTGGGCGGCGCCGACTCCAGCCACGCCAGGAAGCCGGTCAGGGCGTCCGCGCTCATCGCCAGCGAGATGTCCCGGGTCGAGCCCGAGCAGTCCACCGCGTACAGGTCGTTCTCCAGCTCACGCCGGGACGAAACGACGAGGCCCCGCCGCGCGATCGCGTGGCGGGGCCTGAGACGCACACCCATGAGCGGGATCCAATGGAGCTCCCCGTCGGCGTAGCGGGCCACCCCGCTGCGCCAGCCGTGGTTCCCCACGCGCAGCCGGCACGGTACGCTCCCGCGCGAGCGGGCCAGCACGAGCCCGCGCACGACCACCAGGACGGCGGCAAGCAGCACACAGATGAGAACCGTCGCCGCCATGCCGCCCCCTTGCGTCAAAGTGACTAAACCTCTTCGCCCGCGGCCCGCAGCCGAGCCCTCGCGCGCTTGGCCTCGACCGCCGCGTCGGCGTCTTCCTGATTGGCCTCGATCGAGGCCTGTGCCCTGTCGAGCGCGTCACGGGCAGCCGCGACGTCGACCTCGGACCCCAGCTCGGCCACCTCGGCGAGCACGGAGACCTCGTTGTCGGCCACGGAGATGAAACCCCCATGCACGGCCGCGACCAGGTCGCCCTGGCCTTCCCGCTTCACGCGCAGCACGCCGCCCTCGACGAGGACGCCGAGCACAGGTGCGTGTTGCGGCATAATACCGATCTCGCCGTCCACGGTCTTGGCAATCACCATGTCGGCCTCGCCCGACCAGATCTCTCGCTCGGGCGAGACAACCCCTACCTGTAGCTTCGCCACGTAGGTTCCTTTCCGGTCACGGTGGGGGCACGACCGGGGTCACGCCCCCACCAGAGGCGATCAGCGCTCGAGTTCCTTGGCCTTGGCCACGGCCTGCTCGATGCCGCCGACCATGAAGAACGCCTGCTCGGGCAGGTGGTCGTACTCACCCGCGCAGAGGCCCTTGAAGGAGGCGATCGTCTCGTCCAGCGGCACGGTCTCGCCGGGCTGGCCGGTGAAGGCCTCGGCCGCGTACATCGGGTGCGAAAGGAACCGCTCGATGCGGCGCGCCCGCTGGACGGTGACCTTGTCCTCCTCCGACAGCTCGTCGATGCCGAGGATGGCGATGATGTCCTGCAGTTCCTTGTACTTCTGCAGGATCCGCTTGGTCTCCTGGGCGACCGCGTAGTGCTCCTCGCCCACGATCTGCGGGTCGAGGATCCGGGAGCTGGAGTCGAGCGGGTCCACCGCGGGGTAGATGCCCTTCTCCGAGATCGGCCGGGACAGAACGGTCTGCGCGTCGAGGTGCGCGAACGCGTTGTGCGGCGCCGGGTCGGTGATGTCGTCGGCGGGCACGTAGATCGCCTGCATCGAGGTGATCGAGTGACCGCGCGTCGAGGTGATCCGCTCCTGCAACACGCCCATCTCGTCGGCCAGCGTGGGCTGGTAGCCCACCGCCGACGGCATGCGGCCGAGCAGCGTGGAGACCTCCGAGCCGGCCTGCGTGAAGCGGAAGATGTTGTCGATGAACAGCAGCACGTCCTGCTTCTGCACATCGCGGAAGTACTCCGCCATGGTCAGCGCCGACAGGGCGACCCGCAGACGGGTGCCCGGCGGCTCGTCCATCTGGCCGAAGACGAGCGCGGTGTCCTTGAGGACGTCCGCCTCCTCCATCTCCAGCCAGAGGTCGTTGCCCTCACGGGTGCGCTCGCCGACGCCGGCGAAGCACGAGGTGCCGCCGAAGTTACGGGCGACACGGCGGATCATCTCCTGGATGAGCACCGTCTTGCCCACACCCGCGCCGCCGAACAGGCCGATCTTCCCACCCTGCACGTACGGGGTGAGCAGGTCGATGACCTTGATGCCGGTGACGAGGACCTCGGTACGGGCCTCGAGCTGGTCGAACGGCGGCGACGGCCGGTGGATGCCCCAGCGCTCGTTGATCTTGAGCGACGAGGTCGGCACGTCGAGCGTCTCGCCCAGAGCGTTCCACACGTGACCCTTGACGACGTCGCCGACCGGCACCGAGATCGGGTTCCCGCTGTCGGTGACGGGGGCGCCGCGGACGAGACCGTCCGTGGGCTGCATGGAGATGGCCCGGACCAGGTTGTCACCCAGGTGCTGGGCGACCTCCAGGGTCAGGGTCTTGGTCTCACCGGCGAGGGTCACCTCGACGGTCAGCGCGTTGTAGATGTCGGGCATCGTCTCGACGGAGAACTCCACGTCGACGACGGCGCCCTTGACGCTGGCCACGCGACCTGTGCCGGCCGCGGGGCTTTCTACAGTTTCGACAGCCTCTGCAGTCATTTCACTCTTTCCCCGCTGCGGCGTCAGCCAGCGCGTTGGCGCCACCGACGATCTCGCTGATTTCCTGGGTGATCTCGGCCTGGCGAGCCTGGTTCATCTGCTGCGTCAGAACCCGCATCAGCTCGTTGGCGTTGTCCGTGGCCGACTTCATCGCGCGCCGGCGCGCGGCCTCCTCCCCC
>NZ_JAHKRL010000329.1 GCF_019396405.1 Nonomuraea rhizosphaerae | reverse complement strand
GCCCGGCCGGCCTGCCGCCGTCGGCGGGGGTGGAGACGACGAGCCGTCCGTGCGCGACCGCCGGCGGCGCGGCGCCGACCGCGACGCTCAGGAGAAAGGCCAGGCCAAGGACGGGGAAGGCAAGTAATCGGGCTACTACGCGATTCATGACATACCCCCACATGGGGTGGCAGCTTTCCCCGGACGGTAGTCCTTCTTCGGCGTCATGAACAGAACTTTTGTCCTCCGCGACAAAACAACCTCCCGCTCGATACAAGCGCTCAGTGTTCGGCAAGCCAGACTTTTCGTTAATTCGGCGAAATTATCGGCCGATGGCGGGAGAAGGTCTTTCCCGCGGTCGCACCGGCGCGGTACGTTCCCCCCGACACCGGTTGCGCCGGGCAACGCTGCGACGAGGAGTGCTGGGTGAAGTCGAACCGGCCGGAGAACTCGCACCAGGCGGCTCTGCTGCGCGTCCTGCGGGACGGCCCCCGATCGCGGGCCGAGCTGGCCGACCTCACCGCGGACCCCTCCGCGCCGGGCAGCTTCCCGGTGAGCGCGATGCCGGTCGGCGGCGTCCATCCGCACCCGGGCCGCATGTCGCGCTCCAAGCTCAACTCCGAGCTCGACCGGCTGGTCCAGCTCGGGCTGATCGAGCCCGACGGGCTGGCCGCCTCGCGCGGAGGCCGCCGTTCCGGCCAGGTACGACTGTCGCGCAACACCCGCTTCGCGGGCATCGACATCGGCGCGACCTCGGTCGACATGGCCGTCACCGACGGCGAGCTGCGCGTCCTGGGGCACGTGAGCGAGCCGTGCGACATAAGGCTCGGCCCCGCGCACGTGCTGGACCGGGTGCTGGTCCTGGCCGGCAAGCTGCGCGAGCAGGGCCTGTTCACCCAGTTGCACGGGGCCGGGATCGGGGTGCCGGGGCCGGTGAGCTTCGCCGAAGGGGTCCCGGTCGCGCCGCCGATCATGCCCGGCTGGGACCGGTACCCCATGCGCGAGACGGTCAGCCAGGAGCTCGGCTGCCCCGCCATGCTGGACAACGACGTCAACATCATGGCGCTCGGCGAGCTGCACGCCGGGGTGGCGCGGCAGGTCGGCGACTTCCTGCTGGTCAAGATCGGCACCGGGATCGGCTGCGGCATCGTCGTCGACGGCAAGATCTACCGCGGCGTCTCAGGCAGCGCGGGCGACATCGGGCACATGCGGGTCGACGAGCTGGGGCCGGTGTGCGCGTGCGGCAACACCGGCTGCCTGGAGGCGTACTTCGGCGGCGCCGCCCTGGCCGCCCAGGCGCAGACCGTGGCCCGCGCCGGCGGCTCGGCCTTCCTGGCCGAACGCCTGGCCGCGACCGGACGGCTGTCCGCCGAGGACGTCGCGGCCGCCGCCGCCCAGGGCGACGCGGCGGCGATCCAGC
>NZ_JAHKRL010000035.1 GCF_019396405.1 Nonomuraea rhizosphaerae | reverse complement strand
CACCCCCGCCTCGGCGGCGACGGCGTCCATCGAGACGGCCTCCACCCCCTTCTCGGCGAACAGCCGGGCCGCCGCCGCCAGCACCTTCTCCCTGTTGCGGGCCGCGTCCGCGCGCTCGCTGACCGGCCGCGCCCGCAGCAGCTCCAGGGGCTCTCTCGACGAAGCGGACCGCGGCCCGTCGGCTCTCTGGTCGTCCACGAAACGGACTGTAGTCCATTTCGCCTGGAGGTCACAACGACGCTCCCGAACAATCATCTGGAACGTGCCAAAGGACGTGGAAGCCAGCATCGCCCCGGATGACCCTTTAACCCGAAAAGTGCATCTTTTCCAGGGGGGAACATCCATGGACCACGCCGTCGTCATCGGCGCCAGCATGGCGGGCCTGCTGTCCGCCGCCGCTCTGCACCGCAGGTACGCCAAGGTCACCGTGCTCGACCGCGACACGCTGCCCACCGCCGACACCCATCGCAAGGGCGTCGCGCAGAGCCGTCACGCGCACGGCCTGCTCGCCTCCGGCCGCGCGGCCATGGACGAGCTGCTGCCGGGCCTGACCGCCGAGCTGGTCGCGCAGGGCGCGCTCGAAGGGGACATCCTGGGCCGGGGCCGCTGGATCCACGGCGGGCACCAGCACACCCGCACCGACAGCGGCCTGACCGGCCTGTTCGTCAGCCGCGTCCTGCTCGAAGGCCAGGTACGCCGCCGCGTCGCGGCCCTGCCCGGCGTGCGGGTGCTGCCCGACCGCGCCGTCACCGGCCTGCTCGCCCGGCAGGGCCAGGTCAGCGGCGTACGACTGGCCGGCGGCGACCCGATCCCCGCCGACCTCGTCGTGGACGCCACCGGCCGGGGGTCGCGCACGCCGTCCTGGCTGTCCGAGCTGGGCTACGAGCCCCCCGCCGAGGAGCGGGTGACGATCGACCTGCGCTACGGGACGCGCGAGTTCCGCCGCCGGCCGGACCAGATGGACGGCGACCTGGTGATCCTGCTGGCGCCCACGCCGCAGGTCCCGCGCGGCGGGGTGGCGCTGGCGCTGGAGGGCGAGCGCTGGGTGGTCACCATGGCCGGGTACGGCGACGGCGGGCCGCCGCTGCCGCTGGACCAGTTCGCCGCCTACGCCCGTTCGCTGGTCACGCCCGACCTGTACGAGCTGGTCACCATGGCCGAGCCGATCGGGGAGCCGCGCGGCTACCACACCCCGGCCAGCGTCCGGCACCGGTACGAGCGGCTGTCCCGCTTCCCCGAGGGCCTGCTGGTCGTCGGCGACGCCGTCTGCGCGTTCAACCCGTTCTACGGGCAGGGCATGAGCGTGGCCGCGATGGAGGCCAGGGCCCTGCTCGACCCGGACGTGCGGCCACTGCCGTTCTTCCGGCGCGTCACCAAGCTGCTCGACGCGCCGTGGGACATCGTGGTCGGCGGCGACCTGAGGCTGCCCGGCGTGCAAGGGCAGCTCACGCCCAGGATCCGGCTGGTCAACACCTACCTGGACCGCTTCCACCCGGCGGCCGCGCACGACGCCGACCTGGCCACGCGCTTCATCCGGGTGGCGAACCTGCTGGAGGCGCCGCCGTCGCTGCTGAGCCCGGCGGCGCTGCTCAGAGTGTTCCGCAACGGCGCACCGCGAGCCTTGCCAGCGCTCGTGTGACCTGGCGCAGCTCCGACAGCTCGACCTGCTCGCGGGGGGCGTGCGCGTACCGCACGTCCCCGGGGCCGTAGTGCAGCGACGGGATCCCGCCGGCCGCGTACAGCCGCAGGTCGCTGCCGTAGGGAGCGGCCCGCTCGGCGGGGGGCGCGCCGGTCGTGGCGGCGATCGCGTCCGCCGTCTCGGCCAGCAGGGGGTGCGACTCGGGCAGCCGCCCGCTGGCGAACTGGCCGCCCGGCCACGTCACCACCGGCGGGTGCGCGCGCAGCCACGGGTGCGCCGCCGACCGCACCGCCTCCTCGAACGCGGCCCGCGCCGCCGCCGGGTCCTCGCCCAGCTTGACGCCCACCCTGCCCTCGGCGATCAGCAGGTCGGGCACGCTGCTGGCCCAGTCGCCCGCGCGCACGGCGCCGATCTCGATCGGGTACGGCATCACGTTGCCGGTGAACAGGGAGGGGACGTCGCGGTTGCGGTCGCCCTCCAGGCGCCTGATCGCCTCGAAGACCGGCCAGAACACCTCGATCGCGTTGACCCCCTCGTACCGGGTGGCGGCGTGGGCGGCGCGGCCCTCGACCTCCAGCCGGAACGTCAGCGCGCCCGCGGCGGCCGTGATGACCGCGCCGCTCGTCGGCTCGGTGATCACCGCCGCGTCGGCCGTGTGCCCCCTGGCCAGCGTGGCGAACGCGCCGAGCCCGCCGTCCTCCTCGCTGATGACGCAGTGCACGGCCAGCGGCCTGGCCAGCCGCACCCCTGATCTCCTGATGGCGCGCACGACGGCGAGGTTGGCGGCCAGGCCGGCCTTCATGTCGCAGGCGCCGCGGCCGTGCAGCGTGTCGCCCTCGATCCGGGCGCCGAACGGGTCACTGCCCGCCCACCGGGCCGGGTCGCCGATGGGCACGACGTCGGCGTGGCCCTGGAGCGCGAGCGCCGGGACGCCTTCGCCGGCGGTCACGGCCACCACGCCGTAGCCCTCCGACCTGGGCGCCTCCATACCGGGGAAGCCCTCGCGGCGGGCCAGGTCCTCCAGGTCGAGCCGCCAGACGTCCACGTCCAGGTCCGCCTCGGTGAGGTGGCGGGCCAGGCGGTGCTGCAGCTCGGACTCGGCGTCGGTGCCCGTCACGCTGGGCACCCTGACCAGGTCGGCCAGCAGGCTCACGGCCTCGGCGTCGTCGATGGCGTTCAGGACCCTGGTCTCCGCGTCCTCGGTCGCCGCGTTCCGGGCTTGCGCGTCGTGCATGGAGCACACCATCTCATGCGTGAACTTATGTGGTCATCAGTGGTGATACATGGGCGTGCGAATCCTCGTGAGCGTTCTGCTGTGGCTGCTGATCGTGCCGTTCACGGTGTGGGCGGCCTTGCGATACGCCCCTTACGAGCCGTTGTGGCCGTGGATCCAGGTGGTGGCGTTCACCCCGTACGCGGCGGGGATCTCGGTGCTGCTGTTCGCCCTGGCCGCGGCGCTGCGGCGGCGGGCCGCCGGCGCGGTC
>NZ_JAHKRL010000328.1 GCF_019396405.1 Nonomuraea rhizosphaerae | reverse complement strand
GAGTCTCCCGGGCCCGCTGTCCGTCTCTGCGCGGGGTCGCGCCGTAATGACGGCGAAACCTGAGCCGCTAGTCGAGGTAATCCCGCAGCATCTGCGCGCGTGTCGGGTGGCGGAGCTTGGCCAGCGTCTTCGACTCGATCTGCCTGATCCGCTCCCTGGTGACGCCGAACTCCCTGCCCACCTCCTCCAGCGTGCGCGGATGCCCGTCGGCCAGGCCGAAGCGGAGCTGGATGATGCGCTGCTCGCGGTCCGACAGCGTCGCCAGGATGTCGTCGAGCTGGTCCTGCAGCATGATGAAGGCCGCCGCCTCCATGGGCACGACCGCGTCGGCGTCCTCGATGAAGTCGCCGAGGTCGGAGTCCTCCTCGCCGATCGGCGACTGGAGCGACACCGGCTCCTGCGCGATCCGCTGGATCTCCACCACGCGATCCACCGGCAGGTCCATCTCCTTGGCGATCTCCTCGGGAATCGGCTCCCGGCCGAGATCCTGATGGAGTTGCCGTTGCACGCGGACGAGTTTGTTGATCGTCTCCACCATGTGCACCGGAATGCGAATGGTGCGCGCCTGGTCGGCTATCGCCCTGGTGATCGCCTGACGGATCCACCACGTGGCGTAGGTGGAGAACTTGTAGCCCTTCGTGTAGTCGAACTTCTCGACCGCGCGAATGAGCCCGAGATTGCCTTCCTGGATGAGGTCGAGGAACAGCATCCCGCGGCCCACGTACCGCTTGGCGATCGACACCACGAGCCTGAGGTTGGCCTCGATGAGCCGCTGTTTCGCGCGCGTCCCCTGCCAGACGAGCTCCCTGAACTCGGGGAATGCCAGACGCGAGACACCGCTTGCCAGTTTGTCCTCAGCGAACAAGCCGGCTTCGATCGACTTGGCGAGCTCCACCTCCTCCTCGGCTGTCAGCAACGGCACCCGGCCGATCTCCCGCAGGTAGATACGGACAAGATCGCTGGTCGGCGCCCGCTTGCCTACGTCTTCCTCGTCGGCGCGGGTGGTCTCTTCCTCGCCCTGGGGCTCAAGGACCTCCACACCGTTCTCGGCGAGCATCCGCACGACGCGTTCCAGCGCGTCGGACGGCAACTCTGAGCGGTCAAGCGCGGCTGCGACGTCATCGACGGTTACGCTTCCGCGCTCCCTTCCCTTCGCGACGAGGTCCGCCACCTGATCTACCGATGGCGGCCCACTTGGCAGCACCGATGCACCCACGGGACACAGTCTGCAGTATTGGTTCCATAAAATGGCAGACCCATTTTTGTCACCGAAGGTAAGGCGACCGCCCTTACCAAATTGAGATCCCTTTAAGGTTTAGCCCGAGTTTGATCAGGAAAGTAAAGTCAATTACGCGGTCGAGTAAGGCGCGTCCCGGACCAGGTCGTGGCGGTGCGCACGGCGCAGCCTGCCCGGACGCCTCTTTCGCGGGCGGGCGCTGAAGGATTCCGCCAGTGCCGCACTCCGTCTGACGGGAAGTTGTCGAATCGCGGCGGGCAACTCTCGCGCGAGCCGTTACACCGCCCATTCGCGTTCACCCTCCGAAGCGATACGGTCCCCTGCCCATCGCGCCCGCCGCCCTCGCCTACGCCGCCACACAAGAGCGGCACACGAGGGCGGCACACGAGGGCGGCACACGAGGCGCCGCAGGAGGGCGCCGCAGGGAGTCAGCTTCCGGCGGCGCGGTCGCGGAGCACCCGGCGCTGCTGCTCCAGCCCGACCAGCTCGCCGAACAGCCGGTTGTACTCCTGCTGCTCGTCCACCGGGTTGAGCCGCTGGATGCGGGACTTGACCTGCGCGATGGCCCGGTCGACCGCGATGGCCTCGATCGCCGCCAGCATGGCCGCCCCGTAGCGCTCCTCGACGTGCGAGTCGGCCTGGATGGCCTCGACCGCGAACCGGGTCACCAGGCTGCGGGCCGCGTCGTCGTGGGCTTGCTCCAGCAGCCGGTCGACCCACTCCCGGCCGCCGTGCCCCGCCGCCGCGGTGCCGCCGGCCGCGGTGATCACCTGGTGCAGCGTCACGTGGTCGGGGGCGGTGAACGCCTGCGGGTCGAGCGCGTCGAAGCGGGGCCCGAGCAGCGCGGGCCGCTGCACGGCCAGCTTGAGCAGCTCGCCCTCCACCCGTACGTGCGGGTCGAGGGGCGCGGCCTTGGGCGCGCGCCGCGGCCGGCCCTGCTGCGCCGCGCCCGTCTCGGCGATGCGCTGCATGACGAACCGCTCGTCCATGAACCCGAGCCACCGGTCGAGGTCGATCGCGTAGCGCTTGCGCAGCCCGACGTCCTTGATCCCGGCCACGATCGGCGCCGCCGCGTCGAGCGCCGCGATCTTGCCCTCGTTGCTGCGCAGGTCGTAGCGGCTGATCGTGCTGCGGATCGCGAACTGGAACAGCGGCTCGCGGCTGGCGATCAGGTCGCGCACCGCCGCGTCGCCCTGCTTGACGCGCAGGTCGCACGGGTCGAGCCCGTCGGGCTGCACGGCTACGTACGTCTGCGTGACGAACTTCTGCTCGTCGGCGAACGCCCGCAGCGCCGCCTTCTGCCCGGCCGCGTCACCGTCGAAGGTGAAGATCACCTCGCCGCGGAACTCGGCCTGGTCGAGCAGGAAGCGCCGCAGGATCTTGATGTGCTCCTCGCCGAACGACGTGCCGCACGTCGCCACCGCCGTCGGCACCCCGGCCAGATGGCACGACATGACGTCGGTGTAGCCCTCGACGATCACCGCCTGCGAGCGCTTGGAGATCTCCCGCTTGGCCAGGTCGATGCCGTAGAGCACCTGGCTCTTCTTGTACAGCGGCGAGTCGGGGGTGTTGAGGTATTTGGGGCCGTCGTCGGAGTCGAGCAGCTTGCGCGCCCCGAACCCGATCACGTCGCCCGTCGCGTCGCGGATCGGCCAGATCAGCCGCCCGCGGAAGCGGTCCATCGGCCCGCGCCGCCCCTCCTTGGCCAGGCCGCCCTTGACGATCTCCTCGGCGGTGAACCCGCGTCCCATGAGATGCCGCGCCAGCGCCTCCCACTCGTTCGGCGCGTAGCCCACCCCGAACGTCTCGGCGTCCGCCCGCTCGAACCCCCGCTCCGACAGGAAGCGCCGCCCCGGGGCCGCGTCGGGGGTGAGCAGCTTCTCGGCGTAGAACTCGGCGGCGGCCCGGTGCGCCTCGATCAGCCGCGCCCGCTCGCCGTGGTCGCGCCTCGGCACGTAGCCGCCCTGCTCGTACTGGAGCTGGATCCCGGCCCGCTGCGCCAGCCGCTCGACGGCCTCGCCGAACGACAGATGCTCGATCTTCTCGACGAACGTGATCACGTCGCCGCCCTCGGAGCAGCCGAAGCAGAAGTACATGCCGCGCTCGGGGGTGACGTTGAAGGAAGGGCTCTTCTCATCGTGGAACGGGCACAACCCCTTGAGGTTGCCGCCCCCCGCGTTGCGCAATTGGATGTGCTCGCCGATCACCTCGGCGATGGGAGATCGCTCGCGTACGAGCGCGATGTCAACGTCACGGATCCGGCCAGCCACGCCGCCGAGTCTATTCCCGCCCTACGACAACCGGACCGCCACTACGCTCCCTCGCGCAGTTGACGACCTCACTCCGTGAGACGAGCTCGTCCGCCCTCTGCCGCCGCGGCGCTCCCTCGCTGGCAGTGATGTGTCGGTGACCTTGCGATATGGGGATGTCACTGTCGGGTCCCGATAGGACGAAAGTCGTCATCACAGCTTGCCGCGTCGGCTACAAAGGTAAAGGTTTGCGGTTAAGACGGCGACACGGATGGAGATCATGCGAGCGGGGCATCTCGGACGATGGGCGCTCTTGGCGTGTGCCGTACTGACGACGGCCGCGTGCGCGGAGGCCACCGGCGTGGCCGGGGTCAGCGCTGAGACGCCCAGCACACCTCCGGTGACGGGCAGCCCGTCGGTGACGGCGACCATACCGCAGCCGACGGCGACCATCGAGCAGCAGTCGTCGGAGACGGCGCCGTCGGGCGAGGACCCGACGAAGATCCCGCCGCCCAAGCTGTCCAAGTACACCTACGCCTTCCCGGTGCGCGACTGCAAGACGACCTACCAGCGCAAGCTGCTCGTCCTGCCGAAGACGACGATCTGGGCGGCCAAGGGGTGCGCGTTCGTGGCGCCCGTGGACGGCGTGATCGACGAGGTCAACCGGGTCAACAACTGGTCGCCGGCGACCGACGTGGGCGCCCACCGCGAGGGCCTGTTCGTCACGATCATCGGCGACGACGGCGTCCGCTACCTGGGCGGGCACCTCGACAGCATCGCCGACGACGTCAAGCCCGGCCTGAAGGTGAACGCCGGCAAGACGCTCGGCAAGGTCGGCAACTCGGGCAACGCCCGCGACACGGGCTCGAACCTGTACTTCGCGATCTCCTGGAAGACGGCCCCCACGTACTGGTGGGTGCGCAGGGGCATGGTCAAGCCCTGGGACTACCTCGACGCCTGGCGGAAGGGCAACAAGACGCTCTCGCCCAAGGAAGAGACGCTGAAGACGCGCGAGAAGCTGGGCGAGACGCCGCCGTGCACCGTCCAGTGCTCGTCGAGGCAGGTGGCGCCGAATCCGACGCCCACCACCACCAAGAAGAAGAAAAAGAAGAAGAGCAACCCGCAGCCGACGCAGACGCCGATCATCATCACCTCGTCGTAGACCCCCGCCTCAGATCGGCGGCCGGCTCCGCGTGAGCCGGCGGTCCTGGGCCGGAGGCGGTCGGACGCAGGCGGGGGCGGTCGGTGGCGTCAGCGGTCGGTGGCGAGCTCCTTCGGGTCGACGGTGACGCCCGAGCGGATGAGCTGCTGGATCTCGCTGACGACGTCCCACACGTTGACGTTCATGCCGGCCACCACCTTGCCCTCCCGCAGCCAGTACGCGACGAACTCCCGGTCCGGCACCGACCCCCGGTAGACGATCTCGTCGTAGCCCTGGATGTCGCCGGAGAACTCCATCCCGAGGTCGTACTGGTCGGTGTAGAAGTACGGGATCCGGTCGTAGGCGACGTCCTGGCCGAGCATGGCCCTGGCCGCGACGGGGCCGCTGTTGAGCGCGTTGGCCCAGTGCTCGACCCGTACGCGCCTGCCGTACAGGGGGTGGAAGGCCTCGGCGACGTCGCCGGCGGCGTACACGTCGGGGTGGGAGGTGCGCAGGGAGGCGTCGGTGAGGATGCCGGAGCCGACGTCGAGCCCGGCGTCGGCGGCAAGGCCGATCTCGGGGGCCGCGCCGATGCCGACGACGACGAGGTCGGCGGTGAGGCGTTCGCCCGAGCTGAGCCGTACGCCGGTCTCGGTGATCTCCGCCGCGCCGGTGCCCAGGCGCAGGTCCACGCCGTGGTGGCGGTGCAGGGCCGCGAAGACCTCGCCCAGCTCGGGCCCGAGGGGCTGGTAGAGGGGCGTGGGCTCGGGCTCGACGACCGTGACGTCGCAGCCGGCCTTGCGGGCCGCCGCGGCGGTCTCCAGGCCGATCCAGCCCGCGCCGACGACGATCACCCGCCCGCCCTCGGCGATGCGGGCCTTGAGCGCCTCGCTGTCCTCGACGTTGCGCAGGTAGAGGGCGGGGCCCGGCAGGCGCCGGGGTGTGGCGCCGGTGGCGATGAGGAGTTTGTGGTACGGCTGCCGCGAGCCGTCGGCGAGCCTGACCACGTGCCGGTCGAGGTCGAGGCCCGTGGCGCGCAGGCCGGTCCGCAGGTCGATGTTGTTGTCGGCGTACCAGGTGGCGCCGTGGACGAAGATCTTCTCCCGCTCCTTCTTGCCGAGCAGGTACTCCTTGGAGAGAGGCGGTCGTTCGTAGGGGCGTTCGGTCTCCGCGCCGATGAGGATGATCTCGTCGTCGGAGCCTTCCTCCCGCAACGTCTGCGCCGCCTTGGCCCCCGCGAGGCCGGCGCCGACGATCACATATGTGGCCATGGGCGAAGTATCCGCCCCCGGGGGGCATCGGGAAAGGAGGTCACCGGGAAAGGCGTCTGTGCCAGGCGATGGCGGACGTGTCCGTGAGCGAGGCGATCTGGTCGATCACCACCCGGACGCGGCCGGCGTCGTCGGCGGCGCCGAGGAACGAGGGCCGGAAGGCGGGCTCCAGCGTGGCCGGCGCGCCGAGCGTGATGAGGGAGGCCAGCTCGGTGATGAGGTCGCGCTGCCTGGCCTGGTTGGCGTTGTGGTCCTCGGTGGTCATGACGTAGTGGGCGGTGATGCCCTTGAGCAGCGCGCACTCCAGGAGGGTGGTGCGGGGCACGACGAGCTCGGAGCGGTGACGGGGGCCGTAGGCGTCCTTGGTGGCGGTCTGGGCGGACTGGCAGAAACGCCCGATGAGGCCGCTCGTCAGCGCCTTGAGCCCGGCCAGGTCGGCGAGGGTGGCCTCGAAGCGGCGCGGCCAGAGCGGGATGGTGATCAGCCTGTCGAAGACGGCTTCGAGCTCGTCGAGGCCGGCGTCGGGGGCGTACCACCTGCGGGCGATCTCGCAGACGGCGCGGCGCTCCCCGGCCGACCGCAGCGCCTCGGGCGTGACGTGGCCGGAGTGCAGCGCGTCCTCCAGGTCGTGGACGGAGTAGGCGACGTCGTCGGCCCAGTCCATGATCTGCGCCTCGAAGCTGACCAGGCCGTCCGGCGCGCTCTCCCTGATCCACTTGAAGACCGGCAGGTCGTCGTCGTACACGCCGAACTTCGGGGACCTGTCGCAGGTCCACGGATACTTGATGGAGGCGTCGAGCGCGGCCCTGGTGAGGTTCAGGCCGGCGCTGCGGCCGTCGCGGGTGAGCACCTTGGCCTCAAGGCGGGTGAGCAGGCGCAGGCTCTGCGCGTTGCCCTCGAAGCCGCCGCACGAGGTGGAGAGCTGGTTGAGCGCCACCTCCCCGTTGTGCCCGAACGGCGGGTGCCCCAGGTCGTGGGCCAGGCAGGCGGTCTCCACGAGGTCGGGGTCCACCCCGAGCGTGGCGCCCATCTCCCTGCCGACCTGGGCGCATTCGAGCGAGTGGGTGAGCCGGGTGCGCGGGATGTGCTGGCCGAGGCCGAGGGTCTCGCCGGGGCCGACGACCTGCGTCTTGGCGGCGAGCCTGCGCAACGCCGAACTGTGCAGGACGCGGGCGCGGTCGCGCTCGAAGGGGCCGCGCTCGGGGTTGCCCGGCGGCTCCGGCACCCATCGTGCCTGATCGTGGTCATCGTAGTAGGGCATAGGAGCTGTGATTTTATCCAGTTTCCCGTCTCCGCTAATGTCAAGCCGCGAGAACCCCCTTCCCCGGGAGCCCTCCCCCATGACCACAGCGTTCCGGGCCGTGCTGGCCTTCGTCCTGCTCGCCGGCTTCTACGTGCTGGTCGGCCTGATCGTGGCCGCGGCCGTCTTCTTCGACGTGCTGCTGCTGGTCGACTTCCACGCCAACACGCTCAAGGCGGCGGTGGTGCTGACCCTGGCGGCCGGCGCGCTCGTCCGGGCCCTCTACATGGTCAGCCGTCGCGGCGACGGCGAGCAGCCGGGCGTGGAGGTGACGCGCGAGTACGAGCCCACGCTCTGGGAGGTGGTCGAGGACCTGTCCCGGCGCGTGCGCACCGCGCCGCCGGACGAGATCCGCCTGGTGCCGGAGGTCAACGCGGCGGTGGCGGAGGAGACGAAGTTCCTCGGGATGAAGGCCACCAGGCGGCGCATGTACATCGGCCTGCCCCTGCTCCAGGCGCTGACGGTGGACGAGATGCGGGCGGTGCTCGGCCACGAGCTGGGCCACTACAGCGGCGCGCACACCCGCCTGGGCGCTCCGGTCTACCGGGGCCGGGTGTCGCTGGCCGCGACCGTCCAGGGGCTGTCCAACCATCCGTTCTTCCAGAAGCTGTTCAGGGGGTACGCCAAGCTCTACATGCTGGTCTCCCAGAAGGTGTCGCGGCAGCAGGAGCTGGAGGCCGACCGGTTCGCGGTGGCCATCGGCGGCCGGCAGGCGATGGCCGAGGCGCTGCGCAAGATCCACGGCACCGCGACCGCCTGGGACCTGTACGCCGCCAACTACCTGTCGATGACCGGCGCGGGCGGCAACCGGCCGGCGGCCGTGTTCGGCGGGTTCCACGCGCTGATGAGCGACTCGGCCCGGCAGGCGGAGATCGCCAGGATCGGCGAGGAGCCGCGCGAGACCTCCCCTTACGACTCGCACCCGAGCCTGGAGGAGCGGCTGGCCGCCCTGGAGCTGCTGCCGGAGCCGCAGCACGTGCCCGACCCGAGTCCGGCCCTCACGCTGCTGCACGAGCCGAACATGGCGGTGCAGGCGGTCGAGCACGCGATGTGGACGCCGGAGGCGCTGACCGGGCTGCGGCCCGTGTCGTGGGAGGAGCTGGTCTCCGACGGCATGTACGCGGTGCGCAACGCCGAGGCGCTCAACGACCTGGCGCTGGCCGGGCAGCGGGTGCTCGGCGCCGCCAGGCCCTACCTCGACGCGGCCTTCGAGGCCATCGCCCGCGGCCGGCGGCCCGAGCTGGAGGAGAAGCTGCGCGAGCTGGGCTGGAACCCGTCGGAGACGATGCTGTCCGGGGTGCTCGGGCAGGCGCTGGAGGCGGTGCTGATCCAGCTCGGGCAGGCCCGCTGGACGCTGTCGTGGTCGGGACCGGCGCGGCTGCTGTTCGACGACGGCGAGGAGGTGGCGCTGTCGGAGTACGCCGCCCAGGTCGCGGCCAGCCCGGCGGCCGTCCCCGGCCTGCGCAAGTGGCTGGGGGACATGGGCATGCGGCACGACTACGTGCCGGAGACGCTGCGGGAGCAGGTGCCGGCGTAGCGCCCCCGCCGCGTCGCGGCGGGG
>NZ_JAHKRL010000327.1 GCF_019396405.1 Nonomuraea rhizosphaerae | reverse complement strand
AAGGGGCAACCCTTCAGGAGTTCAAATCTCCTATCCTCCGCCAGTCCAGAAGGGGTGTGCCGTGATCACGGCACACCCCTTCTGGCTTTCCGGTCTCAGGAGATCCTGTCAGCTCCCGCGCCGCGGCGATCACGGTGTCCACCACCTCGTTGACCGGCGCGGACGCGTCGATGACCATCGCGCCGCGGCTCTCGTAGATCGCTCGCATCCGAGGGTTCCACTTCAGGGCCGCCGCGAGCTCTTCGGGATGACGGCCGAAGGTGTTCGTCGTGCGGGTCGCGAGCCGGTGGCGGAGGGTGTCCTCGTCGATCACCAGGCACACGACGAGGTCGAAAAGGTCGCGGACGTCCTCCTCGTTCTCCACCGACCCGCACAGGAACGCGATCCGGGAACGAGACTTCTCGGCAAGAGCCTCCACACGTTCGCGGACGATCGCCCACCCGTACCGGTCGAGCCAGCCCTCGGGAACCGGATCCGGAGGATCCACCACGATCTCGCCCTCGGTCCGGCCGACCCAGCGGCTGAAGCCGTCATTGTCGGCGTCGAGGGCGACGTGGCCGCGCGCTCGTAACTCCCCGCAGACCGTGGACTTGCCGGCCCCCGATACGCCTGTCACCCACACCAATGTCACGCCGTCAGCGTAGACATGATCACCCGGCCCGGTGGCGCTGTCGCCGAGATCCGGCAGGGCGTCATCCCGACGCCACGGCGATCCGGCCCGGCACTCGGCCGGGTTCGCGTTGACGCTCGCCTCACCGCGTGTCCGCCGCCAGCGCCTCGGGCAGGGCCAGCACGCCGGTCAGGCGCTTGAGGGTGGCCGGGACGATCCAGTAGTACACCCAGGTGCCGCGCCGCTCGTGATCGAGCAGACCGGCCTCCCGCAGCACCTTCAGGTGGTGCGAGATCGTCGGCGCGGTGACCGTGAAGGCGCCGGTCAGCTCGCACACGCACACCCCCTCACCGGCGGCGCGCCCGCTCTCGTGGGCGCCGATCAGCGACAGCAGGCGCAACCGGATCGGGTCGCCCAGCGCCTTGAACACGCGCGCCACCTCGGCGGCCTCGTCCTCGGCGATCGGCTCGGCGACCAGCGGCGCGCAGCACCCGGACGCGAACACCGGCAACTCCTGCTTCGACATATCTCTAATTTGACAGATTCCTAAGCAGAAGCGCAAACTCGGAGCTGCTTAGACGTCCATCGAAACAACCTGTTGGGAGATCGTCATGTCCCGTGTCCAGCTCGCCCTCCGCGTCGCCGACCTGGAAGGCTCGATCACCTTCTACTCCAAGCTGTTCGGCGCCGAACCGGCCAAGCTGCGCCCCGGTTACGCCAACTTCGCCATCGCCGAGCCCCCGCTCAAGCTCGTGCTCATCGAGGGCGAGGACGGCGAGCCGACCCGCATGGACCACCTCGGCGTCGAGGTCGAGGACACCGCCCAGGTCAGCGCCGCCACCCAGCGGCTCAAGGACGCCGGGCTGGCCACCTTCGAGGAGAACGACACCTCCTGCTGCTACGCGCTCCAGGACAAGGTGTGGGTGCACGGCCCCGGCGACGAGCCCTGGGAGGTGTACGTGGTCAAGGGCGACGCCGACACCCTGGCCAAGGAGGCCGACTCGGCCTGCTGTGCCTCACCGGACAAGTCAGCCGAAACCTCGAAGATCTGCTGCTGACCGTACCGGCTCAGGGTGATAATTCGGGCTTACCGTCGGTCGGCCTGAGGGGGCGTGATGGCGCCGGGTTCACGATGGATCATCAGAACGATCACGGTGGCGGTTCTGATGATCACACAGGTGCAGCCGGCGCCGGGCGTGGCGGACACGGCCGGCGCGCGAAAGGTCTTCGCCCGCTACGTCATGGACAGTTCCCCGAGGGGCACGCACCCTGACGAGAAGGTGGCCGTCCCCTGGCGGCTACGGCTGCGGGACGGCCGGGTCGTCACCCTGGCGGACGTGCTGCTCACCAACCCTCCCCGCTGGCCCGTCCTGACGCCGCACGGCAGCCAGGTGGGCTACTACCGCAAGCCCGACGGCGCCTGGGTCGTCCGTGACCTCACCACCGGCAAGGTCCGTGCCGTACCTGGGAAGTTCTTGAGCGGGGGCGCCTTCTGCCTGCTCTCCCCCGCAGGCCGCTTCCTGGTCGAATGTGATCCGACGCGCCAGAACCCCTCGTACCAGATCGTGGACTCCGTTTCCGGGCAGACCCATACGATCCCTTCCGGACGGTACGGGAAGCTGTCCTTCAGTCCCGACAACGCGTACGTGCTGGTCGTCCGTGGCCCCGGCAACATCGAGGTCTACTCCACGCGGACCTGGACCGTGGTGCATCGCGGCACGCAGGCCGGTGCGCTGCGCATGGGCGGGGCCGTCGTCGCCTACATCGACACGCGCGACAGTCCCGCCCACATCCGGTTCTGGGACCTGGCCGCCGGCAGGTCCACCGGGACCGCCATCCAGGTCCCGCTCGACGAGATCCCCCAGGTGCTGGTGTGGGACCGGGCCGACCACCTCGACCTCCTGAGCTACCGGGAGAACAAGTACCACCACGGCTTGATCGTCCGCCGGAGCGGCTACCGCTGGCGGCGCGCCAACGCCGGCATGCGCGTCCTGGACACCTTCACCGTCCAGGCCGCCAAGTGGAAACTCGCCGCCGAGGACAACCGCTTCTGAAAGGGCGTTCGTGCGGGTCCGGCGAAGCGCTCCGGCCCGCCGTCCGCCTCGCCCGCGCTACGATCACGGGCCGTGGGTACGGACTGGGCGCCCGCCGCCGTACGCGACGTGGCGCGGAGGGAGCTCGGCGAGCTGGTACGCCTGACCCGCGCCCACACCCGCCTGGCCCACGCACTCGGCCACACGTCCGCGCCTGACAAGCCTGACCTCACAGAAGAGGCCGGTCCGCCGGAGGAAGCCGATCACGACACAGCCCTCGCGCGGTGGCGGGGCATCGACGAGCGCCTGCGTTCACTGCTGGTCCTCGATCTGGACAACCCCCACCGGGTCCACGTCATCGGCGCCAACCCCCTCTTTCCGCCCGAGTGGCGGCAGGCGGCCTGGGCGACGCTTCTGCCTGACGAGCTGGCGGAGTGGTCGGCCAGATGGCGGCACTGGTACGCCGAGACGACCGCCGGCGAGTTCCGCCACTACCGCGACCGGCTGCGTACGTGGGACACGAGCCGCCTGCTCGCCGAGACCCAGGCCGATCTCCTGGCGACGGCCCGGACCACCGAGAACCGCACGAACGCCTGGACCCGCGGGCCCGCCTTCGCCGAGGCCCGTCACCGCGTGCTCACCCTGCCGCCCCCGCCCGCTGTGCCCGCCCCCGGGCCGCCGCCGCGCGCCGCCGGTGACGACAGGGCGACGCCCGGCCAGCGGGAGCGCCGCGAGGCGGTGGCCCGGCACAGGGCGCTGCTTGAGCGGGCCGCGCGCGAGTTCAGCCGCACGGTGCCGGGCGCCTTCAAGCGGCACCCGCGCCCGTCACCACCCGCCGAGGAACCTCCGCGTGACCCATGGGTGGAGGAGTTCTTCGGCTGGCTGGCCCCGATCGTGAGCGCCGGTCACGGCCTGTACCTCTGGATATGAGCGGTCCCGCTCTCAGGACTTCACGGACACCGGCGGCGGCTTGGGCACCGCCGCGATGATCCCGGCCAGCACCGGCAGCCCGGCGACCAGAGCGGCGACCGCCCACCACGGGGTCTCGAAGGACACGCGCGGCATCTCGTCCCAGCCGGACGAGGCGGTGAACGGCCACGCCAGGAGCCACCCCATGACACAGCCGGCCGCCGCTCCGAACGCAGTTCCGCAGAACATGCTCACGCCCGCGCGACTCGCGGCGAACATCCGCAGGGTCAGCGCCGAGTCCTTACCGGCGCGCCGCAGCAGCACCTGTCTCGACCGGCTACCGGCGCCCGCCCGGCCGCCCGCGACCAGCGCGCCGCCGAGCGCCATGACGATCATCGCCGCGACCACAGCCATCCACCCGGCCGGCTCCTGGAACCCTCGCTCGACGTAGGTGGTCTCTCCGTCGTCCAGGCGCTGGTTGATGCGATGCTGCTCGGCCCGCGTCGTTCGATGGACGGAGGGGTCGACGATCAGCTTGTCCGGCTCCGGGCGAAGGTTCAGGTCCTGGATGACCTTCACCGGGATGAAGACTTCGTTGATGTGCGGGTCGGCGGATCTGACGGCGATCGCGGGGATGGATTTGGCGGACAGGTCCTTCATGTCGTCGTCGAAGGACAAGGAGTAGGAGAGCGTCACCGTGTCGGCTTGTATGTCCTGGGGCGTGATCACCACGGCCGTGCCCTCGTCAAAAGGCGTGGCCGGATTTCCGGTGAGATAGCGCAGGGCCGCCTGATCCCCGATGAACCCAGGCGGAGCAACGCTCTCCACGTCCGGTAGGTCGACCTCCTCGACGTCCAGGCTGAAGTGCCCCTTGTGGGTCGTGGAGTATCGCTCGGCGATGGGCACCCCGGGCAACTCCCGCTGAATGGCGGCCCGTGTCCCGGCCACGTCCTCCAACCAGACGTCCGCCACCAAAGCGCCCGGGCGAGCCTGCGGGGAGTACCCGGCCCTGTCCTGTGCCGTCCTGGCGGCGGCCAGGACCAGCAGTGTCACCGCGAGAGCCGTCGTCACCATAGTGACCGCGATCGGCGGAGCCGTACGTCCGCCGTTACGGGCCACGTCACGGGCGGCCAGCCGGATCGTCGGCGACAGCCGCGCGGTGCCCTTCCGCAGCAGCTCGAGCAGCCCCGCGACGAACGACCCCGAACCGGCGAGAAACAGCGATGCCGCGATGATGGCCGTCATCAACATCAGCGCCGAGCCGGAGTCGTCATAGTGCTGGTCTTCGTGCGTGGACCAAGCGATGAGTGCCATCACCGAAAAGCCGACGACCGCCAGAGCCGCCCCACAGAGCAGCAACAGCCGTGATCTCCGATGAGCACGCCGCGCGGACGCCGACGCGAAACCCACCGAGCTGCCCGCCAGGGCCAGGGGAACAGCGAATATCACGCCGAGGAACGCTAAATCCGCGATCACGAGCGAATGCTACGCAGCCCGCAGTGCGCGAACAAGCGGCCCGGACGCCTGCCGCGCCGACGCCACCGCCCAGCGGCCCCGGGACTCAGGGGACGCACGAGCAGACAGGTCGTACAGGGGCTGCACGCCGTTCTGACAGCGTTCGTCAAATTGGGCATTGACGAAAAATTCTTACATGTTATGCATAGACGGAGTCGGAAAGCTTCAGTACCGCTGCCACCAACGGGGACCCCCCACACCACCAACCCCCAAGGAGGACGCGCATGGTGCGTCGCCAGCCCACCGAACCCCCCGCCGACCTGTACGCCGCCGTCCGAGGAGAGGTCTCCTGGTTCTGCTGCGGCACAGCCTGGGGACCGTGCAGCACCACCGGCAAGGGAGCCTGTGGCACCTGTAACTCGGGCAGTCTCCAGCACGCCTGGCCCAACACCTCCAACGCCTGCTGGGACATCACCCGTCCCGACCGCTGCGGGGTGAGCCTGTCCCGCAGGACGTGCGGGTTCCGGCACAGGACCACCGCCCTGTGCAGCGGCGCGAGTGTCGTCACCTCGATCGCCGACTGCGGCCCGCAGACGGACCTGTTCTGCGGCGAGCAGAGCTGCTGCGGCTCCACCTGCGCCAGCAACCGGCTGATCGACCTCACCCCCGCCGCCTACAGCGCGATCGCCAGCCTGTCCACCGGGCTGCGACCGGCCGAGATCGACACAGCCTGAGGAGGCGACGATGACCAGCAGAAGGCAGATGCTCAAGTCCGCCCTGCTCGGCGGCGGCGCCACCGTCGTCGCGGCGACCGCGATGGGCTCGCTCGGCCCCGAGGCGGCCTTCGCCACGGACAGGGCGCAGGAGGTCGACCCGGGCGCCCCCGACCCCAACTTCGCCGAGGGCCGGATCCGCTCCATCAAGGACAACACGCTGCTCGTCCTGGGCTCGAACCTGGTCTTCCACAACATCAGGGTCGTGGACGGCACCAGCCTGTGGAAGCTCGGGCCGGTCGGGTTCGACCAGGCCAAGCCCGGTGACGGCCTGTACGCCCGGGGCGTGCGGATGCCCGACGGCGTGCTCGCCGCCGAGTCGGTGTGGCTCAACATCGTCAACATCAAGGGCCACATCAAGAACATCACCAGCGACAAGATCCACCTGGACCACAACGGTCAGGAGGTCCTCTGCCACGTGGTGGCGGGCAAGTCGGTCGCCGTCCACTCCGACGCCCCGGCCTCAGGGGACCTGTCGATGCTGCGGGTGAGCCAGCACGTGCAGATCCTGGGCGCCTGGCGGCCGGACACGAACGAGGTCGACATCGCCACCGTCTTCTCCCCGCACTAGCGACGCACCAGGAGCAGCAGATGCAAGGGATCGCCGCGTCACAGCCGTACGTGATCGCCCTGTTCCTCGTGTGGGCGGGCCTGATGAAACTGCTCTCCCGGCGGATGCGCGCGCAGGCCGGGCGTACCGCGCTGGCCCGGCTGACCGGCCAGGCGCGCGCGGTCCCGCTGCTCCGGCTGGTCGGCCTGGTGGAGCTCGCGGTCGCGGCCGCGATCCTGCCGCCGGCCGTCCGGCCCGTGGGGAGCGTGGCAGCGGCTGTGCTGTTCACCGGGTTCGTCGCCTATCTCACCTATTCGTACGTGAGTGCGCCCGCCTCCTCGTGCGGCTGCCTGGGCGCGCACTCCCATCCAGTCGACTGGCGCTCCTTCGCCCGCGCCGGGCTGCTGCTGGCCGCGAGCGTCGCCTCGCTCCGGTCCGGCCAGGAGCCGCCGGCGGTGGCGGTCGCGCTGGTGGAGGTCGTGGTCCTGCTGGGGCTGTCCGCCGAGCTGGACCGCCACTGGCTGCGGCCGCTGCGCCAGTTCCTCGTACGGGTGCGGCAGCCGCTGGCCGTGCCCTCACCAGGGGAGATCCCCTTGGAGGCGTCGCTGCGGCTGCTCTACCTCAGCCCCGCGTACTGCTCGGCGTCGGCGCGGCTGACGTCGGACGTGCAGGACACGTGGGACGAGGACGGCCTGCGGTACGTGGTGTACGCGGCCCACGAACGGACGGCGGTGTTCGCCGTACCGCTCGGGGCCACGGAGCCGTCGGACGTCCGGGTCGTCCTGGTGGAGGAGCCCGCCCTCGCCTGACAGAACCTCGGCCGGGCTCCCTCAGGGTTCAGGGGGTCCGGCCGGGCCCGTCATGCCCCGGTTCAGGCGGGTGCGAGGGCCTTGGAGCGGTCGGAGATGAGGTGGACGGCGATGCCGGCCAGCACGGTCCCCATCAGGTAGCGCTGGACCCGCAGCCACAGCGGGCGGCGGGCCAGGAAGGCCGCCAGCGTGCCGGCCGACACCGCGATCAGCCCGTTGACCAGCGTCCCGATGGCGATCTGCACCGAGCCGAGCGCGAGGCTCTGCAGCAGCACGTGCCCCATGGACGGGTCGATGAACTGCGGCAGCAGCGACAGGTAGAGGATCGCGATCTTCGGGTTCAGCAGGCAGGTAAACAGTCCCATCGCGAACAGCTTGCGCGGCGGCTCGACGGCCAGCTCGCGCGGCTCGAAGGCCGAGGTGCCGCCGGGCTTGACGGCGTTCCAGGCCAGCCAGAGCAGGTACGCGGCTCCGGCGATCTTGAGCGCGGTGTAGGCGGCGGGCACGTACGCGAAGATCGCCGTGAGCCCCAGGCAGGTGGCGGTCAGGTACACCGTGAAGCCGAGCGCCACCCCCACCAGCGAGGTCAGCCCGGCACGGCGGCCCTGGGTGATGGAACGGGACACCAGATAGATCATGTTCGGCCCCGGCGTGAGCACCATCCCCAGCGAAACCAGTGCAATCCCCAACAAACCACCCGTCATAGCAACAGATTATCGAGAGATCGTCCGGCGGTGGCATCGTGGGCCGCCTTTCGGGAAGCTGTCAGACGGCAGCACCCGAGAAGGGACCTCAACGATGGACTTCAGGGATGACGTCAACCTCGACTCCTCACAGGTGGAGGACGTCGGCGGAAGTGGCGGCGGAGGCGGCGGCGGCGGCGGTTTCCCCGGCGGCATGGTCGTCGGCGGCGGCGGGATCGTCAC
Organism: Nonomuraea rhizosphaerae; assembly: GCF_019396405.1. Classification (GTDB taxonomy): domain Bacteria; phylum Actinomycetota; class Actinomycetes; order Streptosporangiales; family Streptosporangiaceae; genus Nonomuraea; species Nonomuraea rhizosphaerae. Next base: position 1,488 of record NZ_JAHKRL010000327.1, on the reverse strand, counting down.
CCTGATCGTCCTGGTCATCGTCTTCGTCGTGAACAACCTGGGCGGCGGTGGCGGCGAGCAGCAGCCCGCCGTGCAACGCTCCCCCTCGGACCTGTCACAGCAGTGCCGGACCGGCAAGGACGCCGACCAGACGGAGAAGTGCCGGGTCGTCGGCGTGGTGAACAGCATCCAGGACTACTGGAAGTCGGAGGCCAGCGACTATCGCGTGGCCAAGACCGTCCTGTACTCCGGCAGCGTGCGCACCGCCTGCGGCGCGGCCGACTCGGCGGTCGGCCCCTTCTACTGCCCCGGCGACCAGCGCGTCTACCTGGACCTGAGCTTCTTCGACCAGTTGCAGAGCCAGTTCGGGGCCAAGGGCGGGCCGTTCGCGCAGGCGTACGTGATCGCCCACGAGTACGGGCACCACGTCCAGAACCTGCTCGGCGCGCTCAAGGAGGGCAACTCGGTCGGAACGGAGTTGCAGGCCGACTGCTACGCCGGCGTGTGGGCCAAGCACGCGGTCGACACCGGCTTCTACGAGAAGCCGTTCACGGACGCGGAGATCGCCGAGGCGCTCGACGCCGCGGCGGCCGTCGGCGACGACCGGATCCAGCAGCGCACCCAGGGCAGGGTCGATCCCGACTCGTTCACCCATGGCAGCTCGAAGCAACGCGTCGCCGCGCTGACCCGCGGTTACCAGACCGGTGACCCCGCCAAATGCGCGCAGGCCGATCTTCGGTAAACGCACCCGAGAACACGAGTAATCGGATTCTCTTCTAAAATCGTTGGGGTGATCTTCAAGCTTGTCGGCGACGGACGCCCTTATCCCGACCATGGTCTGACCCATAGAGAGTGGGCGCAGATCCCGCCGCGGCAGGTCCGGCTCGACTCGTTGATCACCACGAAAGCCATGCTGGACCTGCATTCTCTGCTCGCCGCCGACTCCACGTTCTACGGTGATCTTTTTCCGCACGTGGTGCAGTGGCAGGGCGAGATGTATCTGGAGGACGGGCTGCACCGCGCGCTCCGCGCGGCCCTGCACCAGCGCTCCATCCTTCATGCGCGGGTGCTGGAGTTGCCCAACTGAAAACGGGGCTGCGATCCTGTTTTCCGCTCCGCCGGGGCCATTCGATGACGATCGCCAGGAGATCGGTGATGACCAACCCTTTCAGCACGCAGCCCGCACACCGGCGCACGCCGCTCAGCGCGGACGAGAAGGCCCGGGGAGTGGCGAACTTCGCCGATCTGGTCGCCCAGCAGCTCACCGCCAACGGGCGGTTCAGGGTGAGCGCCGACGACGCCGAGTCGGTGGAGCTGTTCCAGGCGGTGACCAGCCGGGTGAGTGAAATGCTCGGGCGACGCGTGGTGAGCTACGCCAACGGCCGATACATGGTGATCACTTTCGACGAGGCCGGCGCCTGAGACAGAACCAGCGCCTGAGACAAAGCCGGCGGCGTCTGGGACAAGGCCGGCGCTGAGCCGTCCGAGCGCGAGAAAGGCCCCTGACCG
>NZ_JAHKRL010000326.1 GCF_019396405.1 Nonomuraea rhizosphaerae | reverse complement strand
GGGGCGAGGTGGCACGGACCCTCCGTCCCCCCTCGCAGTCCGCATAGGTTGACCTACCCCATGAAAGGGCGGATCGCCTCCATGGCTCGCTGGGTGACCTCCTCGACCGGCCCGGTCGCGTCGACCCCCACGAGCACGTCCTCGTCGGCGTAGTAGGACACCAGCGGCGCCGTCTGCTGCTGGTAGACCTCCAGGCGGTGCCTGACGGTCTCCTCTTTGTCGTCGTCACGCTGGAACAGCGCGCCGCCACAGGCGTCGCACTTGTCGTCCTTCTTGTCGTCGAACTCCACGTGCCAGATGCGGCCGCACTGGCTGCACGTACGCCGCCCGGCCAGCCGCCTGACCACCTCGTCGTCGTCGACCACGAGCTCCAGCACCAGGTCGAGCGCCTGACCCCAGTCCTTCAGCATGTCGCGCAGGATCTCGGCCTGTGCCACGTTCCTCGGGAAGCCGTCGAGCAGGAAGCCGTCCTGCGCGTCGTCCTCGGAGAGCCGGTCACGGACCATGGCGATGGTGACCTCGTCGGGCACCAGGTCGCCGCGGTCCATGTACGTCTTGGCGAGCTTGCCGAGCTCCGTGCCCCCGGAGACGTTGGCACGGAAGATGTCACCTGTCGAGATCTTCGGGATGGACAGGTTTGAGGCGATGTACTGGGCCTGTGTCCCCTTACCCGCTCCGGGGGGCCCGACGAGAACGAGACGCACTACCGCAGGAAGCCTTCGTAATTACGCTGCTGCAACTGGCTCTCGATCTGCTTAACGGTGTCCAGGCCGACGCCAACCATGATGAGAATGCTCGTCCCTCCGAACGGGAAGTTCTGGCTCGCTCCGGCCACCGCGAGCGCGACGATCGGGATCATGGAGATCAGACCCAGATACAACGCACCGGGGGCGGTCAGGCGGGTGAGCACGAAACTCAGGTATTGCGCCGTCGGCCGGCCCGGACGGATGCCCGGAATGAACCCACCGTACTTCTTCATGTTGTCGGCCACTTCAGTGGGGTTGAAGGTAATCGACACGTAGAAGTAGGTGAAGAACACGATCAGGACGAAGAACGTGATCATGTAGATGGGCGTGTCGCCCTTGGTGAGGTTCTGGGAGATCCAGGTCACGACCGCGTTCGGGTTCTCCGCGTTCGCGAACAGCGAGGTCAGCAGCTGCGGAAGATAGAGCAGCGAGGAGGCGAAGATGACCGGGATGATGCCGGCCTGGTTGACCTTCAGCGGGATGTAGGTGGACGTGCCGCCGTACATCCGGCGCCCGACCATCCGCTTGGCGTACTGGACCGGGATGCGGCGCTGCGCCTGCTCGACGAAGACCACCGCTGCGATCATGAAGACGCCGACCACCATCACGACCGCGAAGGTGAACTTGTTGGCGGAGAAGATGTTGGCCAGCTCGGACGGGAAGACCGCGACGACCTGCGTGAAGATCAGGATGGACATGCCGTTGCCGACACCGCGGTCGGTGATCAGCTCGCCCAGCCACATGATGACGGAGGTGCCCGCGGTCATGATGATGACCATCGTGACGATCATGAAGATGTTGTCCGGGTCGAGCAGGACTTCCTTGTCACACCCCTGGAAGAGCTGACCCGAGCGGGCCAGGGCGATGAAAGCCGTCGACTGCAGGACACCCAGGCCGATCGTCAGGTAACGGGTGTACTGTGTGATCTTCGTCTGCCCGGCCTGGCCCTCTTTCTTGAGGGCTTCGAGACGGGGGATGACAACGACGAGCAATTGCAGAATGATGCTCGCGGTGATGTACGGCATGATGCCCAGTGCGAACACCGACAGCTTCAGGAGCGCGCCGCCGCTGAACAGCTGCACCATCCCGTAAATATTGCCGTTTTCGCCGTTGCGCACCTGGTCGAAGCAGGACGCAAGGTTCTGGACGTGAACGCCCGGAGTCGGAAGAACCGAGCCGAGACGGAACAGCGCGATGATGCCCAGGGTGAAGAGCAACTTCTTGCGCAGGTCCGGCGTCCGGAACGCCCGGGTAAACGCGGTCAGCACGGTCCCTCCTGCGCGCCTATAAGGCGGTGTGAGTATGCGATGGTGCGGGGATCTGCCATCAGAAGTCTCATGTCAAACGAGCCGGACAGAAGCCTGCCGTCTCGCGAACTCTAACGCACTACGGGCGTGGGGGCCCATTGTCAGGGCCCCCACGCCTCGTCATAGCGTTACTACAGCTCGGTAACGGAACCACCGGCGGCGGCGATCTTCTCCTTCGCGGAGGACGAGAAGGCGTGAGCCGTCACGTTCACCGCGACCGAGATCTCGCCGGTGCCGAGCACCTTCACGAGCTGGTTCTTGCGAACAGCACCCTTGGCGACCAGCGTCTCGACGGTGACCTCGCCACCGTCGGGGAACAGCTCGCCGATCCTGTCCAGGTTGACGACCTGGTAGGTCGTCTTGAACAGGGCGTTGGAGAAGCCCTTGAGCTTCGGCAGACGCCTCTGCAGCGGCACCTGGCCACCCTCGAAACCGAGGGGGACCGTCGTACGGGCGTGGCTGCCCTTGGTGCCGCGACCGGCCGTCTTGCCCTTGGACGCCTCGCCGCGACCCTTGCGGATCTTGGCCTTGTTGGCGCCGGGAGCAGGACGCAGGTCGTGAATCTTGAGCGGAGCAGCGTTGTTTGAACTGTCAGTCATGACTAGTCGACCTCTTCCACCTCGACGAGGTGCGTCACCACGGAGACCATGCCGCGAATCTCGGGCCGGTCCTCCTTGACGACGACGTCGCCGATTCGCTTCAGGCCAAGCGAACGCAGCGAGTCACGCTGGTTCTGCTTGCCACCGATCTTCGAGCGAACCTGAGTGATCTTCAGGCGTGCCATGACTAGCTCACCGCCTTGGCGGCCGCGGCCTCGGCGATGCCCTCGCGCTGAGCCTTGAGCATCTTGGCCGGGGCGACATCCTCGATCGGCAGGCCACGACGGGCGGCGATCTCCTCGGGCCGGGAAAGACCCTTCAGAGCGGCCACCGTCGCGTGCACGATGTTGATCGGGTTGTCCGAGCCGAGCGACTTGGACAGGACGTCGTGGATGCCGGCGCACTCCAGGACGGCGCGCACCGGGCCACCGGCGATGACGCCGGTACCGGCGGAGGCCGGACGCAGGAAGACGACGCCGGCCGCCTCCTCACCCTGCACGGTGTGCGGGATGGTGCCCTGGATCCTCGGGACCTTGAAGAAGTGCTTCTTGGCCTCTTCGACACCCTTGGCGATGGCCGCGGGGACTTCCTTGGCCTTGCCGTAACCGACGCCGACCAGGCCGTTGCCGTCACCGACGACAACAAGGGCGGTGAAGCTGAAGCGACGACCACCCTTCACGACCTTGGCCACTCGGTTGATCTTCACTACGCGCTCGATGTACGAGACGCCCTTGTCGGCGGCGCCGCCGCGGCGATCGTCACGACGGTCCCGCCGCTCGCCACCGGTGCCGCCACCGCGACGCGGAGCTGCAGCCATCAGTGGTTCCTCATCTCAGTTGCCATGTCAGAATTCCAGCCCGCCCTCGCGGGCGCTGTCCGCCAGCGCGGCGATGCGCCCGGCGTAGCGGTTGCCGCCACGGTCGAACACAACGGCGGTGATCCCGGCTTCCTTGGCCCGCTGAGCGAGGAGCTCGCCGACCTTCTTGGCCTTCTCCGTCTTGTCCGCCTCCAGCGTGCGCAGCGAGGAGTCCATGGTGGACGCGCTCACCAGCGTGTGGCCGACGGAGTCGTCCACGATCTGGACGAACAGGTGACGGGTCGAGCGGTTGACGACCAGGCGCGGACGCGCGGCCGTACCGACGACGTTCTTGCGGACGCGGCGGTGACGGCGGGCCCGCGAGACGGTGCGGGCAGCCGTGTGCTTGCCGAACGCAGTCTTCGGAGCCATGCCTACTTACCAGCCTTTCCGACCTTGCGGCGGATCTGTTCGCCCTGGTAGCGCACGCCCTTGCCCTTGTACGGGTCGGGCTTGCGCAGCTTGCGGATGTTGGCCGCGACCTCGCCGACCTTCTGCTTGTCGATGCCGTCCACGTGGAACAGGGTCGGCCGCTCGACGCGGAAGGTGACGCCCTCAGGGGCGTTGACGATGACCGGGTGGCTGAAGCCCAGCGCGAACTCCAGCTGCGTCGGGCCCTTGGCCTGGACGCGGTAACCGACGCCGACGATCTCCAGGGTCTTGGAGTACCCCTGCGTGACGCCCTGCACCATGTTGGCGATCAGCGTCCGCGAGAGTCCGTGCAGCGCGCGGACCTTGTTCTCGTCGTTCGGCCGGGTGACGGCGATGGCGCCGTCGTCGTCGCGACCCACCGTGATGGGGTCGGCGACGGTGTGGGTAAGCGTGCCCTTCGGGCCCTTGACCTGGACATCCTGGCCGCTGATCGCGATGTCTACGCCGTTGGGCACAGGGATGGGCAGCCGTCCGATTCTCGACATGCTAGTCCTCCTTCCCTCTACCAGACGTAGGCGAGGACTTCCCCGCCCACACCACGCTTGCCGGCCTGCTTGTCGGTCATGAGGCCGTGGGACGTCGAGATGATCGCGACGCCCAGTCCGCCCAGGACTCGAGGCAGGTTGTCCTTCTTCGCATACACCCGCAGACCGGGCTTCGACACCCGGCGTACGCCCGCGAGCGACCGCTCACGGGTCGGCCCGAACTTGAGCTCCACCACGAGGTTCTTTCCGACCTTGGCGTCTTCGACGGTCCAGGCCTGGATGTAGCCCTCCTGCTGGAGGATCTCGGCGATGTGCGCCTTGATCTTCGAATACGGCATCGACACGCTGTCGTGGTACGCCGAGTTCGCGTTGCGCAGACGCGTCAGCATGTCTGCGATCGGGTCGGTCATCGTCATGGCCAGTGGCCTTCCTCGCCGCGGTTTCCATTCGGTGAAGCGGTGCTCTACCGGTGGACCTTCGGCGTGGTCACGGACGCCCGCGAGGGGCGCCCTGTCTTCTACTTGAAATATGAGTGCCTGGCGAGCGGCACAGGACCGCCCACCAGGTTACCTACCAGCTCGACTTGGTGATGCCGGGCAGCTCGCCCCGGTGCGCCATCTCACGGAAGCACACACGGCACAGGCCGAACTTCCTGAACACGGCGCGCGGACGGCCGCAACGCGAGCAACGCGTGTAGGCCCGGACCTCGAACTTCTGCTTGCGCCCCGCCTTGGCGATCAGCGACTTCTTCGCCATCGGTTTAGGCCTCCTTGAAGGGGAACCCGAGGAGCTTCAGCAGCGCCCGGCCCTGGTCGTCGTTCTTCGCGGTGGTCACGACCGTGATGTCCATGCCCCGCGGCCGGTCGACCTTGTCCTGGTCGACCTCGTGGAACATGACCTGCTCGGTCAGACCGAAGGTGTAGTTGCCGTTGCCGTCGAACTGCTTGGGCGACAGGCCACGGAAGTCACGGATACGGGGCAGCGCCAGCGACAGCAGCCTGTCGAGGAACTCCCACATCCGGTCACCGCGAAGCGTGACGTGCGCGCCGATCGGCATGCCCTCGCGCAGCTTGAACTGGGCGATGGACTTGCGGGCCCGGACGACGGCCGGCTTCTGGCCGGTGATCACGGTGAGGTCGCGCACGGCGCCCTCGATGAGCTTCGAGTCGCGGGCCGCCTCGCCGACACCCATGTTGACCTTGATCTTCACCAGGCCGGGGATCTGCATGACGTTCTCGATGCCGAAGTCCTCGCGAAGCTTGGCCGCGATCTCCTCGCGGTACTTCGTCTTGAGGCGCGGCGTCGGACGCTCGGTCTCAGTGGTCGTGGCAGTCATCAGCTGTCCTCACCCGTCTCGTCGTCGGCAGCCTTCTTGTCGGCGGCCTTCTTCTCGTCGGCGGGCTTGTCGTCCTTGAGCCTCTTCACGTTGCTCACGTGAATGGGAGCCTCCATGGTCTGCACGCCGCCCGTCTTGGCGCCGCGCGGACCCTGGTGGGTCTCCTTCGTGTGCTTCTTGATCATGTTGACGCCCTCGACCACCACGCGGTCCTTGCCCGGGATGGTGGCGATGACGTGACCCTTGGCGCCCTTGTCCTTGCCGGCGATGACCTGGACCAGGTCACCCTTCTTCACATGCGACTTCGGCATTACAGCACCTCCGGGGCGAGCGAGATGATGCGCATGAACTTCTTGTCGCGCAGCTCACGGCCGACCGGGCCGAAGATACGGGTGCCACGAGGGTCGCCGCTGTCCTTGATGATGACGGCGGCGTTCTCGTCGAAGCGGATGTAGGAGCCGTCGGGCCGGCGGCGCTCCTTGACCGTGCGGACGATGACGGCCTTGACCACGTCGCCCTTCTTGACGCCCGTGCTGCCGGGAAGGGCGTCCTTGACAGTGGCGACGATGACGTCGCCGATACCGGCGTAGCGTCGGCCCGAGCCACCGAGAACGCGGATGCAGAGAATCTCCTTGGCACCCGTGTTGTCGGCGACTTTGAGCCGCGACTCCTGCTGGATCACTGTTACTCCTGTTTTGTCGCGCCAGTCCTCGTGTCTTTCGCACGAGCTTGGCGGAGCTGTTTTTCTTTTTCCTCCAGCCACAGCTCCCGTACGGGAGCCGCACCGCAGGCGACGCGAGGCCCGGTGGACCTCGCGTCCTTGGACGCCGTCATGGGGGCCCTGAAGCCCCCACGGGGCGCGGTATATCCGAGAAGCCCTGGGTTACTTGGCCTTCTCGAGGATCTCCACCACGCGCCACCGCTTGGTCGCGGAGAGCGGGCGGGTCTCCATCAGAAGCACACGGTCGCCGACGCCACAGGCGTTGGCCTCGTCGTGCGCCTTGTACTTGGTCGTACGGCGGATGACCTTGCCGTACAGCCGGTGCTTGACGCGGTCCTCGACGGCGACGACGACGGTCTTGTCCATCTTGTCGCTGACGACCAGGCCCTCACGGACCTTGCGGAAGTGCCGCGCGCTCGCCTCGGTGGTGGTCTCTTCTGGGGTGGTCTCAGCCATCGCTCGTCTCCTTCTCGACCGTGATGATGCCGAGCTCGCGCTCACGCATCACGGTGTAGATACGGGCGATCTCGCGGCGGACGGCGCGCAGCCGCCCGTGGCTCTCCAACTGTCCGGTCGCTGCCTGGAAGCGGAGGTTGAACAGCTCCTCCTTGGCCTCCTTGAGCTTCTGGACCAGGGTGTCCTGGTCCTCCACCCGCAGCTCGCCGGCGGTCAGGCCCTTAGCCATCACGCCTCACCAACTTCACGCTTCACGATCTTGCACTTCATGGGCAGCTTGTGGATCGCGCGAGTGAGCGCCTCACGGGCGATCGGCTCGGCGACACCGGACAGCTCGAACATGACGCGACCCGGCTTGACGTTGGCGATCCACCATTCCGGCGAGCCCTTGCCGGAGCCCATGCGGGTCTCGGCGGGCTTCTTGGTGAGGGGACGGTCCGGGTAGATGTTGATCCAGACCTTTCCGCCACGCTTGATGTGACGGGTCATCGCAATACGGGCCGACTCGATCTGGCGGTTGGTCACGTACGAGTGTTCCATCGCCTGAATGCCGAACTCGCCGAACACGACCCGGGTGCCGCCCTTGGCGGCGCCGCTGCGGTCGGGCCGGTGCTGCTTGCGGTGCTTGACCCTGCGCGGGATCAGCATGGTCAGCTCCCTTCAGCACCCGGCTGCGCAGCCGGGCCGGTCTCGGGAGCCCCAGCGGCCGA
>NZ_JAHKRL010000325.1 GCF_019396405.1 Nonomuraea rhizosphaerae | reverse complement strand
CCGACCGGCTGGCCGCCGACCACGTGCGAGCGGGACGGCTGGCCGAGCTGCTCGGCGGGCTCGGCCGCGCCGGCACCAACATCGTCCAGGTCCCGCTGCGCGGCGACGGCCCGCCGTCGCGGGACGTCGTCGCCGAGCTGGCCGGGCGCGGCGTGCTCGCCCAGGCGGCCGGCGAGCGCCTGCTGCGCCTGGTCACCCACCGAGACCTCTCCGACACCGACATCGCGCGGGCGGCGGACGTGCTCCGCGCCGTGCTGCTTCAAGACGGGAGCCGACAGTGACGAACGGGACAGCGACGGACAGGACAGCGACGAACGGGACAGCGACCCACACGACCCTGCGGAAGGAACAGCCCTCCTTCTACGGCGGCGACGAGCTGCACGCCTGGAAGCAGGCCAGACTCCAGGAGACGATGGCCGCGCACGGCCTCGACGCGCTGATCTTCACCAAGTCGGAGGCGGTGCGCTACGTCACCGACTTCTACGTCAAGGGCTACCGGCCCTTCATGGACCCCGAGTACTTCGCCGTCCTGCCGGCCGACGGCCCGCCGATCGTCGGGCACACCTCGGGCAGCGACAACTACCGCATCCAGATAAAGTCCGACATCGCCGACCATCGCAAGATCGGCGGGCTCGAAACGTGGGCCGCCGAGCTGGCCAAGGTCCTGGCCGACTACGGGCTCGGCTCGGGCGCGGTCGGCGTGGACCTGCTGCCGTTCCAGGTGCACCAGGGGCTGCTGGAGCGGTGCCCGTCGCTGCGGGTCGTGGACGCCTCGCACCTGTGGACGGAGGCCACGCTCGTCAAGCACCCGATCGAGATCGGCTACATCCGGGAGGCCCTGGCGCTGGTGGAGATCGGGCTGTACGCGGCCTTCGACGCCATCCAGCCCGGTGTGCGCGAGCGCGACGTCGCCGTGGCCGCCGAGAGCGCGATGCGGCGGGCGGGCTCGGAGATGCAGCCGTTCATCACCGTCGTCTCCTCCGGCCCGAACGCCAGCATGTTCGAGCGCATCGCCACCGAGCGGCGCATCCGCTCCGGGGAGATGGTGGTGGTCGACATGGGCGCCGTGTACAAGGGCTACACCGGTGACCTGGGGCGTACCGTCTGCGTCGGCACGCCGACCCGCGAGCAGCGGGAGATCTACAAGGTCACCCACGACGCCGTCCAGGCGGCCATCGCCGCCGTCCGGCCCGGCGCGACCTGCGCCGACATGGACCGGGCCGCGCGGGAGGCCATCGCGGCGGGCGGGTACGGCGCCTACGAGCACAAGTTCGCCACCGGCCACCAGCTCGGCTGGGGGCTGCACGGCGAGCCGCTGGTCAACCGGGGGGTGGAGGCGGAGCTGCGGCCCGGCATGGTGATGTGCGTCGAGCCCCGCGTGACCCTGTACGACCAGCCCGAGGTGGGCGGGGCGCATCTGGAGGAGGCGGTGCTCGTCACGGAGGACGGGCACGAGCTGCTCAGCCGCTGCCGCTTCGAGGAAGCCCTGCTCGCCTGACCGCCCCTTACCCGTTTCAGTCCTCAATCGATGGCGTCCTCGCCCGGTTCAGCTCTCGGCCGTCTCGATCGACAGGCCCGGTGGGAGGCCGGTCACCTCGGCGGCGCCCGAGCGGGAGACCGTCACGGTGACCTCCGCGCCCGCGACCCGCAGCCCCCGTACGGTGACCGCGCCCAGCGGGGCCCCGGCGAGCGGCCGGAGCAGCACCTTCCCGCCCGGGACGTCCGGGTACAGGCCGGCCGCCGCGTGCAGCAGCGTCACCGCGGCGGCGGCCGACCACGCCTGGGGGCGGCAGGCGGCGGGGTAGGCCACCGGGCGGCCCACCTCGTCGCGGTCGTCGCCGGCGTACAGCTCGGGCAGCCGGTAGCCGAAGCCCTCGGCCGCCGCCAGCAGGCCCTGCGCCAGGTGCCCGGCCGGTGCGCCGTGCCCGGCCCTGGCCAGGGCGGCGATGACGATGGCCGTGTCGTGCGCCCACACGGACCCGCAGTGGTACGACAGCGGGCTGAACGCGCCGTCGTCCGCCGACATCGTGCGCAGCCCGTACGCGCCGGACATCGCCGGGGCGGCCAGCAGCTCGGTCACCCTGGCCTCCTCGGCCTCCGACAGCAGGCCGGTGCCGATGAGGTGGCCGATGTTGCTGGTCAGCGAGTCGACCGGCCGCTTGTCACGATCAAGGGCCAGCGCCGGGAAGCTGGAGAGGGCAGCGCCGGGCACGGGGTTGCCGGCAAGAGCGGTGCCGGTCGAGGCGGAGGTGCGGGTCGGCGCGGTGGTGCCGCCGGTCCAGAAGCGGGTGCGGAAGCGCTCGCCCATCGCCTCCGCGTACGCGCGCCACTTCTCCGCCCCTTCCCGCCCGAACGCCTCCAGCAGGTCGGCGCCCTGGCGGGCGGCGGCGCACGCGTACCCCTGAACCTCGGCCAGCGCGATCGGCGGCTCCGCCTGGCGGCCGTCGTGGAAGCGGACGGCGTCGCCGGAGTCCTTCCATCCCTGGTTGGCCAGGCCGTGGCCGCTCGTGTCGATGTACTCCAGGAAGCCGTCCCCGTCCGGGTCGGCGTGCTCGCCGAGCCATCGCAGCGCCGACTCCAGGGCCGGGAGCAGCGGCTCGACCTGGGCGGCGGGCATGCCCCAGCGCCAGGCGTCGTGCAGCAGGCCGACCCAGAGCGGCGTGGCGTCGATGGTGCCGTAGTAGGCGGCGGGCAGCCGCAGGTCGCGGCCGACGCGCTCGTTCCTGCGCAGCTCGTGCATGATCTTCCCGGGCGCCTCGCCGGAGGCCGGGTCGAGGCGGGAGCCCTGCCGCCGGGCCAGCACGCGCAGGGTGCCGGCCGCCAGGCCGGTGCCCAGGGGCAGCATCATCCTGGCCGCCCAGAGGCTGTCGCGCCCGAACAGCGTCAGGTACCACGGCACCCCCGCCCCCAGGAACGTCTGCCCCGGGTCGGTGCTCTCGGCCAGCCTGAGCGAGCGCAGGTCCTCCAGGGAGTGGGCGGCCAGCCGTACGAGCCGGGCGTCGTCGGCCGTCACCTGGGGGACGCTCCACTCCAGGGTCCCGCTGGGCGCGGCGACCACGGCCTCGGGGTCGTCGATCACGACGGACCAGCGCAACGTGACCCGCTCGCGCGGCGCGAGCGCCACCTCCCAGCGCAGCCGCCCTCCGGCCGCGTCGCCGCTCGCGGCGGGAGCGTCGTCCGCGGGTGACGCCGTCGCGCCCTCGCTCTCGACGCGGACGCGGATCGGGCCGGAGCGCCACTCGATCGTCCCCTCCCCCACCGACGGGACCACTGACGGGACACCGGCTCCCGGGTCGGCCGGGCCGCCCTGCCGCACCACTTCGAGCGGCGCGAAGTCGCAGCTCAGCTCCACCGCGACGGTGGCGGTCACGGGCCTGGTGGCGGTGGAGGCGATCTCGACGCTCTCCGTCATCCGCCCCGGCGCGACCTCCCGCGTACGGTCCAGCCGCACGGTCGGGTCCGAGATCGGGTCGCCCAGCCACCGCGCCACCGACACGAACCGGGTGCGCCCGGCGGCCTGGAACGCGTGCCCCACGGCCTCCGGCTCCAGGCCGTCCACGGTCAGCGTGGCCCGGGAGAGCGCCCGCGAGTCGGCGTGGAACAGCCCCTGCACCCCCTCCGCCCTGATCTGCCCGTCGGCCCCGCTCAGCGCGCTCGTCGGCGCCATGACGGTGCCGACGAGGTCGTGCAGCGGCGGTTGCAGCCGGTTGTTGGCGTGATAGAGCACGTACGGCCCCCGAATCTTGACAGCCACTTCGCCTGAGGAGATAGTGCGTTGCATTCCGTTTACTTGAACGATCCAATCCTGCCATACTTCGATTTGAACGTTCAAACCAACAGAAAGCGACGTGATGCCGGAAAAGGTGACGATCGCTGACGTCGCGCGGCAGGCCGGGGTGTCCCGCCAGACCGTCTCGAACGTGCTCAACGCCCCCGAGCTGGTCCGCGAGGAGACCCGGGAACGCGTCCGGCAGGCGGTCGAGCAGCTCGGCTACCGGGTGAACCAGGCGGCGCGCCGCATGCGGACGGGCCGCTCACGGCTGCTGGCGGTGCGGATCGAGCGGACCCAGGACGGCATGAACGTCTTCGACCGGTTCCTGCACGGGCTGACCGAGTCGGCGGCCAAGGCCGGGTACCGGGTGATCCTCTACTCGGCCGACGACGACCGCTCCGAGATCGCCACGTTCGACGACCTGCTGGGCGCGTACGAGCCGGACGCGTTCGTGCTGACCAGCACCCACTACGGCGACGTGCGCACCTCGTGGCTGGAGGAGCGGGGGCTGGCGTTCGTGACGTTCGGCCGCCCGTGGGGGACGCCGGACGGCGGCGGCCATCCGTGGGTGGACGTGGACGGCGCGGCGGGCACGGCCGCCGCCACCCGGCGCCTGGCCGGGGCGGGCCACCGGCGGATCGGGTACATCGGCTGGCAGGAGGGCTCCGGCGTCGGCGACGACCGCAGGAGCGGCTGGGCCCGGACGATGAAGGACCTCAGCGGGACCACCACCGGCGACACAGACGGTGACAAAAGCGGCGACACAGGCGTGCTCGAACGGCGGACCGACGGCTCCACGGCCGAGGGTGAGGCGGCGGCCAGGGAGCTGATCGCGGCGGGCGCCACCGCGCTGGTGTGCGTGAGCGACTCGGTCGCGCTGGGCGCGACGCAGGCGGGCGTCCCCGTGGTCGGGTTCGACGACACGCCGGTGGCCGCCGCGATCGGCCTGACCAGCCTCAGCCAGCCGCTGTCCGAGGCCGCCGCGTGCTGCGTCGAGGTGCTGACGGGGCGCCTCGACGCGCCGGACGGCGGCTCACCGGGTGACGGCCCCCCGGACCACGTGCTGCTCGAACCCTCCCTCGTCATCCGGCGTACGGCCTGAGCCGTCCGCCGCACAGCTCGCCCCGAACCGGCGCACAGCTCGAAAGGAAGCGCGATGAAACTCCACCCCCTGGCGGCGCTCGCCGCGACGGCGCTGGCCGCGACCGCGTGCGGCAGCGGCTTCGAGGAGCCCGAGGCCGCGCCGCAGAGCAGCGGCCCGGCCTCGCTGCGCGTCCTCATCGCCTCCTCCGGCGACCCGGAGACGGCGGCGGTCAAGGACGCCGCGGCGGCGTGGGCCGGATCGAGCGGCAACCAGGTGACCGTCACCCCGGCGCAGGACATCCACCAGCAGCTCGGGCAGGCGTTCGCGGGCGGCAACCCGCCGGACGTCTTCTACGTCGACGCCTCCCGCTTCGCCGACTACGCCAGCGTCGGGGCGCTGGAGCCGTACGCGGACAAGATCTCCGACCCGGACGACTTCTACCCGAGCCTGCGCACGACGTTCACCCGGGACGGCAAGTTCTACTGCGCGCCCAAGGACTTCTCCACGCTCGCGCTGATCGTCAACGAGGGCCTGTGGAAGAAGGCGGGCCTGGGCGAGGCCGACGTGCCCAAGACCTGGGACGAGCTCACGGCGGTGGCCGGCAGGCTGAAGGCCGAGGGCATCACCCCGCTGGCGCTGGGCGACACGCGCGACCGGATCGGCGCGTTCATGGTGCAGGCGGGCGGCTGGATCACCAGCCCCGACGGCAAGCGGGCGACGGGCGACTCGCCGGAGAACCTCAAGGCCCTGGAGTACGTCAGGTCGCTGCTCAAGGACAAGCTGGCCGCCTACCCCAAGCAGCTCAGCGCGTCGTGGCCGGGCGAGGCGTTCGGCAAGGGCAAGGCCGCGATGACGATCGAGGGCAACTGGATCAAGGGCGCCCTCAAGGCCGACTACCCGGACATCCGGTACAAGGCGTACGAGCTTCCGCAGGGGGCCGAGCAGGGGACGCTGTCGTTCACGAACTGCTGGGGCATCGCGGCCAAGAGCCCCAGCAAGACCGCCGCCGTCGCGTTCGTCGAGGCGATGACCAAGGCGGAGCAGCAGATGACGTTCGCCAAGGAGTTCGGGGTCATGCCGTCGCGGCAGTCGGCCAAGGACGCCTACACCAAGGAGTTCCCCGCCGACACGGCGTTCGTGAACGGCGCCGCCTACGCCCAGGGCCCGGTCAACGCCCCGAAGATGGACAGCGTGCTGGCCGACCTCGACGCCGGGCTGCAGCAGCTCACGGCGCAGGACCCGAAGGCGCTGCTGGCCAGGCTGCAGAAGAACACGCAGTCCGCGCTGGGTGAGTGATGCGCCGCCGCCGTGCCGGGCTGCCGGCGCGCCGAGGCCACCTGAGGGACGACGTGACGGGCTGGCTGTTCGCCGCGCCCGTCGTCGTGATCCTCGGCGTGTTCCTGCTGCTGCCGATCCTGATGGCGATGTGGGTCAGCCTGACCTCGTGGAACGGCCAGGGCAGCCCGTTCAAGGGCGGCGTGCCGTTCGTCGGGCTGGACAACTACAGCCGCCTGTTCACCCGCGACGACCTGGCCCGCCAGGACTTCATGACCAGCATCAGGAACAACGTCTACTACGTCGCGATCGTCGTGCCGCTGCAGACGGTCCTGGCCCTGGGCCTGGCGCTGGTGGTCAACAGCCGGCTGCTCAAGGGCAGGTCGTTCTTCCGCAGCGCGTTCTTCTTCCCGTCGGTGACCAGCTCGGTGGCGGTCAGCGTGGTGTTCCTGTTCATCTTCGGCAACTCGGGGGCGCTGGCGCAGTTGCTCGGGTTCTTCGGCGTCAAGGGGCCGGAGTGGTTCTCGGACTCGCGTGGCGTCCTGCACCTGCTGCTCGGCGTGGACACGCCGCCGGCCGCGCTGGCCGATCACGGGGTGTTCGGCCTGTCCTGGTGGGAGTGGCTGTCGGGGCCGAGCGTGGCGATGTGCGCGATCATCGCGCTGGTGGTGTGGACGACGTCGGGGACGTTCATGCTGATGTTCCTGGCGGCGCTGCAGGACATCCCGGTGACGCTGGAGGAGGCGGCCATGCTCGACGGGGCGGGGCGCCGGCAGCGCTTCCGGTACGTGACGCTGCCGATGCTGCGGCCGACCATGTTCCTGGTGCTGACGCTGGGGCTGATCGGGACCTGGCAGGTCTTCGACCAGATCTACGTGATGAGCCAGGGCGCTCCGGCCAAGACCACGCTGACCCCGGCGTTCCTGTCGTACCGGACGGCGTTCCGCGACTTCGACTACGGGGCCGGGACGGCGATCTCGTTCGTGCTGTTCCTCATCATCGTGCTGCTGACGCTCTTCCAGCGGCGCGTGATGCGGGAGAGGAGGGGGTGAGCATGCGCAGGCTGGCCAGCACTTTCACGGGGTATGCGATCCTGGTGTTCTTCGCGCTGGTGTTCGTCTACCCGTTCGTCATCCAGGTGGCCACCTCGTTCAAGACCGAGCCGGACGCGGCGGCCTCTCCCCTGTCGCCGATCCCGCACCCGCTGACGACGGCGGCCTTCGAGCGCGTCTTCACCGGCACGGACCTGCCGCTGTGGCTGGGCAACTCGCTGCTGGTGGCGGTGGTGCTCACGGCCGGGCGGGTGTTCCTGGACTCGCTGGCCGGGTACGCGCTGTCGCGGCTGCGCTTCCGTGGCCGGTCGGCGCTGTTCGGGGCGGTGATCGCGGTGATGGCCGTACCAGGCGTCGTCCTCTTTATCCCGAAATTTCTGGTCCTCAACCAGTTGGGGATGTACGACAGCTACCTGGCGCTGATCCTGCCGATCATCGTGGACGCGGCGGGCGTGTTCATCATGAAGCAGTTCTTCGACTCGATCCCGGCGGGTGTGGAGGAGGCGGCCCGGATCGACGGCGCGGGGCCGTTCCGCGTCTTCTGGTCGGTGGTGCTGCCGATGGCCAGGCCGGCGCTGATCACGCTGACGATCATCTCCTTCCAGGGGGCGTGGAACGAGTTCCCGCACACGCTGGTGGCGGTCCAGGACCCGGCGCTGTTCACCTTGCCGCGCGGGCTGGCCGACCTGGTCAGCGGGTCGCTGGGGGGCGGCACCCAGTATCCGCTGAAACTGGGTGCCGCACTGCTCGCCACGATCCCGGTGGCGGTGATCTTCGTGATCTTCCAGCGCCACTTCGTGCGCGGCGCCAACGAGGGCAGCTCCAAGGGCTAGAAGCCTCTCCTCCTCCGGTACGGCTCCGCCAAGGTCACCGCCACCCGCCGCACGGGGCTCAGGGCCTCCAGGAAGACGCCCGCTGAGCCCGCACGGAGCCGGCCGCCGTGACGCGCGAGTTCTCAGCCGCCCGAGCGGTGCCCGGTCACCGTGGCGTCTTGATCGCGTTGACCGCGTAGGTCGTGTCGGGGGTGGGGGTGGTGGTGAAGCGAGCGTTCGGCAGGTACAGGCGCTTGCCGAACTGCGCCACCGTCGTCGGGACGTCGAAGCGGGCGTCCGTGACCCGGTTGACCACCATGCCGGAGGTCGCGTCGTGGCTCAGCCTGACGACGGCCACCGTGTTCAGCCGGTTCTGGACCACGAACAGCGTCCTGCCGTCCAGCAGCAGGCCGTCGCCGTTCGTCATGACCTCGCCGCCCAGGCCGATCTCCGCGGTGACGCCGGTGGCGGGGTTGACCTTGAACAGTTTGCCCAGGTTCGACTGGACGATGATCAGGGACCTGTGGTCGGGCGCCGGGGCGATGCCGTTGGCGTTGTTGCCGGTCGTGTACTGGATCGCGCCCGTCAGCGGGATGGAGGTGGCCTGGTCGGGCAGCGCCCCGTGCCGGCCGAGGGCGAGCTTGTAGAGCACGGGGTTGGTGGAGTCGGTGAAGTAGGCGGCGTCGCGGGTGAGCACGACGTCGTTGACGAACGACGCCCCGGTGGCCAGCTGGTACGACTTGAGCACGGCCCCGGTGCGGGCGTCGACCACCCGGGCGTTCCCGGCGGTGCCGCCCGCCACGAACAGCCGGCCCCGGTCGTCGATCTTGAGGCCGACGGACGGGGTGCCGGGGCCCGCGCTGATGACGGCGCCACGGCCGGTGCGCAGGTCGGCGCGGTAGATGTCGCCGTTGGCGAGGGAGCCCAGATAGGCCACGGGGGCGTGGCCGATCGTGATGCCCTCCGGGCGGAAGCCGTTGGGCAGCGCGATCGTGTCAGGGGCGCTCGGGTGGGACAAGGCGGCGGCCTGCGCCGGGGCGGGCGCGCCGATCATGGTGACGAACAGGGCACAGAGTGCGGTCTTGAGGATCGCTGATCTCATGCGGCCACGATGCCCCCGCCCCCGGGCCGGGCCTAGACCCAAAGGGCGGGTTCACAGCGAGCTTTCAGATATTTCAGACTTCAACCAGATCGATCTCCAGCAGGTCCGCCAGAGCGCGCAGCTCCGCGACGCGGTGGCCGGTGCCGAGCGCCCAGTGGTGGGAGATGCCGGTGGCGCTCCACTCGTCGGTCCACTCGCCGGGGTCGCGCCCGAAGTCGACGCGCGAGGTGGTGTTGCCGATCTTCAGGTGCGGCCCGTCCACGGTCTCGCCCTCCGAGGCCACGAAGCCGAAGCGCCCGTCGCGCCGCTGGAGCAGCCCGAACGCCGTCACCGGCCCGTGCGTCACGTCGAACTCGACCGACACGCCCCAGCCGCGCTTGCCGTGGAAGACGCCCAGCCCTCGCAGCAACGGCTTGCGGGAGCTGATCGCCAGGTGGGCGGGCCCGTCGTGACCCATCTCGACGTGCCCGCGCAGGAAGTCGAGCGCCTGGAACTCGGTGAACGAGCCGCCGCCGCCCAGCCTGTCCATGATCATCATGGCCAGGGAGGTGCGCAGCTCGTACTCGCCGGCCGACGGGACGCCGCGCGCGGTGAGCAGCGACGAGCCGAGGATCATGCCCGCGCCGAGCCGTTCGTGGACCTCGCCGTCGAGCCCCCGGTGGTAGTAGGCGAGGCTGTCGAGGTCGAAGTCGGCCACGAGCTGGTCGAGCCCGGCCGAGACCCGGGCCGCCCACTCGAAGTCCTCGGGCACGACCGTGTCGGCCAGCTCGAACATCTCACCGGCCAGGGCCATGCGGTCCTTGATCTGGCTGTCGGTGACCTTCTCCACGCGTACGCGCAGGTCGTCGAACTCCAGCACCTCCACGTGCCCGCCGAAGTTCACCGGCACGAGGGTGAGGTCGGTGGCGACGTCCAGCATGCCCGGGTACAGGTGGCCCATCAGGCCGTGCCGCCCCTTGCGCAGCGCGGCCCGCACGCCGGCCGCCTTCACCCACCGCTCGATCCTGGCCCAGGCGCGCTCGTCCTCCAGGTAGCCCGACACCGAGCGGAACGGGATCCCGGCCCTGGTGAAGGTGTTGGCCATCTCCGGCAGCGGGCACGCGCCGCAGTAGGCCAGCCACTGGCCGGTGTCGAAGGTGTCGTGGTCCATCGACTCGGTCGGCTGCAGGTTGATCAGCAGCACCGGCGCGCCGCTGCGCTGGGCGACCGGCAGCAGCATGGTCGCGGTCATGTAGGTGGTCAGGAAGCCGACGATCAGGTCGCAGCCCGCCTCGCGCAGCCGCTCGGCGGCCACCGCGCCCTGCTGCGCGTCGGAGATGAAGCCGACGTCCACCACCTCGCAGCCGAGGGTGCCCATGCGCTCGGAGACGCGGGCGGAGGAGCGCTCCAGCTGCGGCAGCAGGTCGGGGAACTGCGGCCAGTACGCGCCCAGCCCGCCCGCGACCAGCCCGACCCTGGTGGGGCGCGGGGCGATTCGTTCGAGGGTCATGTCGTGATCTCTCCTGTGATGGGTCAGCGGAGGAAGGCGGCGGCCACGCCGGCGTCGACCGGGACGTGCAGCCCCGTGGTCAGCGACAGGTCGCCGCCGGCGATCGCGAACACGGCCGCGGCCACGTGCTCCGGCAGCACCTCCCTCTTCAGCAGCGTCCGCTGGGCGTAGAACTCGCCGAGCTTGTCCTCCTCCACCCCGTACACGGCCGCCCGGTTGGCGCCCCAGCCGGAGGCGAAGATGCCGGACCCGCGGACCACGCCGTCGGGGTTGACGCCGTTGACGCGGATGCCGTGCGGACCCAGCTCGGCCGCCAGCAGCCGCACCTGGTGGGCCTGGTCGGCCTTGGCCGCGCCGTAGGCGACGTTGTTCGGCCCGGCGAACACGGCGTTCTTGGAGGAGATGTAGACGATGTCGCCGCCCATGCCCTGGCCGATCAGCACCCGGGCGGCCTCGCGGGAGACCAGGAAGGAGCCGCGGGCCATCACGTCGTGCTGCAGGTCCCAGTCGTCGAGCGTGGTCTCCAGCAGCGAGCGCGACAGCGACAGGCCGGCGTTGTTGACGACGAGGTCCACGCCGCCGAAGGCGAGCACGGCCTGCTGGAGCGCGGACAGGACCTGCTCCTCGGAGGTGACGTCCACGCCGACGGCCACGGCCGCGTCGGCGGGCCGCAGCGCGGCGGCGCCGATCTCGGCGGCGACCTTGCCGGCGGCGCC
>NZ_JAHKRL010000324.1 GCF_019396405.1 Nonomuraea rhizosphaerae | reverse complement strand
CGACCTCCCCCGCGTCGGTGTCGGCGTCGAGCCGGTAGCCGCCGGGCGCGGAGACGAGCGCGGACGGCTCGGGCAGCGCCCGGCGCAGGCGGGAGACGAGGGACTGCAGGGCGTTGGCGGGGTCGGCGGGCCGTTCCTCGGGCCACAGCGCGTCGGCGAGCTCCTCGACGGTGACGGTACGGCCGGCAGCCAGCGCGAGCCGCACCAGCAGCAGGCGCAGCCGGGCGCCGCTGATGGCGGCGGACTCGACCTCCAGCGGCCCCAGGATCGCCACGCGCACACGACCATGCTGCCACCCCCAGCCCCGCCCCAGGACCGGCCGGGCCCACCCGCCCTGCCCGACCGCTCCACCGCCCCGTCGTGCGTGCCGGTCGGGCGTGCCCGCCGCCCCTCGGAAGCCGGGGCCGGTCAGGCGTGCCAGTCCTCCACGCCGCCCGGGACGGGCGCGGCGGGGTCGTACGGCTCGCGGGTGAAGATGAACGTGTTGACGTCGAGGTGGTCGCCGGCGACCCGCATCGTCTCGCCCGCGTAGTAGCCGTCGAGCCCCAGCCACGTCCCGTCCTGCTGGGGCGTGAACCGCGACGTGCGCCCGGCCGCGCCGACCGGCGCGAGCAGCAGCTCGCCGCCGGGCAGCAGCCGCAGCGTGTACGGTTTGGGCCCCCAGTGCCACAGCCCGGTGATCGCCAGCAGCTCGGGGTCGGCGGGGGAGGGCCGCCATTCGGCGGGCAGGCGGGGCTCGTGCTCGTCGAGGATGTCGAGCAGGTCGGTGAGCAGGCTGTAGGTCAGGCCGCTGGTGGTGTTGGCCATGAACAGGACGCCGACCTGGTCGGCGGGGTCGGCCCAGACGGTGGCCAGGAAGCCGGGCATGGATCCGGTGTGGCCGGCCAGGCGGCGGCCGGCGTGCCGGGTGAGCTGCAGCCCGAGCCCGTAGCCGGAGGTCCAGGTGTCGCCGTCGTCGACGGTGGCGACCTGGCGCATCTCGGCGATCGTGTCGCCGGACAGGACCTCGCCGGTGTCGCCGGCCACGAACGCCGCCCATCGCGCCAGGTCGGCCGTGGTGGACCACAGCTGCCCGGCGGGGGCCATGGCTCCGGCGTCGTGCTCGGGCTCGGTCAGCAGCACGTCGGCCCAGGGGTGGACGGCGTAGCCGGTGGCGTGCGGGGCCTGGGGGCGTTCGGTGGTGCGGCTCATGCCGAGCGGCCGCAGCACCTCCTCGCGTACGGCGTGCAGCCAGGGGACGCCGCGCAGGCGGGCGACCAGTTCGCCGAGCAGGGCGTAGCCGACGTTGGAGTAGTGGTAGCGGCGGCCGGGGCGGTGTTTGGCGTGCTCGGGGCCCAGGCGGGTGATCAGGTCGTCGGCGGGGACGCCGGGGGTCCGCTCCCACCAGGCGGTGGGTGGTTCGGCGGTGAGGCCGGCGGTGTGGGAGAGCACCTGGGCGATCGTGAGGTCGCCGGGGGCGCCGGGCACGTGCTTGGCCAGCGGGTCGAGCAGGTGCAGGCGGCCTTCGTCGCGCAACCGCATGACGACGACGGCGACCATGCTCTTGGTGATCGAGCCGAGCCGGTACTGGGTGTCGGCGGTGGGCGGCTGGCCGTCGCCGGCCTGGCCGCGGGCGCCGTGCCAGGCCATGCCGCCGTCGCGCACGATCGCGGCCGTCAGCGACGGCACCCTGCATTCGGCCTGTTCTGCGGCCAGCCTGCGCAGCAGCGCCCGCGCCGTCGTCTCACCCACCTTGCTCATGGGTGACAACCCTATGGGTCTCGAACGGGTCCGGGCGCCGGTCCCCCGGCGGGTGTCCTCAGATGGGGATCAGCTCCGGTCCGATCAGCTCGCCCTGGTGGGGCTGGGGGTGGGCCTGGTCGTGGTAGTAGTGGCCGGCGTACCAGATGACGAGGTTGGCGCCGTTGATGCTCTCGCCGTCGGCCCAGCGGCCGATGGCGGCGCGGTCGCGCGGCCCGGGGTTGCCGTCGTCGAGCTCGGCCGGGTGGTGGCGCAGGAACCACACGTCGGAGACGCCGTAGGCGTCGGCGGTGTCGTCGTAGGGGCCGGGGTGCAGCTGGTAGCCGCGTCCGGAGGACTTGTCGCGCACCTGCCAGTAGCGGCCGGGGACGCGGCGGCGGGTGGTCTCGCGGATGATCGGCACCGGGTCGGGGATGATGGGTCCCTGGTCGATCTGCTCGACGACGTCGTTGGCGGCGCCTTCGATGTCGAAGTCGAAGCGCCAGTAGGCGTGGTGGCGGTGGATCTTGCACGTCATCGGGTTGGCGGTGGCGGCGAAGCCGAACCTGGGCCGGATGGAGCCGTCGTCGCCGAGCCGCCAGTCGCTGGCGTAGCGGTACCAGCCGGCCTGCAGCTCGCTGACGATGCGCAGTTCCTGGCCGTCGTGGTGGAAGGCGACGCCCTGGAAGTTGCCGCTGTCGGTGTCGGTGCGCTCCAGGATGGTGCGGGGCTGGGTGTCGCACAGCCGCCAGCCCCAGCCGACGGGGTCGGTGCCGGTGGCCGAGAAGCGGGTCTCGGTGGAGGCGTCGTCGCGGAAGGTGGTGCCCTGCTGGTATTCGACGTTCAGTACCGGGACGTGGGCCTGGCGCATCACCAGCCGTCCGCGGTGGCGCACCTCGCGCAGTTCGACGCCGCCGCCGACGCCGGGGTTCTGGGGGGCGGAGGCGCGGGGCCGTACGACCAGCAGGTTCCACAGCTCGTCGCCGCCGCGCAGGACGCGTACCCGCACCTGGTCGGGGCCGCCGTGGTCGGTCATGGGGTCGATGCCCTCGGGGACGGTGTCCTCGCAGTCGTGGTGCATGCGCACGTCGATGCCGGCGGGCGTCCAGTCGACGGTGCGGGCGGCGGTGTCGACGGCGACGATGCGGTGCCGTACGCCCATCGCGCCGGTGGGGGTGTAGATGCCCAGGGTGGGGCGGCGCACGGTGGTGCCGTCGGGGTTCTCCAGGTCGGCCAGCGGCGGCATGGGCCGGTAGATGACCACGTCGTCGCCGGCGGGGAAGTGCGGGTCGGCGCGCAGCACGTCGGCGGCGGCGGTCAGCTCCTCGTGGCTGGGCCAGGGCCGGTGGTTGCTGGGCCGGATCTCGGCGTGCTCGGGCCGGTCGAGGGTGCCGCGCAGTTCGACGGCGCGGTTGCCTGCCGGGTCGAACACGGTGGCGCGGAACGGGGCGTCGCCGGCCGGGTCGTGGCCGAGCGCGGCGGCGTCGCCGATGCTCAGCCGGGCGGGGTCGGCGACCTCCAGCGCGGCCAGGACGCCGGGGTGGCGGGCCACGGCCTCGCGCAGCTGCTGGGCGCTGAGCCCGGCGCGGGGGACGGCCTCTATGGTGACGCGCACGTCATCGCTCATGAGTGCGTCTTACCGTCCGGGGCCGCCGCCCGCCAGGCCCAAGCCCCTTTCGGCAAGGGGCGCCGTCGCCTTTTGGCGAAGGTCAGCGCGAAGGGGTGGCGTCGAAGGCGTCCAGGATCACCTCGGTGGCGTCCAGCCCGCGCTCGGTCGGGCCGAGCCTGGGGACGGCGATGGGTCCGGGCCAGGTGTGGCCGCCGCCTTTGACGGTGTACAGCCGCAGGGAGGCGTGCGCGGGGCAGCTCTTCCACGTGCGCACCCGGACGGTGGCCGACAAGGCGGAGGTGGCGCGCCCGGTGCAGCCGAGGATGCGCGCCCAGGCCTCGACGCTTCGTTCGACGGGTTGGAGCGTGACCAGGTCGCCGAGTGCCCGCAGCCGGGCGGAGGCGCCGCGCAGCGGGTGTCCGCCCTGGTAGGGCACGACGGTGTCGCCGGTGCCGTGGAAGGCGACGATGGTGGTGGGCCTGGCCTCGGGGCAGGGCTGGGCGATGTTGATCCCGGCCACGGGCGCCACTGCGGCCAGGCGGCCGTCCAGCGCGCAGATCATGCCGGTGGCCATGGCGGCCCCGTACGACATGCCGGCGGCGAACTGGCGCCGCCCGTCGAGGCACAGCCGTTGTCCGAGGTGGTCGAGCAGCGCGGTGAGGAATCCGGTGTCGTCGGGGCCGTAGGTGTGCGGCAGTGTCCAGCCGAGCCTGCCCTCGGCGGCCTGCGGGGTGGCCACGACGTAGCCGCGTCCGGCGCCGATCTCGGGCAGGCGGCTGTAGGCGGCCTGCTGGGCAGCGTTGGAGCCGAGGCCGTGCAGGTCGAGCAGGACGGGGTGGGGGCCTTCGCCCTTGGGCAGCGACAGCAGGTAGCGGCGTTCCAGGCCGCCGAAGGTCAGGGTGTGCCGGCCGGGCTCGATCCGGTCGGCGCAGGCTTTCGGGGTGCCGGCCTTGGCGTCGGCCTTGCGGTCGGGCGGGGTGGCCGGGGTGGCGGCGCACTGGGCGGCCAGCGTCCCGGCGGCCACCGTCACGATCACAGCTTTGAGCACCCTGCCTCCTCGCTGTGACCGTACCTCCTTTACTGGCCCGGCCCGGTGCCGCCGGGTCGCGGCCAGCTGTCCCGGCACACCCAGCACTTGCGCGGCGGGCAGGCCCGGTACGGCGCGGCCACCACCACTCCGGCCAGCGCCATCGCGGCCATGAGCGCGACGAACGCCAGGTTCGCCGCCAGCAGCCCGGCCAGGTGCCACCCGTCCGCCGCCACCCCGCCCATGATCTTGGCGGCGACCAGCACCAGGAACAGCAGCACGCCGACGACCGCCAGCACGATCCCGAACCCGAACGCCAGCATGCCCGTCATGTTCAGCACCCGCAGATGCACCGGCGCCCAGCGCCTGACCCGCTCGTTGCCGCAGCGCGGGCAGTTCCTCGCGGCGCCGGCCGCCACCTTGGACAGGCGCGACTCCGCCTTACGGGCGATGCTTTTGGCCAGCTCGCTCACGAACGCCAGCAGGACCTCCATAGGGGAACTATGGGGCACTCAGCCGTCAGGGGTGAGCCCTTCGCGGGCACCGCTCGCCCGCTCCTCCGGGTGGGATCGGCCCTCTTCTCAGGCCAGTCCCGCCGGGGCGGCCGTGTGCTCGGCCAGCAGGGCGGCGATGGCCTCCTCCACGCTCGGGTGGATGTGCAGCGCCGACCACACGCCGGTGATCTGCAGCACCCGCGCCGGTACGTCGCTGACGGCGGCCAGGCGCAGGGTGGTGTTCTGCTCGCGCAGGGCGGCGTCGAGGCGGATCAGGACGTTGAGGGCCGAGCTGTCCATGAACGTCAGCGCGCCGAGGTCGAGCACCAGCGGCTCGCCGGGCAGTATCTCCTGGCGGAGGTAGGCCTCCAGATGGGGGGCGTTGGTGGCGTCCACCTCGCCGCCGACGGTGACCAGCACACCGATGATCAGGCGCTGCCTGTCCAGGCTCAGAGGCGCCATGGCGACCTCGGTGGAGCAGGGCACGCCCGACGGAGGTGTGACGATCATGGCATCCTCCTCAGGGGAAGCGGGTGTTGCCGAGCGGGTACGTCCATCTGCCGCACAGCCTAATGCCCGAAGGCCAATACCGGAACCCGCGTTCGTCATAAATTCCCCCGGATAACACAAATCGGACACCAATCCTCCGCATCCGCACCACCCCTGCGACAGGAGAGGAGCGGAGCAGGATATGCAGGTGACAGTGGCGTTGCCGCACCGTCAGGATCGGATCATGTCCCACGACCTTCGGCTTCGAGCCACCTTCGACCGGGCGGCCGCCTCCTATCAGGACGCGCGCCCCGACTACCCGGAGGAGCTGTATTCCGACCTGCTGGCGATGACAGGGGTCACGCCCCCCGCGCACCTGCTGGAAGTCGGATGCGGCCCGGGGAAGGCCACGCTGCCCTTGGCACGGATGGGCTTCCGGATCACCGCGGTCGAACTCGGCGACGCCCTGGCAGCAGAAGCACGGCGCCGCCTCACCGACTTCTCCGATGTTTCCGTGATCACCTCGTCGTTCGAAGGCTGGCAGCCACCGGCTGGGGCTCACTTCGATCTCCTGTACGCGGCCACGGCGTGGAAATGGGTGGACCCGGAGGTCAAGTACGCGAAAGCGGCTGCTCTGCTCGCCCCGGGCGGCCACCTGGCCGTATGGAACGCCGACCACGCGATGCCGGCGGGCTTCGACCCGCTCTTCACCGAGATCCAGAAAATCTACGAAGAGATCGGCGAAGGCCATGACGGCCCGTGGCCCCCGCCACCACCGGAGGACCAGAGCGACCCCATGGCCGCCGAGTTCGAGGCCTGCGGGTACTTCGCCGTGGCCGGGACGAAGCTCTACGTATGGGCTCTGCGTTACACAGCGGAGGAGTACATCGCTCTGCTCGACACCTTCTCCGGCCACATCGCCATGGAGCCGGCCAAGCGTGAACACCTCTACGGTGAGATACGCCGCCGCCTCGCCGCACGCCCGGACGGACGACTCACCCGCCACTGGTCGGCCGTCCTCACCATCGGCCGGCGCCTGTGACGTGGAGGCGGGGCCCAGAGGTACCCTTCGCCGCCTTCCGGCCCCCGGGCCAGGAGCCGTGCTGTGGCGCCGGTCCTCTAATCTGGCGCGTGTAGCGGTGCCGGCGGGAGGACTGAGCGGTGGGCGAGGGCGCGAGCAAGGTCGTCGGCACCGAGCTGTCCTGCGTCCTTGAACGCATCACCTTCTCCAGCGAGGAGACGGGCTACACCATCGCCCGCGTGGCCACCGAGCGCACCGGCGCCGACCTGCTCACCGTCGTCGGCCCCCTGCTGGGCGCGCAGGTGGGCGAGTCGCTGCGGCTGTCGGGCCGCTGGACCTCCCACCCCAAGTACGGCCGCCAGTTCGAGGTCTGGTCCTACACCACCGTCCTGCCGGCCACCGTCCAGGGCATCCGCCGCTATCTGGGCTCGGGGCTGATCAAGGGGATCGGGCCGAAGATGGCCGAGCGGATCGCCGACCACTTCGGGGTCGACACGCTGGAGGTGATCGAGCAGACGCCGGAGCGGCTGGTCGAGGTGCCGGGGCTGGGGCCCAAGCGGACCAGGATGATCGCCGTGGCGTGGGAGGAGCAGAAGATCATCAAAGAGGTGATGATCTTCCTTCAGGGGGTCGGGGTCTCGACGTCGATCGCGGTGCGCATCTTCAAGGAGTACGGCGAGCGTTCCATCGAGGTCGTGCGCTCCAGCCCGTACCGGCTGGCCGACGACGTGTGGGGCATCGGCTTCAAGACGGCGGACACGATCGCGCAGGCGGTGGGCATCCCGCACGACAGCCCGGAGCGGGTCAAGGCGGGGCTGCGTTACACGTTGTCGCAGGCGGCCGACGACGGGCACTGCTATCTGCCGGCGCCGAACCTGGTCGGGGACGCGGTGAAGATCCTGGAGGTGCCGGCCGAGCTGGTGGCCGGCTGCCTGGAGGAGCTGGTGGCCGAGGAGGGGGTGGTGCGCGAGGACGTCCCGGCGGGGGAGAACGTGGTGCCGGCGGTGTACCTGGTGCCCTTCCACCGGGCGGAGCTGTCGCTGGCCTCGGGGTTGCTGGCGTTGCTGCGGGGCGGGCATGATCGGCTGGCGGCGTTCGCGGACGTGGACTGGGAGCGGGCCGAGCACTGGCTGCGCGGCCGCACCGGCGCGGATCTGGCGGCCGAGCAGCGTCAGGCGGTGCGGCTGGCGCTGACGGAGAAGGTCGCGGTGCTGACCGGCGGGCCGGGGTGCGGCAAGAGTTTCACGGTGCGTTCGATCGTCACGCTGGCCAGGGCCAAGCGGGCGCGGGTGATCCTGGCGGCGCCGACGGGGCGGGCGGCCAAGCGGCTGGCCGAGCTGACCGGGCACGAGGCGACCACGGTGCACCGGCTGCTGCAGTTGCGGCCGGGCGGGGAGGCGACCTTCGACCGCGACAATCCGCTGGATGCGGACCTGGTGGTGGTGGACGAGGCGTCGATGCTGGACCTGCTGCTGGCCAACAAGCTGGTCAAGGCGGTGGCGCCGGGGGCGCACCTGCTGTTCGTGGGGGATGTGGACCAGCTGCCGTCGGTGGGCGCGGGTGAGGTGCTGAAGGACCTGCTGGCCGCCGAGGACATCCCGCGCGTACGGCTGACGCAGATCTTCCGGCAGGCGCAGGAGTCGGGGGTGGTGGTCAACGCCCACCGGGTCAATACCGGCCTGCATCCCAAGCTGGAGAAGATGAACGACTTCTTCCTCTTCCCGTGCGAGGAGCCGGAGGAGATCGCGGCGATGACGGTGGACGTGGTGGCCCGGCGCATCCCGCGCAAGTTCGGGCTCAACGCCCGCCGCGACGTCCAGGTGCTGGCCCCGATGCACCGGGGCGCGGCCGGGGCGGGGGCGCTGAACACCGCGTTGCAGGAGGCGCTGACCCCTTCGCGGGAGGATCTGCCCGAACGCCGCTACGGCGGCCGTGTCTTCCGCGTCGGCGACAAGGTCACCCAGTTGCGCAACAACTACGACAAGGGCGCGGCGGGGGTGTTCAACGGCACGGTCGGCATCGTGGTCGACATCCGTCCCGACGAGCACAAGCTGGTCGTGCTGACCGACGAGGACGAGCGGGTCGACTACGCCTTCGACGAGCTGGACGAGCTGGCGCACGCCTACGCGGTCTCCATCCACCGCTCCCAGGGCAGCGAGTACCCGGCGGTGGTCATCCCGCTGGCCACCAGCGCCTGGATGATGCTGCAGCGCAACCTGCTCTACACCGCGATCACCCGGGCCAAGAAGCTCGTGGTCATCGTGGGCTCGCGCCGCGCGCTGGCGCAGGCGGTGCGGACCAAGGGGGCGGGGCGGCGGCACACGGGCCTGACCCACCGCCTGACCCGCGCCTGACCATCCGTCCGGCATGTGAGGAAAACGCCACACTTACTCCTGTGAAGGGTGGTTCGTCTGGTGTTCCCAGATACAAGTGATTGAAATGTGACTGAACTCTCCCAAACTCATCTGCGTCTTACATGCAGGAGCATTAAGGTCTTTGACATTGAGTTTGCTGTTTTGGGGGAGAGGACCGACTTGAACGTCACGCCTGGTTGGAGGAAGCCCGTCGTCGGCATGGCCCTGCTGGCGGCAGCGGCGTTGACCGCGTCCTGCTCAGGTGGCAACGCCGCCCCGGGCAGCAGCGAGCAGGCGGCCAAGGCCACCACGACCGCCACCCCCGAGGCGCCCACGATCAAGATCTCGCCCGCCGAGGGCAGCTCGAAGGTCAGCCCCGAGAAGAAGATCGTCGTCATCGCCTCCGGCGGCACGCTGGACGAGGTCGTCGTCGACGGCGGTGGCGGCAAGGACGTCGAAGGCGTCTACAACGCCGACAAGACCAAATGGGTCTCCAAGGGCACGCTCAAGCCCTCCAGCTCCTACAACGTCAGCGCCAAGGCCGGCGTGACCAGCGCCGCCAGCACGTTCAAGACGCTCAAGCCCGAGCGTGAGCTGCTGGTGGCCGACGTGACCCCCAACGCCAAGGGCGAGACGATCGGCGTGGGGGCGCCGATCATCGTCACCTTCAACCAGCCGGTCTCCGACAAGGCGGGCGTGGAGCGGGCGCTGGAGATCAAGGCGCAAAAGCCGGTCAAGGGCGCCTGGCGCTGGATCAACGACACCACCGTCATCTACCGCACCGCCAAGTACTGGCCCGCCCACCAGAAGGTCAAGTTCACCGCGCGCATCAGCGGCGTGCAGGGCGGCAAGGGCATGTACGGCGTCAAGGACTACGCCACCACCTTGAAGATCGGCGCCAAGATGATCAGCAAGGTGAACGTCAAGACGCACATGATGTACGTCTACAAGGACGGCAAGAAGGTCCAGACCATGCGCATCAGCGCCGGCATGGGCACCACCCGCGAGTACACCACCACCTCCGGCGTCCACCTGACCATGGAGCGCGGCAACCCGGTCCGCATGATCTCGCCCGGCCGTGAGAAGGGCGACCCCGGCTACTACGACGTGATGATCAACCACGCGGTGCGGATCTCCAACTCCGGCGAGTACGTCCACGCCAAGAACAACGTCTGGGCCCAGGGCCGCAGCAACGTCAGCCACGGCTGCGTCAACGCCCGCCCCGACCAGGCCCGCTGGTTCTACGACAACTTCCAGCGCGGCGACGTCGTCGACATCACCGGCACCACCCGCGACCTGGAGTGGAACAACGGCTGGGGCTTCTGGCAGATGCCCTTCTCCAAGTGGGCCAAGGGCAGCGCCCTGTAACTGTCGATTTCCCCTCCCTGCGTTCGTGTAGACAGTGACACGAACGGAGGACCCTGATGAAGAACTACCTGCTGAGCGTCTACCAGCCCGACGGCGAACTGCCCGCCGAGCAGCTGGAGCCCATCGTGCGCGAGCTGGCCGCCTGGAGCGACGACCTCAGGGCGGCCGGCGGATGGGTGTTCTCCGCCGGGCTGCACCCGCCGCACACCGCCACCGTCGTACGCGAGCGCGACGGCCGCCCGATCATCACCGACGGCCCCTACACCGAGGGCAAGGAGCACATCGGCGGCTTCACCGTCATCCGGGCCGCCGACCTGGACGCGGCGCTGGCCTGGGCCGGCCGCCTGGCGGAGATCACCACCTTGGCGATCGAGGTCAGGCCCCTGCAGGACGGCTGAGCGTGACCTCCTCGATCGAGGCGCTCTTCCGCCGGGAGTACGGGCGCGCCGTGTCGGTCCTGACCGGCGCGTTCGGCGACATCGACCTGGCCGAGGAGGCCGTCCAGGACGCCTTCGCCGTGGCCGTGCGGCGCTGGCCGGCCGACGGCGTGCCGCCGAGCCCGGCCGGCTGGATCATCACCACCGCCCGCAACCGGGCGCTGGACCGGCTGCGCCGCGAGTCGACCCGCCACGAGCGCCACCTTCAGTCGGCCCTGCTGCACGCCCCCGCCGGGCCCGCCGACCCGGCCGAGTTCGCCGAGGAGGGCGCCGTGCGTGATGACCGGTTGCGGCTGCTGTTCACCTGCTGCCATCCGGCGCTGGCCGTGCCGGCGCAGGTGGCGCTGACGTTGCGGCTGCTGGGCGGCCTGGGCACGGCCGAGATCGCCCGCGCGTTCCTGGTGCCCGAGCCGACCATGGCCCAGCGGCTGGTACGCGCCAAGGGCAAGATCCGCGACGCCCGCATCCCCTACCGGGTGCCGGCCGAGGCGGACCTGCCCGAGCGGCTGGCCGCCGTCCTGGCCGTCATCTACCTGATCTTCACCGAGGGCCACACCGCCAGCTCCGGCCCGTCGCTGGTGCGCGAGGACCTGTGCGCCGAGGCGATCCGGCTGGGGCGGCTGCTGGCCGGGCTGATGCCGGACGAGCCCGAGGCCCAGGGGTTGCTGGCGCTGATGCTGCTCATCCACGCGCGGCGCGCCGCCCGCACCGGGCCCGGCGGCGCGCTGGTGCCGCTGGCCGAGCAGGAGCGCGGCCTGTGGGACGGCGCGCTCATCGCCGAGGGGCAGGCGATCGTGCGCCGCTGCCTGCGCCGCGACCAGCCCGGCCCGTACCAGATCCAGGCCGCCGTCAACGCCGTGCACAGCGACCCGCCCACCGACTGGTCTCAGATCGTGCGCCTGTACGACCTGCTGCTGGCCATGACGCCGACACCCGTCGTGGCGCTGCACCGGGCGGTGGCCGTGGCCGAGGTGGACGGGCCCGCGGCGGCGCTGGCCCTGGTGGAGGCGCTGCCGCTGGAGTCCTACCACCTCCTGCACGCCGTACGGGCCGACCTGCTGCGCCGCCTGGGCCGCGCCCGGGAGGCCGCGGCGGCCTACGAGGCGGCGATCGAACACACCGGCAACCAGGCCGAACGCGACTTCCTGCGCCGCCGCCGCCAAGACGTGACCGGCGCGCCGTGACCGGAGCCTCGTCTCAGGAGTTCTGCGTCAGGCGGGCAGGCGCCGTACCTTGACCGCGTTGTCGGTCCGGGTGAACGGCCGGCCGTCGGGCCCGGTCTGGACGCGTTCGTGTTCGGCGGCCACGAGCACCTGCCAGCGTCCTTCCTCCAGTTCCAGCCCGTCCAGCACCTGACGCGGGGTGGGCAGCGCCACGTCGGTCTGCTCGTGCCAGGGCGGCAGCCCGGCGTGCCCGGCCACCAGCAGGATCCCGCCGGGCGCGACCGCCGCGGCGGCGGCGCGCAGGATCTTCTCGCGCGGCATGTCCGGCGAGGGGGAGTGCAGGAAGTGGGCCGAGACCAGGTCGAACTGCCCGCCGGGGAACGCGGCGGCCAGGTCGGCCCGCTGCCAGACGATACGGTCGGCGACGCCTTGCTGTTCGGCGTGCTGGGCGGCGCGTTGGAGGGCGACGCCGGAGATGTCGACGGCGGTGACCCGCCAGCCGCGCCGGGCCAGCCAGATCGCGTCGCCGCCCTCGCCGCATCCCAGGTCCAGGGCGGTGCCGGGGCTGAGGGCGGAGACCTCGCGGACCAGGACGTCGTTCGGGTCGCCGCTCCACATGGTGGGGCTCTCCCGGTAGCGGCCGTCCCAGTATTCCTCTTCGTCGCTCATGCCTGGATGATCCCCGCACGCGGCCGTCTGCGACAAACTTCTTTGCCGGTCCGGCAAATCTCTAGGGTCGGCATTGCAGCAGCATGCCCGGCCACTGCCCGACGGTGAACGGCCGCACGCGGGTGAACCCGCACCCTTCGTAGTAGGCGACCAGGCGTTGGTCGTCGCCGGCGTAGCAGTCGACGCGCAGCAGCCCGGCCTCGCGCCGCAGCGCCTCCTGCCGGGCGTGTTCCAGCAGCGCCCGGCCGACGCCGTGGCCGGCGAAGCGCTGGTCGATCACCAGCGCCTGCACGTACAGCTCCGGCTCACCGGCGGCCGGCACGTACGGGGGCGCCTCCCCGACGGCCAGGCATCCGGCCGCCTGACCGTCCAGGACCGCGATGCGCATCCCGCCGCCGGCGGCCCAGGCGCTGACCTGCCCGGTGCGCTTGGCGTCGCCGGTGAAGGGCCGGCTGCCCCACTGCCCGGTGCGTCCGCGCGCCGTCAGCCACGCCACCGCGCTGTCGAACATCCCCAGGACCGCCGCCACGTCCGCGGCCCCGCCCGCGCGTACGTCCATCCGCCCCGCCTGGGCCCTGCCGGTCTGGACCCCGCTGGTCCGGGTCCCGCTCACGAGGCCGGCCGCATGGCGCGGCCCAGCACCGAGTCGTGGCCGGGGGTGAGCGGCTCGGTCAGGAAGACGGGTGTCTGCGCCATGAACCGCGGCTCGCTGCCCAGGTGCTCCTGCGCGGCGTGCACGGTGAAGGGGTGCACCAGGAACACGTCCCCCGGCGCGCCGGTGGCGTGGGCGAGCGGCCGTTCCTGGCTGGCCCGCTCCACCAGCGGCCCGGCCTCGACGGCCTCCAGCACCCGCTCGTCCAGCACCGCGGCCACGTCCCGCTGTGACCCGGCCCGGATGCGGGTGGGGGCGTCGTTGGGGCCGACGTCCGACAGCAGCACCAGCATCAGCAGGGTCTGGGGGCGGCCGCTGACGCCCCACCCGCCGTCGGGCCGCATCGTGTTGGCGTCGATGTGCCAGCCGCGGTCGTCGGCGGGGGCGACGCCGGGGAAGCGGACGGGGATGTTGCCGATGCCGCCGGCGCGCCTCCACCGGCCGGGCCCGGCGATCTCGTCCAGCGCGCCGTGCAGGCGCGGGCTGGACATGATCTGCCCGAACGGCCCTTCTCCGGTCAGGTCGGCCGCCCACACCACGGGTTTGATCCATCCGGAGGGGTCGTCGGGGGACATGCCGATCTGCCGCCACAGCAGCGCCCTGGCCTCATCACCCACCGCGGGCGGCACCACGGCCTCGATCTTGACGAACCCGTCGGCGATGAAACGCTCAGCGATATCCATGAACGCGACGCTAACAGCCATGTCCACCCGTTTTCCCTGCCCACGACGGCCTGCCGCCGTTCAGGACAGCGTGCCGCCGCCCGGCCGGTGGGCTCGCGGCCGGGGCCGTCCGGTGGCGGAAATCCGGTGGGTGAAAATCCGTTGCCCCGGCCCCGCGCGGCCGCCCTATGCTGCGGCTGGCTACGGGCGAAGGAGGGCTGATGGCGCGGCCCGGCGGCGTGGCAGGCACCTACGTCAGGTGGACGGGCCTGCGGGCGCTGCTGCACCGGGGTTATGTGCTCGTCTCCAACCTGTACTTCGTGCTGGTGGGCCGGCTGACGGCCGCCGACCTGCTGCTGCTGGGCACGGTCGTGGCCGCCGCCATGGTGGTGTCCGACCTGCCGGCGGGGGTGTGGTCGGACGCGCGCAGCCGCAGGTGGACGCTGGTGGCCGGGCACGCGCTGCTGGCGGTGGCGATGACGATGACCGGCCTGGTGACCTCGCTGCCGGCGATCGTGGTGACGCAGGTGCTGTGGGGGTGCGGCTGGGCGCTGATGTCAGGCGCGGACGTGGCCTGGGTGACCGACGAACTGACCGGCGAACTGGCCGATGACCTGTCCAATGACCTGGCCGGTGACATGTCCGGCGAGCCGGCCGGCGGACTGACCGGCGCATGCTCCTCTCCGTCAAGCGGTCCGGACGCGGTCGCCCGGGTGCTGGCCGGCGCCGCCCGCTGGGAGCTGCTGGGCGGGGCGGCGGGCACGGTCGCGTTCGGCCTGCTGGCCTGGATCGCCGGCCTGGCGGCCGCCATCGTGGTGTCGGGGGCGGGGATGGCGCTGCTGGCCGTGCACGTGGCGGCGCGTTTCACCGAACGCCACTTCACCCCTGCCTCCCACCGGCGCTGGAGCATCCTGCGCCGCGGGGTGACGCTGGCCCGCCGCGACCGGGAGATCCGGCTGATGCTGGCCGCGACCATGCTCCTCAACGGGGCGGCCGTGGTGAGCTGGCTGTTCCCGCAGCGGCTGATCACGCTCGGCCTGCCCGCCGACCCCGCCCTGTGGTACACCGCGCTGGTCGTGTGCGCCTCCGGCGCCGGAGTGGTGGCCCTGCGGGTGGCCCAGCCCCGTCTGGGCGGCGGGGTGCGCGGCCTGTACGCGGGCTCGTGCCTGCTCGGCGTGCTGGGCCTGGCCGTGCTGGCCGGCGCGCCTGAGGCCGTCAGCGGCGCCGCCGGGGTCCTGCTGGTCAACGGGGTCGCCTTCACCCTCACCCGGGCGGTCAGCGTCATCTGGGTCAACCGGCGCGTCACCGGTGACGTGCGCGCCACCGTCCACTCGCTGCTGTCGCAGGCCGAGACGGCCGGCAAGGTGGCGGGCGGGTTCGCGCTGGCGGCCCTGGCCGTCACCGCCGGGCCTTCGAGGTCCTCCAGCATGCGGGCGTACCGGCTCTGCAGGAGGGGCAGCTCGCTGGG
>NZ_JAHKRL010000323.1 GCF_019396405.1 Nonomuraea rhizosphaerae | reverse complement strand
GTCTCCTCCGCCACGGTCACCTCCAGCGCGAGCGGCGGCACGGCGTGACGACGCCCCGCCGAGCGATCGGCAGAGCAATCAGCCGGGTGACCGGCCCAGCGACCAGCCGGACGCCCGGGCCGGGGCGTCGGGTGCTCCCGGAGGCTCAGCTCACCGAGGGCTGCTTCTCGTGGGTCGTGACGGCCGCGTGCCGCCCCTTCCCCTTCCCGGCGGAGGCCGGCCGGCGGCCGGGGATGAACGCCATGATCACGAGCGCGAGCAGCGCCGTGCCCGCGCCGATCGCCAGCACGACGCGGAAGCCGTCCTGCGAGGGAACGCTCACCCCGCCGCCCAGGGAGACGGTCAGCCCGGCCAGGATGCCGCCCGACACGGCGCTGGAGATCGACGTGCCGATGGCCCGCATCAGGGTGTTGAGGCTGTTGGCGGCGGCGGTCTCGGACACCGGCACGGCCCCCATGATCAGGGCGGGCATGGCCCCGTACGCGAGCCCGATCCCCGCCCCGATCAGGCTGGAGACCACGACGAGCTGCCAGACGGCCGACATGAGCACGACGCCCAGGCCGTAGCCGGCGGCCACCACGACCGCCCCGAGCATCAGCGTCACCTTGGGCCCGCGGGCCCGGGAGACGCGCGCGGACAGCGGCGCCATGACCATCATGACCAGGCCGGACGGCGCGAGCACCAGACCGGCGGCGAGCATGGTCTGCCCCAGCCCGTAGCCGGTGGCGACGGGGAGCTGCAGCAGCGTGGGCAGCACCAGCGACATCGCGAACATCGCGAAGCCGAACACGGCGGAGGCGAGGTTGGTCAGCAGCACCTGACGGCGCGCGGTGGTGCGCAGGTCCACCAGCGGCCGGGCGGCGCGCAGCTCCCACCAGCCCCACAGCAGCAGCACCACGACCGCGGCGGCGAACAGGCCGACGGTCAGGCCGCTGCCCCAGCCCCAGGCCGAGCCCTTGGAGATGGCCAGCAGCAGGCACACCAGCGCGACCGAGAGCCCGGCCGCGCCCACCAGGTCGAAGCGCCCGCCGCTGCGCACGGCGGACTCGGGGACGAGGCTCAGCACGAGCACGGCGGCGACGACGCCGAAGCCCGCC
The DNA here is from genome assembly GCF_019396405.1 of Nonomuraea rhizosphaerae. Lineage (GTDB taxonomy): Bacteria > Actinomycetota > Actinomycetes > Streptosporangiales > Streptosporangiaceae > Nonomuraea > Nonomuraea rhizosphaerae. The sequence continues at coordinate 3,472 of NZ_JAHKRL010000323.1, read as the reverse complement.
GACGTCCAGAACAGCATGTGCCAGTCGGTGCTCTCGGCCAGGAAGGCGGCGGCGGGCAGGCCGAGCGCGCCGCCGACGCCGAGCGAGGCGCTCATCATCGCGGTGGCCGAGCCGAGCCGGTCGGCGGGCAGTTCGTCGCGCATGATGCTGATGCCCAGGGGGATGACCCCGGCCGCCAGCCCTTGCAGGGTGCGCCCTGCGATCATGGGCACCAGCGAGGAGCTGAGCGCGGCGACGACCGAGCCGGTCACCAGCAGGCCCAGGCTGACCAGCAGCATGCGCCGCTTGCCGTACATGTCGCCCAGGCGGCCCACCACCGGCGTCGCGACCGCGCTGGCCAGCAGCGTGGCGGTGATCGCCCAGGTGGCGTCGGACGGTGAGGCGCTCAGGAGCCGGGGAAGCTGCGGGATCAGCGGGATCACCAGGGTCTGCATGAGCGCGACCACGATCCCCGCGAAGGCCAGCACGGCCACGACGGCGTTCGGTCGCGGGGCGCGTATGTCCGGCGAGGCTGGAGCGGTTGCGGCATGGCTCATGAAGGGGTCCCCCGATTAAATCAACTGTTTGACTTAAATTAGCAGACCGGGTTGACTGACGGTTGACTTAGGGTCGAGTTCGAGGAGGACGTACGGTGACCGACAGCGAGCACGAGCAGGCGCTGACCTACCCGTTCACCAGGCCGGCGGCGCTGGAGCCCCCGGCGGAGTGGGCGGAGCTGCGGCAGGGCTGCCCGGTCGCCCGGGTGAAGCTGCCCAGCGGGGACGAGGCGTCGCTGCTGACCCGCTACGAGGACGTCAAGCAGGTGCTGTCGGACCCCAGGTTCACCCGGCGGCTGACCGCCGACGACGCGGCCCGCATCTCCGACAGCGAGTCGGGCGGGGTGTTCAACAGCGACATGGCCTCCTCCATCCCGGACGGCGGCGAGGGCCACCAGCAGTGGCGGCGCAGGATCACCAAGTGGTTCACCGCCAGGCGCATGGCGTCGCTGCGGCCGGGGATGGAGGCGATGGCCGAGCAGCTCGTCGACGAGATGGTGGAGCGGGGGCAGCCGGCCGACCTGAAGGCGAGCCTGGGCTTCCCGCTGCCGGTGTGGGTGATCTGCGACATGCTCGGGGTTCCCGACTCCGACCGGGACAAGTTCTCGCACTGGTCCGACGCGCTGCTCAACCTGACCCGCTACACCGAGGCCGAGCTGATGGCGGCGCAGGTCGAGTTCTTCGAGTACATGAGCGGCCACATCACCGCCAAGCGCAAGGACCCGGGCGACGACCTGCTCAGCGAGCTGGTCGCGGGCGGCGAGATGTCCGACGACCAGCTCGTGGCCACCGGCATGGGCCTGCTGGTCGCCGGGCACGAGACGACCGCGAACATGATCGGCAAGATGGTGGCCATGCTCCTGGTCGACCGGCGGCGCTGGGAGGCGCTGCTGGAGGACCCGTCTCTGATCCGCACGGCGGTGGAGGAGGCGCTGCGCTACGACGCCAACCTCGGCTTCGGCATGCCGCGGTACATCGCCGAGGAGGTCGAGGTCGGCGGGACGGTGCTGCCGGGCGGCTCCACCGTGCTGTGCGACATGGCCGCCGCCAACCGCGACGAGCGCGCGTTCGAGGGCGCCGGAGACATGAACCTCACCCGCAGCCCGAACCCGCACCTGACCTTCGGCGCCGGGGCGCACTCCTGCCTGGGGCAGCCGCTGGCCCGCACCGAGCTGCAGGCGGTGCTCTGCGTGCTGCTGCGCAAGCTGCCCACCCTGGACCTCGCCGTGCCCGCCGGGGACCTGCGCCGGGTCGAGGGCCTGGTCGTCGGCGGGCTGAGCGAGCTTCCCGTACGGTGGTGAGCGAAGGTGGCGAGTAAGACCCTGCCGAGCAGGGCCGTGCGGGCCGAGCGGGTCAGCGCGACCCGGGAGCAGATCCTGACCGCCGCCGAGCGGCTGTTCGCCGAGCACGGGGTGGCCGCGGTCTCCAACCGCCAGGTCAGCGAGGCCGCGGGGCAGGGCAACACGGCCGCCGTCGGCTACCACTTCGGCGCCAAGCCGGACCTCGTGCGGGCGATCATCCGCAAGCACGCCGAGCCGATGGAGCGCATCCGCCTGCGCATGCTGGCCGAGGCGGACGGCTCCGGCGAGGTGCGCGACTGGGTGGCCTGCCTGCTGCGGCCGGTGACCGAGCACCTGGCCGCCCTGGGCAACCCGACGTGGTTCGCCAGGTTCGCGGCCCAGGTGATGACCGACCCGGCGCTGCGCCCCATCATGATCGAGGAGACGCTCACCGCGCCCTCGCTGCGCCGGACGGTCGACGAGCTCGACCGGTGCCTGCCCGACCTGCCCGCGGAGGTGCGCGCCGAGCGCGCCGACATGGCCCGTCAGCTCATGGTGCACATGATGGCCGAGCGGGAGCGCGCGCTCGCCGAGGGTACCCCCACCCCCCGCGCCACCTGGCACGACGCCGCGACGGGGCTGATCGACGCGATCGTCGGCATGTGGCTGGCACCCATCACCCACGACAACCCATAGAGGGGGACCGATGAAGGTACGTGTGGACGACGGCAAGTGCTGCGGCGCGGGCACCTGCGTGATGCTCGCGCCCGACGTGTTCGACCAGCGGGACGAGGACGGGATCGTGGTCCTGCTCGACGAGACGCCGCCCGAGCGCCTGCACGCGACGGTGCGCGAGGCCGCCGGCGTGTGCCCCGCCGCCGCGATCGAGCTGGACGAGAACGTATGACGCCTCCCGCCCGCGTCCTGGTGGGCGAGGCGGCCCGGACGGTCGCCGAGCTGAAGCACGAGAGCGACGGCGAGATCCTGGTGCAGGGCAGCAGCGACCTCATCCGCTCGCTGCAGGAGGCCGAGCTGGTCGACGAGTACCGGCTGCTGGTCTTCCCGGTCGTGCTCGGCCAGGGCAAGCGGCTGTTCCGCGAGGGGACCGCCGCGGCCGGGCTCAGGCTCACCGGCTCCGCCACGACGGACGCCGGCGTCGTGCACGTCACCTACGCATGGGCGGGCAAGCCCCTCCTGGGCTCGGTGGCCTGAGGGCACCTCCCGCCGCTGAGGCCGCTCATGATGGTGTCGATGCTGCTCATGAGGGCAGCTGGCGCGTATGAGCACGCCAGACGAGTACGCCGAGAAGGCGAGCGTGCGGTTCATCGGGAACGCCACCACGCTCATCCGCTGCAACGGCTTCACCATCCTGACCGACCCGAACTTCCTGCACCGGGGCCAGCGCGCCTATCTCGGGTACGGGCTGAGCTCGAAGCGCCTGACCGAGCCCGCCATGACCGTGGAGGAGCTGCCGCCCCTCGACGCCATCGTCCTGTCGCACATGCACGGCGACCACTGGGATCGTGAGGCCCAGCGCAAGCTGGACAAGGGCACGCCGATCATCACCACCGGCCACGCCGCCGGCAAGAGGGTGACGGTGTCGGTGGTGCTGGTCACCTCGTTCAGCATGCCGACGATGGTGCCCTTGGTACGGGC
>NZ_JAHKRL010000322.1 GCF_019396405.1 Nonomuraea rhizosphaerae | reverse complement strand
GGCGGCGGGTCGCCCCGAGGCGGCTGACGCCCACCAGCCTGATCACCGAGTACTCGGTGGTCGCCGACGCCGCGCACTACCTGTACCCGTCGCTGACGCTCAGCACCGACGTGGCGCTGGCCCAGCAGGCGCAGGGCCTGATCGCCGCCAGCGAGGTGCGCGAGCAGCTGACCCGCGAGTACGCCCTGATCGTCGCCGCCAACGGCAAGCCGACGATGGCGGACCTGCACATGCTGGCCAAGATCGAGGGCACGCGCACGTACATGGCGACCAAGATCGCCTCCACCTTCGACGCCGAGCTGCGCGCCCCCTACGACAAGCTGTTCGGCTCCACGCGCTGGCAGGCGATGGAGCGCTCGCTGGAGGCGCAGACCTCCGGCCAGAGCCTGGACCTGACGGTGTGGCGCGGGCTGATCGACCCCGCGCTGCAGCAGTACACGCAGATCACCTGGGACACCGGGGACAGGCTGCTGGCCCGCATGGAGCCGGCCGGCATCGTCGTCCTGGCCCGCGCGCTCGTCGCCGGCGTGATCGGCCTCATCGCGGTGGGCCTGTCCATCTTCTTCTCGGTGCGCGTCGGCCGCCGGATCAGCCGCGAGCTGGCGGCGCTCCGCGGCACCGCGCTCGACCTGGCCGAGGTCAGGCTGCCCGAGGTCGTCACCAAGCTGCGGAACGGCAAGGACGTCGACATCGAGGCCGAGGTGCCGCGCATCAAGATGTGCGACGGCGCCACGAGCGAGATCGACGACCTCGCGGCCGCGTTCGACAGCGTCCAGCACACCGCCGTGGACGCCGCCGTCGAGCAGGCCCAGCTGCGCCAGGGCGTCTCCGAGGCGCTGCGCAACCTGGCCCGCCGCAGCCAGTCGCTGCTGCAGCGCCAGCTCAAGCTGCTGGACGAGATGCAGCGCGAGACCGAGGACCCGGAGGCGCTGTCCAGGCTGTTCAGGATCGACCACCTGACGACCCGCATGCGCCGCCACGCCGAGGGCCTGGTGCTGCTGTCCGGCGGCTCCGCCGGGCGCAGGTGGCGCGGCATCATCCCGGTCGAGGACGTGCTGAGCGGCGCCGCCGCCCAGGTCGAGGAGTACACCAGGGTCCGCGTCTACCCGATGCCGGAGTGCGGGCTCTCCGGCGCGGCCGTGGCCGACCTCATGCACCTGTTCGCCGAGCTGATCGAGAACGCGGCCGCCTTCTCCTCGCCCGGCAACGAGGTCTCCGTACGCGGGGAGCTGGTCGGCAGGGGCTTCGCCGTCGAGATCGAGGACCGCGGGCTGGGCATGACCGCCGAGGCCCGCCAGCAGTTCAACGACCGTCTGGCCAGCCCGCCCGAGTTCGACGCGGCGCAGACCGAGCGGCTCGGCTTCGCGGTGGTCGGCATGCTGGCCGCCAGGCACGACGTCACGGTCACGCTCAAGCCCTCCCCGTACGGCGGCACCACCGCGATCGTCCTGGTGCCCACAGCGCTCATCCAGCCTCTCCCGGCCCCCGTGCACCTGCCGGAGCTCGAGTCCGTCTCCGTGTCCGTCATCAGGACGCCGGCGGAGGACACGTCGCGTCCGGGCATCAGGACGCCGGAGGACACCACGGGGCCCGGCGTGCTCCCGCGGCGCGTGCGCACCAGCAAGCGCGCCCCTGAGGCGGTCCAGGACGCGGCCCAGGACCCGACGCTGCCCCGCCGTACGCGCCAGGCCAACCTGCCGCCACAGCTCCAGGCCCCGACCCCTGAGGAGCCCACGCGGCCCGAGCCGGAGGTACGCTCGCCCGAGGAGGCCAGGGACCTGCTCTCCTCGCTCCAGTCGGGCTGGCAGCGCGGGCGGCAGGACAGTGAACAGGACGGGGGATCCCCATCGTGACCCGTGAGCCCGATGAATGGGTTGACGAGGAGGCCGGTCCGGTGGTCCGGCCGTACGCGGTGACAAGAGGGCGCACCAAGCCCTCGTCGAGCACCGAGGAGCTCGACCTGCTGGCGACCGTGGCCGCCACGGGGCGGCCCGCGCCCCCCAAGGCGGACCTGAGCGTCCAGCACCGGCGGCTGATCGTCAGCGTCACCGGTCAGAGCAGGCCGGTGGCCGAGGTGGCCGCCGAGCTGAACCTGCCGGTGGGGGTGGCCAGGGTTCTGCTCGGGGACCTGCTCGACCACGGCCTGGTGACCGTGCGCCCGCCGCTCGCCAAGGCCACGGCGGCCACGGAGAGCCTGCTCAAGGAAGTGATCAACGGGCTGCGCGCCCTGTGAGCGCGACGGCCGGCCGGGTGAGGCCGGTCAGTTGGGTGAGGTCAGCGTCCTCAGCGAGTGCTCGACCAGCGTGACCATGACCTCCTTGGCCGACGTGCGCCGCCGCACGTCGCACAGCAGGACGGGCACGTCCTCGTCCAGGTCGAGCGCGACCCGCACGTCGTCCACGCTGTGGCGGTCGGCGCCGTCGAAGCAGTTGACGGCCACGACGAACGGCGTGCCGCGCTGCTCGAAGTAGTCCACCGACGGGAAGCAGTCGGTCAGCCGCCGGGTGTCGGCGATCACGACCGCGCCGAGCGCGCCGTAGGACAACTCGTCCCACATGAACCAGAACCGCTCCTGGCCGGGCGTGCCGAACAGGTACACGACCAGTCCCTCGCGGATCGTGATGCGGCCGAAGTCCATGGCGACGGTGGTCGTCGTCTTGGCCTCGACGCCGTCGATGTCGTCGACGCCGACCCCGCGGTCGGACAGCACCTCCTCCGTGCGCAGCGGCCTGATCTCGCTGATCGATCCGACCAGCGTGGTCTTGCCCACGCCGAACCCCCCGGCGATGAGGATCTTCAGCGCTACGGGGTCCTCAGAGAGCACGGAGTCCATTGATCACTTCCTTGAGAATGCGCTCATTCGGCCGTGGGCCCTTGGAAGAGGGTGACGTCACCGAGATGAGGCCGTGGTCACGCAGATCGCCGAGCAGCACCCGGACGACGCCTACGGGCAGGTCGAGCTCGACGGCCACGTCGGCCACCGAGATCGGGTTACGTGCTGCCCGCAGGATGAGTAGCTGTTCGGGTTCGAGTTCGTCCGTCGGCTCGCCGACGACGTTGACGGTCGCGATGAGGTCGAACGTCTCCCCCGAGGTCCTCGTACGGCCGCGGATGAGAGCATAGGGCCGGACGATCGGTCCCGCATCCTCATCCAGCCATCTCGGAGGCTCCCTCATCATGAGGTCGTCCGGGGATTGGTAGATATGTGCTGCCCAACCCGCTTGACGAGCATCGCCATTTCGTAGGCAATGTGCCCGACGTCCACGTTCGAGTCGGCCAGCACGGCCAGGCAGGTGCCCTGCCCCGCCGCCGTCACGAAGAGGAACGCCGACTCCATCTCGACGATCGTCTGGCGGACGTCGCCGCCGCCGAAATGGCGGGCGGTGGCCC
>NZ_JAHKRL010000321.1 GCF_019396405.1 Nonomuraea rhizosphaerae | reverse complement strand
GGCCAGCTCCGCGCCCGTCCGCACCTCCGCCCCGCCGCCGACTACGGCGGCGACGGCCGGCTTGAGCGAGGGGTCGCCGGCGACGTCGATCTCGGCGTAGCCCTTGGCGCCGGTCAGCCGCTGGGCCATGGCCGTGGTGAGGCCGACCGCGCCGTTGAAGGCCAGCTCCTGGTCCAGGCCGGTGTCCATGATGCCGACGAGCTTGAAGCGGTGCTCACGCTCGCGGGAGTCGAGCACGGTGATCGTCTGGCCGACGGTGAACCCCTGGTCCTTGGCCGTGTTCTTGTCGAGCACGGCCGCCTGGTCGTCGGAGCCGGGCCCGGTGCCGCTGATGATCGTGGTCCGGTTCAGTCGTCCCTGGACGACGGAGATCGCCAGGGTCGGCGTGTAGTCGCCGACGACCTTGCCGTCCTTGCCCAGCAGCGGCGCCTTGCCGCGGACCAGACCCTGGGCCTCGGCCACCCCGGCGACGCCGCGCACCTTCTCCAGGGTCCCGGCGGGCAGCACGGCGCCGGGGCCCTTGGGCGTCACGGCCACGCCGAGCTTGTCGGCCTCGGCCGTGACCTGCTGGGAGAAGCCGGCCCTGATGGTGTCGGTCAGCACGAACGTACCGGCGATGAAGCCCACGCCCAGCGTGATCGCCACCGAGGTGAGCAGCAGCCGCAGCTTGTGCGCGCGCAGCCCGGCGAGGGTGGTCCTGAGCACCTCAGCCCTCCAGCCGCATCAGCGTGTCCAGGACCGACTGCGGCGAGGGCGTGGCCAGCTCGCTGACCAGCTCGCCGTCGCGCAGGAACACCACACGGTCGGCGTACGCGGCGGCCACCGGGTCGTGGGTGACCATGACGATGGTCTGGCCGAGCTCGCGTACGGAGGTGCGCAGGAACGACAGCACCTCGGCGCCGCTGCGCGAGTCGAGGTTGCCCGTCGGCTCGTCGGCGAAGATCACCTGGGGCTTGCTGATCAGCGCCCTGGCCACGGCCACGCGCTGCTGCTGGCCGCCGGACAGCTCGGCCGGCTTGTGCGAGAGCCGGTCCGTCAGCCCGACCGTCTCGATCACCCGGTCGAACAGCAGCCGGTCCGGCTGGCGGGCGGAGATCTCCAGGGGCAGCAGGATGTTCTGCTCGGCGGTCAGGGTCGGCAGCAGGTTGAACGCCTGGAAGACGAAGCCGATCCGCTCGCGGCGCAGCAGGGTGAGCTGCTTGTCGTTCAGCCCGGTCAGCTCGACCTCGCCGATGTGGACGGTGCCGGAGGTGGCGGTGTCGAGGCCGGCCAGGCAGTGCATCAGCGTGGACTTGCCCGAGCCCGACGGCCCCATGATCGCGGTGAACGCGCCGGTCGCGAAGGCCACGTCCACGCCGCGCAGCGCGTGCACCCGCGCGTCGCCTTGGCCGTACACCTTGGTCAGGTCTCGGGCGACCACCGCCTCTGGGGCCTGGCGCCGGGTATCGGTGAGGGTCACGTCCACTCCTTCGATCTGCGGGAACGCGACCAACGCTAGGGGCGTGAAAGGCCCGGCATATCGGCCTGGGGGACGGACTTGACGTAGGCCGTGAGATGACCCGGGTCAGCCGTTCGGCTGATGGGAGGGCACCACGAGCCCGGACTCGTAGGCGTACACCACGACCTGGGCGCGGTCGCGCAGCTGCAGCTTGGCCAGCACCCGGCCCAGGTGCGTCTTGACCGTCGCCTCGGCCACCTCCAGCCCGGCGGCGATCTCGGTGTTGGACAGGCCGCGCGCCACCATGAGCAGCACCTCGCGCTCGCGTGGTGTCAGCTCCGCGGCGCTGGGCAGCTCGTCGGCCGGGAGCTGGGCAGCGAACCTGCCGAGCAGCCGCTTGAGCGTGGTCGGCGCCACCACGGCGTCGCCCGCGTGCACGGACCTGATGGCGGTGATCAGGTCGGCGGTCGGCACGTCCTTCAGCAGGAAGCCGGCCGCGCCCGCCCGGATCGCGGCGAAGGCGTACTCGTCGAGGTCGAACGTGGTCAGGATGAGCACCTTCGGCCCGTCCTGCGAGCCGCCGGCGATGCGCCTGGTGGCCTCGACGCCGTCCATCGCCGGCATGCGCACGTCCATGAGCACCACGTCCACCTCGACGTCGCGCAGCACCTCCAGCGCGCGGGCGCCGTCGGCGGCCTCGGCGACCACCTCGATGTCGGGCTGGGCGCCCAGCACCATCCGGAACCCGGCACGCAGCAGCTCCTGGTCGTCGACCAGCATCACCCGGATCACTACGCCGCCCTCACCGTGGGAATCGGCAGCCTGGCCAGCACCTCGAACCCGCCTCCCGCCTTGGGCGCGGCCGACACCGCGCCGCCGTACATGCCGACCCGCTCGCGCATCCCGACCAGGCCGTGCCCGGCGGGTCCGCGTGGCGCGGCGGCGCCCCTGCCGTTGTCGGTCACCCGTACGACCAGCTCGCGCGGCCCGTACTGGAGCTCGACCAGCGCCTGAACGCCGGGGCCGCCGTGCTTGAGCGCGTTCGTGAGGGCCTCCTGGACGATGCGGTAGACGGCGAGCTGCTGGCCCTCGGGCAGCTCGCCCGGCGGGCCGCCGACGCGCAGCAGCGCGGGCACGCCCGCCTTGCCGACCAGCTCCTCCAGCTGCCCGAGCCCCGGCTGCGGCGTGTAGTCCATCTCGTCGGCCCCCTCCTCGCGCAGGACGCCGACCAGCCTGCGCATCTCGGCGAGCGCCTCGCGGCCGGTCTTGGAGATGTTGCGCACGGCCAGCCGCGCCTCGTCGGGGTCGGTGTCGATGGCGTACCCGGCGCCGTCGGCCTGGACGACCATGACGCTGACGTTGTGGGCCACGACGTCGTGCAGCTCCCTGGCGATCCGGGTGCGCTCGGCCGTGGCCGCCAACCTGGCCTGCTGGTCGCGCTCACGTTCGGCGCGTTCGGCGCGCTCCTCCAGGCTCTCCAGGTAGCGCCTGCGGGTGCTGCCGTACAGGCCGGTCAGCCAGACGGTCACGACGAGGATCGAGCCGCTGAAGAACAGGCTGAACGTGGGGTCGTTCCAGTGCACCATGGCGAGGAAGACGCCCAGCTCCACCACCAGGCCCGCGGCCACCGCCCACGCGAACGCGCAGCGGAAGGCCACCGAGTACAGCGCCACCAGCACCGCGATGTTGGCGGGCATCGGGCCGATCTCCATCAGCCACTGCGCGAAGCTGGCCAGCGCGACGATCGTGAAGACGGTCAGCGGCCGGTCGCGCCGCCACAGCAGCGGCACCAGCAGCACCGCGCACAGGGCGAGGTAGCCCCCGGCCCCGATGTACAGGCCGCCGGCGAACGAGCCGCTGTTCCCGTACGGCACCACCAAGAACAGGCAGAACGCCCACAACGGCGCCATGCGCAAGCCGTCGAGCAGCCTGTCGCGGTGGCGACTGCACCACACCATCATCCTGCCGAGCACATCATCACGATACGAAGGCTCTGCTCTAGATTTGTCCGCCTAGAGGGGGAAGTCTGAGTACGACCCAGGTCTGACAAGTTCCTGGTCTTACACCAGCTTTACGGGGCTTGGGGCACTCTTGTCGTTGGGAGCGCCCTAACGGGCGAGTAAAGGGAGATCGTGATGGCGGATCATGATCGCGACGCCGGGTCGCGCGGTGAAGAGGAAGCATCGCGCGACC
>NZ_JAHKRL010000034.1 GCF_019396405.1 Nonomuraea rhizosphaerae | reverse complement strand
GCGCCCCGCCGCCTTCCGCCGGCGGTTGACGAACGGCACGTCGATGTCCCCGAGCAGCATGTTGTCCAGCACGGTCAGCGCCGGTACGACGCTCAGCTCCTGGTCCACGAGCGCCACGCCCGCACGCTGGGCGGCCCGGCGGCTGCGCAGCTCGACCGCCTCGCCGCCGATCACGATGCGGCCGCGGTCGGGCGCGAGCTGCCCGGACAGCATCTTCACCACCGTGCTCTTGCCCGCGCCGTTGTGACCGCACAGGCCGTGGATCTCACCGGCGCCCACGGTGAAGGAGACCTCCCTGACCGCGGGGACGCCGTTGAAGGCGTGGGCCAGCCCCTCCACGCGGAGCAGGGGCTCGCCGGTCACGGACGGGCTCATGCGTGGCTGCACTGCTCGGCGAACCGGCTCACGTTCGCGGCGGTGACCCGTTCCTCCTGGACGGTCTCGCTGCGCGGCGGGTTCTTGCCGGTCAGGTACCGGACGACGTAGTCGGCGGTCTGCTCGGCGATGGTGCCCGGGTCCTCGGTGGCCGTGCCGTACAGTTCGCCCGCCTTGATGGAGTCGATGCCGGCCTTGAAGCAGTTGCTGCTGGTGACGATCAGTCCGTCCTTGCCGCCGATCGTGAAGCCGGCCTGCTTGGCCGCCTGGATGATCGGCAGGGCCATGTAGTCGGCCATGCCGTACGCGGCCTGCACCCCGTCCTTGCCGTGCTTGGCCAGGAGCTGCTGGGCGATGGTGCCGGAGAGCTGGGGGTCCCAGTTGGCGTCCTGCTCGTCGATGATCTTGTACTGCGGGGCGCTCGCCAGGACCTTCCTGAAGCCCTTCATGCGGTGCTGGGTGACGAGCATGGACTTGGTCCCGGTCAGGACGACGATGTCGCCGGAGTCGCGGCCCTGGGCCTTCAGGCCCTCGATGATGTTCTGGGCGGCGTACTCGCCGAGCTTCTCGTTGTCCGAGAGCACCGACATCACCGCGTCCGCCACCGACGGGTCGGGCGGGCCGTCGAAGACGAGCACCGGGATGCCGGCGGTCCCGGCCTTCTTGATGGGCACCGCCATCGCCGTGGTGTCGAGGATCGAGACCACGAGCAGGTCCGGCCGCTGGGCCACGGCCTGGTTGAACTTCTGGACCTGGGTGCCCGGGTCCATCGTCGTCATGTCGCCGATCTTCACCCCGGTGGGTGCCAGCCGTTCGGTGAAGACCTTGTTGAAGTAGGCGCCCCACGGGTTGCCGTTCCCGTAGCCGACCAGGGCGATCGTCTTTCCCGACAGCGACGCCGAGGAGGCGCCGCCGGACGACGGCGCGGCGTTCTGGCCGCCGCAGGCCGTCATCAGCAGGGTGAGTCCGAGTGTGCCGGCGGCGAGGGATCTGATGCGGAACATGGCTCTCCTTCGACCCTTCGACGTGGTGGGGGTGATGGCTCGCGCGGCCGGGCCGCGGGCGGCGAAGGGCGCGTACTCAGACCGACCTGTTCGAGGTCGCTGGCGCTCGCGCTGAATTTCTGGTGGTTACCGGGTGGTCCGTGGTTGCCGGTCCGAGTTAATAAGCGCATAGTCACCGAGGAGCATGCGACTGTCAAGGCTCACCTCTCGCGGGGCGGGCCGCGTCGTGCCGCCGTCGCGGCGGGACGGTAATGTCAGCGCGTCGAGGTCGGCACGGGGTCGAGGCGGGCACAGGGAGGATCGGGGATGGTCGCGAAGCGTCGCGGTCCACGGCGGGGTGGCAAGCCCCCGCTCGTCTGGCTGGACGAGCCGTCCACGGCGCTCTGGGACGAGGACCTCGCGGACGTGACCAAGGCTCTGCTGGGCTCCGCCGTCCTCTGCTTCGCCGAGAAGGGGTTCCAGGCGACGACGACGCGCGACATCACGGGCAAGGTCGGGCTGACCCCCGGCGCCCTGTACGTGCACTTCTCCACCAAGGAGGAGGTGCTGTTCGAGATCGTGCGCAGCGGTCACCGCCGGGCCCTGGAGGCCCTGCGGGCGGCGCTGCCCACCGGCGGCGATCCGGAGGGCCACCTGCGCCGGGTGGTCGCGGTGTTCGTGGAGTGGCACGCCGAGCACCACACGACCGCGCGGGTGTGCCAGTACGAGCTGACGCCGCTGTCGGCCGAGCACTACGAGGAGATCCTCGGCCTGCGCGCGCAGTTCAACACCATCTTCCGGGACGCGGTGAGCGGCGTAGTCGACGGCGCGACGGCCGATCCCGACGATGTCAGCCGGCTGGCGCGGTCGATCCTGTCGCTGGGGGTGGACCTGGTCCGGTGGTACCGGCTGGGCGGCACGGACACCCCGGCCTCGCTCGGCGCCTTCTACGCCGACCTGGCCGTCCACATGACCGCCGCCGTCCGCGGCCGGCGCCCGACCAGCGCTTAGGGCTTCTGCCGCCGCCCCGCCCTTGACAAGTACCGCCCTTGTTACTGACTATGCGCTCAGTAAGCGATGCGGCCGGGCTCCGGGAGGGCTGTCGACGAGATGTACGGCTTGATGCAGGAGCACGCCCTGGCCCTCCCCCTCGTCCTGCGCCGGGTGGAGCGGTACTTCGGGCACAAGAGAGTGGTGACGGGCCGCGTCGGCGGCGAGAGCACCGCCACGTGGGCCGGCGTCTGCGCGCGCACGCGGCGGCTGGCGGCCGTGCTGGACCGGCTCGGCGTCCCCGGCGGCGCCCGGGTCGGCACGTTCGGCTGGAACAGCCAGCGGCACGTCGAGCTGTACCTCGCGGTTCCGTGCTCCGGCCGGGTCCTGCACACGATCAACCATCGGCTCTTCCACGAGCAGATCCGCTACATCGTCGACGACGCCGCCGACGACGTGCTCTTCGTCGACCGGTCGCTGCTGCCCGCCGTGTGGCCGCTGGCCGAGTCCTTCACGAGCCCGCGGCACGTGGTGGTCATGGACGACGGCGCCGACGCGCCATTGCCCGACGATCCCCGGATCCTGGACTACGAGACGCTGCTCGCCGAGGTCACGCCGTTCGGCGGGGAGTTCGCCATCGCCGACGAGAACACCGCCGCGGCGCTCTGCTACACCTCCGGCACCACCGGCAACCCGAAGGGCGTCCTGTACAGCCACCGGTCGATGGTCCTGCACGCCCTGCTGCTGCTCATGACCGACACGTTCGGGATCGGCGAGCGTGACGTGGTGATGCCGGTGGTGCCGATGTTCCACGTCAACGCCTGGGGGCTGCCGTACGCCGCGATGCTGTGCGGCGCGGACCTCATCCTGCCCGGCCCGGCGACGCGGCCCGAGGAGCTGGTCTCGCAGCTGGAGCGGCACCGGGTCACCTTCACCGGCGCGGTCGCCACGGTGTGGCGCGGCCTGGAGCCGCTGCTGGCCGGCCACGACCTGTCCGCCCTGCGGATGATCATCTGCGGGGGCGGCGCGGTCGACGACGCGCTGTCCCGCTCGTACGAGCGGGCCGTCGGCATCCCGCTGACCAACGCCTGGGGGATGACGGAGACCAGCCCGGTGGTGACGGTGTCGCGGCCGGCCACCGTGCACGACGACCTGGACCCGGACGCGCGGCGCGCGGTCATCGGCTCCCCCGGCCCCGCGATCCCGCTCACCGAGCTGCGGCTGGCCGGCGACGACGGCGCGGAGATCCCGTGGGACGGCGTCACGCCGGGCGAGCTGCAGGCGTCCGGCCCGACCATCGCCGCCCGCTACGCCGGCGAGGAGCTACCGGGCCCGGCGTTCACCGGCGACGGCTGGCTCAGGACCGGGGACGTGGCCACCATCGACGCCCACGGCTACGTGCGCATCGTGGACCGGACGAAGGACCTGGTGAAGTCCGGCGGCGAATGGATCTCCTCGGTCGAGCTGGAGGTCGCCATCATGGCCGATCCCCGGGTCGCCGAGGCCGCGGTGATCGGCGTGGCGCACCCCCGCTGGGGCGAGCGTCCCGTCGCGTACGTGGTCCCCAAACCCGGCGCCGGCCTCACCTCCGAGGACGTGCGCGAGCACCTGACCTCGCACGTCGCCCGCTGGTGGATCCCCGAGCAGGTGATCTTCATCACCGAGATCCCCAAGACGGCGACCGGGAAGTTCTCCAAACGACAGCTACGCCTTCAGCACCAGCACGACGTCTCCCCGGAGGAGTGAGCGATCATGCCCATCCAGCCCCGTCTCATCGTCACCGGCCGCGAACCCGACGGGACCTCGGTGTTCGTCACCGACCAGCCCGCCGAGCCGATCTCCGTCGCGGCCATCCCCGGCTCGGACTTCTTCCTGATGTGGGGCACCGAGGACGGCCACGCCACGGTCGGCACCAAGCCGCAGCAGCCGGTGACCTTCCCGTTCTTCCCCGGCACCGGCGGCACCCGCATCCTGTTCCTGCGCTGGGCGCCGGCCTCCGCCGCTCCCGAGCAGCTCGGCGACCCCGGCGAGCTGGCCGCCGAGGCGGCCGGGAAGCTGCCCGGGCTGATGGACGTGTTCGAGCCCGACGCCCCCGGCATGCACACCACCGACACCGTCGACTACGGGATCTGCCTGGAGGGCGAGCTGTACCTGGAGCTGGACGACGGCAAGGAGGTCAAGCTGACCCCCGGCGCCTGCGTGGTCCAGCGGGGCACCCGCCACGCCTGGCACAACCGCGGCGATCGGCCCGCGCTGATGTGTTACGTGCTGGTGGGCGCCGAACGCGACTCCTGAACTTCCCGCTCCCGCGCTCCGCTCCCGGAAGGCCGCCTGTGGACCGACTGTTGTTCGACGACGACCACGACCTGTTCAGAGACGCCGTGGCCGCGTTCGCCTCGCGCGAGCTGCTGCCCCACCACGAGCGGTTCGCCGCCGAGCGGCGCATCGACCGGGCCGCCTGGCGCGCGGCCGGTGAGCAGGGCGTCCTCGGCCTGGAGGTGCCCGAGGAGTTCGGCGGCGGCGCGGCGGGCGACTACCGGTTCAACGCGGTCGCCTGCGAGGAGCTGGCGAAGGTGAGCATGGCCGTCGCGTCCTGCTTCAGCATCCACTTCGACGTGATCGCCCCGTACCTGGTGGACCTCGCCACCGCCGAGCGGCGGGCCGAGTGGCTGCCCCGCTTCTGCTCCGGCGAGCTGATCACCGCCATCGCCATGACCGAGCCCGGCGGCGGCTCCGACCTGGCCGCGATCAGGACGACCGCGCGACGCGACGGCTCGGACTGGATCATCGACGGCGCGAAGACCTTCATCACCAACGGCCACAGCGCCGATCTTGTCCTGGTGGCGGCGAGCACCGACGCGCGGCGCGGCGCCAAAGGGATCACGCTGTTCGCCGTCGAGGCCGGCACACCCGGTTTCCGGCGCGGCCGCAAACTGGACAAGATCGGCCAGCCCGAGGCCGACACCGCCGAGCTGTCCTTCACCGACGTGCGGGTGCCGGCCGCGAACGTCGTCGGCGAGGTCGGCCGCGGCTTCGTCCACATGATGGAGCACCTGCCGCGCGAACGCCTCGGCGCGGCGGTCTCCAACATCGCCCACGCGGCCCAGATCCTCACCGAGACGCTCGGTTACGCCCGCCACCGGACGGCGTTCGGGCAGCCGATCGGGTCGTTCCAGCACAACAAGTTCCTGCTCGCCGAGCTGGTCACCCGGATCGAGGTGGCGCAGGCGTACGTCGACCACTGCGTCCGCCTGCACGTCGCGCGGGCGCTCAGCGCGGCGGACGCCGCGAAGGCCAAGTGGTGGTCGGCGCAGGTGCAGAACGACGTGCTCGACGCCTGCGTGCAGCTCCACGGCGGGTACGGCTACATGAGCGAGTACCGGGTTGCCCGCGCCTGGACGGACGCCCGCGTGACCAAGATCTGGGCGGGCTCCAACGAGATCATGAAGGAGCTCATCGGCCGCGACCTCGGCCTCTGAACCAGGCCGCCCCGCGACCTCGGCCCGCCCTCGTCCCAGCCCCCCTCGTCCTCGTCAGGCCTTCACGTAGCCGCGTGCCTCGACGATCCGGCCGGCGCGGATCCGGATGAGGTTCACGCCACGCAGACGGTCCCGCTCGCCGTCGCCCCACTGCAGCAGCCACGGCTGGACCGCGAGGTCCCCGCGGATCTCCGCCGTCTCCGGCGTGAAGCGGAGCGCGCGGTCGCCCGCCAGCTCGGACCACCGCGCCAGGCACGCCGGGCCGCCCTCACGGCGCACTCCGTCCGGGGCCGGGCCCGAGTCCTCGATGACGCAGTCGTCCGCGATCAGGTCGGCCAGAAGCCCGGGGTCGTGCAGGCGGAAAGCGTCGTTGTACCGGTCAAGGACCTCTCGGGTGGTCCGCTCGACGCCATCGGTGCCGGTGTCGGCGGCCAGCGGGACGCCCCCGGTCTTGACGTACCCGAGGGCTTCGACGATCAGCCCGTCGCTCACCCGCAGGAGCGTCACGCCGCGTACCGAGCCGGAAGGGCCCTCGCCGAAGCGGTAGCGCCAGCGGATCGTGGCCCGCTCGCCGGAGACGGTGACCTCCTCCGGCTCGAACCGGGTGGCGCGGTCGGCGGCGAGGGCCCGCCAGAACGCCAGGCAGGCATCACGTCCCTCGGTGCGGGCGCCGTCGGGAGCCGGCTGGATGGCCTCCATCACGCAGTCCGCCGCGATCAGGCCGGCGAGCCCTTCGGCGTCATGGTCGGTGAAGACGCGGTTGAAGCGGTCGACGGTGTCGGCCGTCGTACGAGTCGGCATGTCGGACCTCTTTGTAGATAGACCGTTCGGTCTATCGACCATATAGACCGGTCGATCTACTCGTCAAGTAGACTGGACGCCGTGACCACACGCACCGCGCCAGGCCCCCGGGAACGCCTGCTGGAGGCCGCCAAGGAGCTGACCTACCGGCAGGGCATGGGGGTGGGCGTCGACGCGCTGCTGAAGGCGGCGAACGTGGCCCGGCGTTCGCTCTATGAGCATTTCGGGGGCAAGGACGGGCTGGTCACCGAGGTCCTCCGGCTGACCGCCGCCGAGGACGAGGCCGCGTACGAGCAGACCATGCGGGCGGCCGGTGACGACCCGCGCCGTCGCCTGCTGGCCGTCTTCGACTGGCTCGGCGAGATCATCGAGGAGCCGGACTTCCGCGGCTGCCGGTATCTCGCCGCCGAGCTGGCCCTGACCGACCCGGAGCATCCGGGGCACGCCGTCACCCGGCGGTACCGTGAGCGCGTGCACGACCTCCTGGAGGCGGAGCTGCGCCGGCTCGGCCACCCGCGACCGGCGTACGCCGCCGATCAACTCCTGCTGCTGATCGACGGCACCCTGGCCGTCGGGGCCACCCGGCCCGGCACGCATCCCGCCGCGGCGGCGCGGCAACTCGCGGAGCAGATCCTCGGCGAACCCCGCCGATCCTGATCCGGCGGCCACGCGCCTGCCGGGCCACAGACCCCGGGGTGCGTCCTTCCGGGCAGTCGTGGGCACGCTCCCATATCCCCGGAGAGCGCTTTCTCCTACGCTTGCCCCATGGAGTTAGCGGAGATCCGCACCTACCCCATCAAGTCCACTCAGGGCATCCTCCGCCCGTCCGCCCGCATCCTCCCCTGGGGCCTGGAAGGCGACCGCCGCTGGGCCGTGGTCGATCCGCTGGGAGAGGTGATCTGGGTGGGCGAGCACCCGCGCTTCCTCTCGGTCTCGGCCACGGAGACCCCCGAAGGCGGCCTGCACCTGTCGGCCAAGGGCATGGACGACCTCAGCGTCCCCCCGGCCACCGGCGCCATGGTCCCGGTGGGCGTCTCCACCCTCGACCGGGCCGTGCTCGCCCACCCCGACGCCCATGAATGGTTCACCCGGCTGCTCAGCAGGCCCGCCCGCCTGGTCTGGCTGGACGACCCCGGCCGCCGTACCCTCACCGAGGAGCACGGCGAGATCATCGACTTCGTCTGGGAGGCGCCTCTCCTGCTCGTCTCCAGGAGTTCGCTCCGGCGCCTGGACGACTGGATCGCCGAGGGCGCCATGGAACGCCAGGAGCACCCGCCGGACCCCCTCGACATGACCCGCTTCCGGCCCAACGCCGTCATCGAGGGCGCACAGCCCTTCGTGGAGGACACCTGGACGTCGGTCCGCATCGGCGAGATCGACTTCCACGTCTCGGAGCTGTGCGACCGCTGCGCCACCACCCTCTGGGACCCGGCCACCCAGGAGCGCGGCAAGGAACCCCTGAGAACCCTGGCCAAGCACCGCCGCTGGGACGGGAAGACCTGGTTCGGCATCCGCCTGGTGCCCAGGAACCTCGGCGAGCTGAGAGTCGGCGACGAGGTCCGGCCCGGATGCCGGCCGCCGCGATGAGGGCAGGTCTCCCGTCGCAACGCCGCGCCTGTAGTTCCCAGCCCTCGTCGCCGACTGTCAGGTTCGACGGTGCGCTCAACGGACATGAGTCGTCGCCTCGCGGATCGCCCCGGTGAGCGCGGGTGAATAGGTTCCGATTACCGACCTCCACCGAAGGGCGTCCCATGACCGTCGACCTCCCCTCCTTCCCCGTCGCGGACGAGGACCCGCTCCGCACCTGCCTCCGGTTGCGGGAGATCGCCCCGGTGGTCGAGGTGAACTTCTCGGGGGACGTGCCCGTCCATCTGGCGCTGACGTACGAGGCCGCGCGGCAGATCCTCGCCGGGGACGACAAGACCTTCCTGAGGGACCCCCAGAACTGGCCCGCCCTGTACGACGGGACGATCGCCGAGGACTGGCCGATGCGCGCCATCATCCAGGGCGGCCACCTGGCCGCCATGGACGGCGACGACCACCGGCGGCTGCGCGGGCTGATCGGCCGGGCGTTCACCCCGGCCCGCGTGCAGGCCATGGAGCCGCGCGTCCAGCAGATCATCGACGGCCTGCTGGACGACGTGGCGGCGACCGGTGACGGCGTCGACCTGGTGCCCGCCTTCACCGAGGCGCTGCCGATGTGGGTGATCTGCGAGCTGTTCGGCGTACCGCCGGAGGACCGGCTGCGGCTGCGGAACTGGACCGCCACGCTGATGGCGCACACCACCTCGCCGCAGGAGGCGTTCGCCACGCAGAAGAACCTGCAGTCCTACCTGCACGCGCTGGTCGAGCTCAAGCGGCGCGAGCCGGGCGACGACCTCACCACCGGCCTGGTCCAGGCCCGCGACGAGGGCGACAAGCTGACCACCGACGAGCTGGTGGGCGTGCTGTGGGTCATGCTCGTCGCCGGTCACGAGACCACCGTCCACCTGCTCGGGCACGCCATCGTCGCGCTGTCCCGCGACCCCGCCCAGCTCGGCCTCGCCAAGGCCGGGGACCGGTGGGCCGACGTGGTGGAGGAGACGCTGCGCCACCGCCACTCGGTGCTGGTGGTCACCTTCCGCTTCACGGCGCAGGACGTGACCGTCGCCGGGGTGGACATCCCCAAGGGCAACGCGGTGAGCGTGGTCTTCCGGGCCAGCGGCCTCGACCCGGCGCGGTTCGGGCCGAGCGCGTACGACTTCGACCTCACCCGCGAGCAGATCGGCCACCTCGGCTTCGGCCACGGCCCCCGGTACTGCATCGGGGCGCCGCTGGCCCGGCTGGAGAGCCGGCTGGCGCTGGCGTCCCTGTACCGGCGCTTCCCCGGCCTGAGCCTGAGGATCGCCCCCGGCGACATCCCGTACTCACCCTCGTACTTCACGATCGGGCCGCTCTCCCTGCCGGTCGACCTCGGCGCCGCCCGGCCCTGACCCCGGCGGCCGCGAAGGTCACGATCGCCTGAAAGCGCGTTCTCCCGTACGCGAGAATGCCCGCTGTGATGGACGACGAGGCGATCTACCGCGACTGCGTACGAAAGACCATCAACGGCGCCCCGGCCGGCCCCGGGCAGAACGCGGTCCCCAGACCGCGGGACCCCGGCGTACGCGGGAGCGGGTCGCTGTGAGCGTCGTCGCCGGCCGCTACCGGCTGCTGTCCCCTCTGGGGCAGGGCGGCATGGGCACCGTCTGGCGGGCCGCCGACGAGCTGCTCCACCAGGAGGTGGCCGTCAAGGAGGTGCGCCTGCCGCCCGAGCTGGACCAGGCCGCCCGTACGGAGCTGACCGAGCGGACCCTGCGCGAGGCCCGGGCCGCGGCGCGGCTGCGCTCCCATCCGTCGATCGTCACCGTCCTCGACGTCGTCATGGACGGCGGGCGGCCCTGGATCGTGATGGAGCTGATCAACGGCCGCTCCCTCGACCAGATCGTCCGCCAGGACGGGCCGCTGCCGCCCGGCCGGACCGCCTGGGTGGGACAGCACGTGCTCGACGCCCTGACGGCCGCGCACTCCATGGGCGTCCTGCACCGCGACGTCAAACCGGGCAACGTGCTGCTCACCGGGGACGGGCGGGTCCTGCTCACCGACTTCGGGATCGCGACGCTCGCCGGCGACGTGGCGCTGACCCAGACCGGCCTGCTCAGCGGCTCGCCCGGCTACATCGCGCCCGAGCGATTACGTGGCGAGTCCGACGGTCCCGCGGCCGACCTGTGGTCGCTCGGGGCCACCCTGCACACGGTGGTGGAGGGCGGTCCGGCCTTCTCCGGCATGAACGCGGCCGCGGTGATGGCCGCCGTCCTGCTCCACGAACCCGCGCCCGCCCGCCGGGCGGGGCCGCTCGCCCCCGTCCTGGCCGCCATGCTGGTGAAGGACCCCGCCCGCCGCTGCACCGCCGCGCAGGCCGCCGCCTGGCTGCGGGACGTCGCCCAGGGCAACCCGATCCACGGCGATCTGCTCCAAGGCGGCATGGCTCAGGGCAACATGGCTCAGGGCAACATGGCTCAGGGCAACATGGCTCAGGGCAACATGGCTCAGGGCAACATGGCCCAGGGCACCCCGATCCGGGACGACCAGGTCCGGGTCGAGCCGACGGCTCCGGGACGCCGGCGGGGGGGCGCGCCC
>NZ_JAHKRL010000320.1 GCF_019396405.1 Nonomuraea rhizosphaerae | reverse complement strand
GGCCGCCCTCTGAGACTGCCTTCTCAGAGGGCGGCCTTTCGGGGGCGGCCTTTCAGGGGCGGCCGGGACGGCGGTCGTCGCGGCCTGGCAGGCTGCCCCGCACTCCTGCGCATGGGGCCTGCGCGTCGGGTCTTCGCGCCGGGCGTGAGCCGGGCCTTCATGTCGGCTCCCGACGCTCGTCCCTCGTGCCCCCGCAGCGCCCGTAGCCCACAACCCACCCTCCCCGTGACCCGAATCACAACTCCCACCGGAATATGTGGCGATCACCAACCAGTTATCCCCTTTCGTGAGGTTTTCCGTCGTGATCGTGTGGCTCGTAGAGCGGCTGCACATCGACCTGTGCCGAGTCCTCGGCGCCCTGTGTCGCTGACGCGCACCCCAGCCGTCAACACGACCCCCTCAAGGCATGTCTGTCCGGCATGCCCGGAAACCTCCGGAGCCCTTACTCCCGTGAAGAGATTCAGCTTCTCCCTGCAACTCCTCCTGGGCCTCGTGGCCGGCGTGGCGCTCGGCTTCGCCGCCAAGATCTGGGACGTGGCCTGGCTGGCCGAGACCCTGACCCAGGTCGGCAAACTGTTCGTCCAGCTGCTCAAGCTCGCCGTCCCGCCGCTCGTCTTCACCGCCGTCCTGGTCAGCGTCGCCAACCTGCGCAACGTCAACGGCGCCGCCAGGCTCGCCTCCAAGACGCTGCTCTGGTTCCTGGTCACCGCGTTCGTCTCGGTGGCGTTCGCGATCGGCCTCGGCCTGGTCACCAACCCCGGCCAGGGCGTCACGCTCGACACCGGCGCGGCCAAGGCCGTGGACACCGAGGGCGCCGGCACCTGGCTCGACTTCGTCACCGGCATCCTGCCCACGAACATCGTCACCGCCTTCACCGAGGTCAACGTCCTCCAGATCGTCTTCCTCGGCGCCGTGCTCGGCGCGGCGGCCCTGGCGATCGGCGACAAGGCCGAGCCGTTCCTGAACCTCGGCCGCTCGGTCCTCGAACTCGTCCAGAAGGCCCTGTGGTGGGTCATCCGCCTGGCCCCCATCGGCACGGCCGGACTCATCGGCAAGTCCGTCGCCACGTACGGGTGGGACCTGCTCGCCCCGCTGGCCAAGTTCAGCGCCGGGGTGTACATCGGCTGCTTCATCGTCCTGCTGGCCGTCTACCCCACGCTCCTGGCCGTCGTCGGCAGGGTCAGCCCGCTCAGGTTCTACCGCAACGCCTGGCCCGCCATCGAGCTGGCCTTCGTCTCCCGTTCGTCGGTCGGCACGCTGCCGCTGACGCAGCGGGTCACCGTCGAGCGCAACGGCGTCGACCGTGATTACGCCTCCTTCGCCGTGCCGTTCGGCGCCACGACCAAGATGGACGGCTGCGCCTCGATCTACCCGGCGCTGGCGGCGATCTTCGTGGCCCAGGTCTTCGGTGTCCAGCTCGGGGTGGGCGACTACCTGCTGATCGCCTTCGTCTCGGTCGTCGGCTCGGCCGCCACGGCGGGCCTGACGGGCGCGATCGTCATGCTGACGCTCACGCTCAGCACGCTCGGGCTGCCCCTGGAGGGCGTCGGCCTGCTGCTGGCCATCGACCCGATCCTGGACATGATCCGCACCGCCACCAACGTGGCCGGGCAGATGGTCGTTCCCGTGCTGGTGGCCCGGTCGGAGGGCCGCCTGGACGTGGCCGTCTTCAACGCCACGCCGCAGCCGCTGGACGAGGCGCCTGCCCCCACGCGCGACCCGGAGCCCGTCCCGGCCTGACGTCGTGATGGGCGGGGGCTCCTTCCGCGGAGGGAGCCCCCGCCCCTCCTACGGTACGGGCGCGGCTCCCACCATGGGCTGGTCATCACCTGGTACGGGCTCGCTCCGGCGGCCGGCTGCCCACGCCACCGGCCGGGGATTCGCGCGTGACGGCGCCCGGCCCTGTGCGGGCTCAGCGGCCGTATTCCTGGAGGTCCTCAGCCCTGGTCGGTGGGTGGCGGTGGGGGCGGCGTGCCGTACAGGCTGCTGTTCGATCCACTCCGCGAACCGGCCCGCAAGCCACTGCACAAACTGCCCCCAGAGCCGCGTAAAAAGGAAAAGTCATTTCGCTGAGCCAGCCGATCTGAGCCGACCGATCTGAGAGAAGCGGTCAGTCGCGCTCCCCTGATCCGATAGGCTTTTCTTGCGACGCGGGGTGGAGCAGTTCGGTAGCTCGGCGGGCTCATAACCCGCAGGTCGTAGGTTCAAATCCTGCCCCCGCCACGATGGCGCCCGCTCTCCTCGGGGAGAGCGG
>NZ_JAHKRL010000319.1 GCF_019396405.1 Nonomuraea rhizosphaerae | reverse complement strand
CCTCACCCACCCCCTCCCCCATCCCCTCACCCACTGCTGAAGGGATCTTCACCCCTCTGAAGTACAAGCTCTCCCTCAAAGGGCAGAAGCAGCAGACGAACTACTACTGCGTCCCCGCGTCGTCCTCGATGAGCCTGTCCACCTTCGGGGTGAAGGTCAGCCAGGCGACCCTGGCCAAGAAGATGAGGACGACGACCTCCGGCACCAAGGGCGCCAACGCCGTCCCGGTGATCAACGCCTACGTCGAGTCGCGCGGCTACCGGTTCTCGATCCCCACCGACGCGGACGGCAACCCGGGCGTGCTGATGAGCCGGGTGTCGCAGAACATCGGTGACCTGCACCGCGCGCCGGTGATCGCCGTGTACATGGAGCGACTGCCCTGGAACAAGGGGAAGGTCAAGGGCAAGAAGGTCGGTCACGCGATCATCGCGTACGGCTACGACAAGCTGAAGGGCACGATCACCGTGTACGACCCGTGGAAGCCGACCGGCGGCTCCCACACCCTCAGCAGCGCCGCTCTCGCCAAGGTGCTGCAGCCGGCCGGCAACATGTACTACGTCTCCAGGCTCTGAGACGCCGGGCCGCTACCGCGACATCAGTCGGCCGTGTTGGAGCACGTGCCGGACGTGCTGAACTTGAACCAGTCGCCGGTGGCGTCGGTCACGACCACGTCGATGTACACCTCCTTGCCGACCTTGCAGCCGATCCTGAACAGCTTCTTGTCGTTGTACTGCTCCTTGAGGTCCCCGTCCTTGTACCAGCGGATGGTCACCGGCTGGAGGCCGCCCTTGTAGGCGATGGTGCAGACGATGAGCGAGGGGATCCGGTCGCAGTCCCCGAAGTCGTAGGCCAAGGGCTCCGCCGCCGCGGCGGGAGAGCCGGGGAGGACGAGGGCGAGAACGAGAGGAACGGTCAGCAGCACGGTCCGGAGAAACTTACGCATGGCGATTTTCCTTCGGAAGTTGTGTTGGGTCCCGATCGGTCAGGAATTGTTTTCCGGCGCTCGCGCGACTGGCCGCACCGGAGGATATGCAGCCGAAAGTAATAGACGCTTCCCCGCGCAACAACCGTTGATCGGAACCGAAATTAACACGATCGGAGAAAGGGGCGCCGGCCGCACCGGCGGGCCGTCATCCGCCACGTCCGCCCGCACGATACGTCCCTAGGGGACGTACGCACACGGGGGGCCGTGATGGACATCCAATCGATGCGCTATGCCGTGACGCTCGCGGAGGAACTCCACTTCGGCCGGGCCGCGCGCCGTCACCACATCTCCGCGCAGCCCTTCGGCCGGCGCATCCGGCGACTGGAACGGGAGCTGGGCCGGCCCTTGTTCCACCGCACGAGCAGACGGGTGACGCTGACCCCGGCCGGCGAGAGTTTCATCAGGCGGGCCCGCGCGGTCCTCGCCGAGATCGACGAACTGATCGCCAGTGTTCACGCTGAGTCCGCCCGCCGATTTCCCGAAGAAGAACGCGCCTGCGTTTCCCTTCTCCGGAAATAGGGGCGGGCGTTTTCGTACGCGCACGGTTCGCCGTCCGTGACGGGTGGCGGGCGAAATTCGAGGAGACATCATCACTTCGGCGACACGCCACCCTTCCGCGATCGGCCGGCCCCCGGACGAGATACCGCTCCCTCATCAGGCGCGGGCGATGCTCGACAGCACGCCGCCGCGGCGGCCAGGGCGCGGCTGGAGAGCCGTCGGCCAGTGCGTTACCTCATGATGGGTTCGGCGAGGGACATGTCGGCAAGCGTCCGCGGACCTGGCTGGGCGCCACCGGGCCGGGAGCCAGGCGCTGGCCTCCCATCTCGACGCGCTGCGCCGGGTCACGGACCTCACCGTCGAACCTCCGTGACACGATCTTCCGGGCCGCCGGCCGCGTCTACTGGCCGGCCACCACGATGTCGTCGAGGTGGAGTGACTGACCGGCGCTGCCGGGACCGTCCAGTTCCAGCATGACCTTGGCGGTCCCCGCGGGCGCGGTGAGCCGCGCGGAGAACTCCTGCCAGTTCGCGGTCAGGCCGGTGAGCGGTCGCCTCGGCCGCGGCGGATCACTGCCGGCAGCCGGGGGAGGCCCGGGGAGTGTGAGGGGCCGGGAGGCCCCTCACGCCGGGGGCCGTGGCCCCCGAGGAGGCACAGCCCGAGCCGTCAGGCGAGGACCGCGCAGTTGGCGGGGTGCGGGGGCCGCGCCCCCGCTCGGACGCAGTCTGAGCCGGAGGCGAAGGCCATGCCTGTCGGGGGTCGAAGGGGGGCGCGCCCCTGGGGGCGCGCCCGGAGCTTCAGGCGCAGGCCCGAGGGGGCGTCAGGGCCAGTCGAGGGAGGGACGGAGCGGGACCCCCGAGTGCCCCTCGGAGTCCAGCTTCACCCCCAGCACCTGATGGAGCTGCACCTTGTTGCGCTCGAACCCCACGATGCACCCCGCCATGTACAGCGCCCACACCCGGGCGGTGCCCATGCCGACCTCCTGGACCGCGTCGTTCCAGTTGGCGTCGAGGTTGTCGCACCAGTGGCGCAGGGTCTTGGCGTAGTGCTCGCGCAGGTTCTCCTCGTGCCGGATCTCGAAGCCGAGGTCCTCCATCTGGCGCACCAGCCAGCCGACGGACTCCAGCTCGCCGTCGGGGAAGACGTAGCGGTTGATGAAGCCGCCCTTGTTGAACGTCTTCTCGGTCCCGGTCGGGCGGGTGATGCAGTGGTTGAGGAGCCGGCCGCCGGGCCTGAGCTTGCCGTTGAGGAAGCGGAAGTAGGCCGGCACGTTCTGCTTGCCGATGTGCTCGGTGAGGCCGATGGAGCTGACGGCGTCGAAGTCGGTCTCGATGACGTCGCGGTAGTC
The DNA here is from genome assembly GCF_019396405.1 of Nonomuraea rhizosphaerae. Lineage (GTDB taxonomy): Bacteria > Actinomycetota > Actinomycetes > Streptosporangiales > Streptosporangiaceae > Nonomuraea > Nonomuraea rhizosphaerae. Next base: position 6,510 of record NZ_JAHKRL010000319.1, on the reverse strand, counting down.
CATGAAGCGGACCTCGGCCAGGTCGGAGAGGCCGGCGTCGACGATGGCCTTCTGCGCCCATTCGGCCTGCTGCCTGCTGAGGGTGACGCCGAGGGCCTTGACGCCGTAGTGCTTGGCGGCGTGCATGACCATGCCGCCCCAGCCGCAGCCGACGTCGAGCAGCCGCATGCCCTCCTTCAGCCCCAGCTTGCGTGCCACGAGGTCGAACTTGGCGAACTGGGCCTCTTCGAGGGAGGACTCGTCGGTGGGGTAGACCGCGCACGTGTACGCCATCGACGGCCCCAGCACCCACTCGTAGAAACGGTTGGAGACGTCGTAGTGGTGGTGGATGGCCTCGGCGTCGCGCTGCTTGGCGTGCCGGGAGCCGAGCCTGGCCAAGGCGCTCTGGCGCATCTCCTGCGGCGGCGGCGGGACGCGCATGAGCAGGGGCTTGAGGCCGAGCGAACGGACGGCGGCGATCTTCTCGGAGGTGGTCAAGTCGTTGGTGGTGATGTTCCACATGCGGTCGAGCAGGTGGTACATGTCGCCGTGGACGTCGATGTGCCCGGCGATGTACGCCCTCGCCAGGCCCAGCTCCCCCGGTGCCTGCGCGAGGTAGGCGACCGCTATGGGGGACTTCACCTCCAGTACCAGGTCGGCCCCGTCGGGCCCGGCCTTGCTGCCGTCGTAGGCCATGAACGCGATGTTGGCCTGTGGACCAACGATCTTCTCGAAGATGGACGCAAGAGCCATCAGCTCACCTTCCCCGTACACACTTGTCGTACAGGTCAAGCAGTCGGCCGTTCGGGTCGTATTCCTGCTTGACCGGCCAGTAAGCATCGCCGTTGTACAGCTCCCAGAACTGCTCACGGGCATAGAAGGAGGTCGAGTAGAGCGACTTGTGGCCGTCGAGCTCGTGCACCTCACGTTCGATGAGCCGGTTGTAGTAGCCGTCGAACTGCCCCCGTGGCAGCGGCACCATTCCCCAGAAGCCGAAGTTGACGTACAGCTTGCCGGGTTCGAGCGGGTAGAGCGGCCAGCGCGTCGAGGCCCGCAGCGGGCACATCCAGACGGGCGTCATGCCGACCTTGTCGTGGAAGAACTCCAGGAACTCGGCGCCCCGTTCGATCGGGACCTCGACGTCCTGGATGACCGACTCCTGGACGGGCTGGTCGCGCCAGCGGTCGACGCGGGCGGTGACGCCGTAGCGGCGGTCGAGGGCGACCAGGCGGCGGTAGACGTCGGAGCGCATCCAGCGGCGCGGCATGAGCGAGCGGACGACGGGCTGCTGGACGCCGAAGGCGCGCGAGCACCAGAACCAGTCGGTGTCCCAGCGCCACAGGTAGTCGCGGATGGACAGCCAGTCGCGGTTGCGCTGCCTGATCGACTGGTAGTAGATGCGCATGCCGGTGTAGTCGGAGACGTAGGGCGCGCGGTCGGAGAAGCGGCCGACGGTCACGTACATCTCACCGGGACGGAAGAAGACGGCGTCCACGAAGTCGACGGGCTCGCCGTCGTGCTCCATGCTGTCGCAGATCTCCTGCATGGCCAGCATGCACTTGTCGGCGTCGGTGAACTTGACGTGCGTGAGCCGCACGTACGGCTCGACCTTCCTGAGCTTGATCCGGATGCGCAGCGCGTAGCCGAGCGTGCCGTAGGAGTTGGGGAAGGCCCGGAACAGGTCGCGGTGCTCGTTGTCGTCGCGGGCGATCACGACGCGGCCGTCGCCGGTGAGGATCTCCAGCTCCTCGACCGACTCGTGCGGCAGGCCGTCGCGGAAGCTCGTGGACTCGATGCCGAGGCCGGTGACGGCCCCGCCCAGGGTGATGGTCTTGAGCTGCGGCACCACATACGGCATGAGCCCGTGCGGGAGCGTGGCGTCGACCAGGTGCTCGTAGGTCGTCATGCCCTGGACCTCGGCCGTCATCGTGACCGGGTCGACGCTGATGACCTCGTCGAGCTCCCTGGCCGAGAGCTTGGCGGTCTTGCCCGAGTCGCGGAACCTGAACAGGTTGGACGTGGCCTTGGCCAGCCGGGGAGCGGCGTCACCCGGGATCTCGGCGTAGGACTGCCTGATGTGCTCTACTGCCCGCTGGTGTGTCGACATCGTCGTCGTCACGGAAGCACCCCCTTGAGCTGGTAGAGATCGTCCGTAAGAAGGTATCTCCCTGGGCTGACATCGACCAGACCGGGGTCGTTAAAGACACGAAAACTGTTTATCGTGCCAGGTGAAATGCCTACGTGGGGGATGAACCGGAAAACTTTCTGCGGATGACCGGCGATACACCGTTGATCACGTTGGCCACCTCATGGCCGTCCAGGGCGGCCGTCAGGTTGGTCATCACGGCTGTGATCAGGCGTCCCGTGGACTCCGGGGTCACTCCGGCGACGTGCGGCGACAGCAGGACGCGGTCGAGCTTGCGCAGCGGGTCGTCCTCGGGCAGCGGCTCGGTCTCGAAGACGTCGAGCGCCGCGCCGCCGAGGTGGCCGGAGGCCAGCGCCTCGCTCAGCGCCGCCTGGTCGACGACCTCGCCCCTGGCCGCGTTGACCAGCAGCGCGCCCTGCTTCAGCCGCCGGGGGTCGATCAGGCCACGGGTCCGCTCCGACAGCGCGATCACCGCGACGACGATGTCGGAGCCGGTCAGCAGCGGCTCCAGCTCCTGGTAGCCGGGCTCGTCGCGGGGCGTGCGCGTCCAGTAGGACACCTCGCAGCCGACCGCGCGGAACAGCCGGGCGCAGGCGGCGCCGATCGGGCCGAAGCCGACGACGCCGACCCGCCTGCCGTGCAGCTCGCGCGGCTGCAGCTCCTGCTGCGGCCACTGCCCGGCCCGTACGGCGGCGTCGGCCTCGGCGAGCTTGCGCGACAGCGACATCGCGGCGGCCAGGCACCATTCGGACACGGCGACGGCGCTGACCCCGGCCGTGTTGGCCAGCGGCACGCCGGCGGCGGCCAGGGCGCTCAGGTCGTGGCCGTCGACGCCGACCGAGGGCTGCTGGACGAAGGCCAGCCGGGGCGCGGCCGCGACGGCCTCGGCGTCGAGCGCGAGCCGCGCCGTCCAGTCGCCGAGCACGATCTCCGCCTCGCCGAGCAGGCCGAGGAGCGCGGCGCGGTCGCGGGCGGGCGGCACCCGCACCTCGACCCGGTCGCCGAGGGGGGCGAGCAGCCGCCGCAGCGGCTCCTCGGGGAGCGGGGGCAGCGCGAGCAGGTTCCAAGGGGTCACGTGGCCACCGTAAAGCTGGAGATCACCTGCCGCATCAACCTCTGGTCCGATCTCCAGCGCGCCTCGGTGACGGTCCACGACAGGATGTAGGCGGTCTGCCCGATCGCCACCACCCGCTGCACCTCGCGGTAGCGGGTTCCCTGCGTGCTCCACGGCGCCGCGCCGGCGGCCCCGGCCGTGTAGGTGAACTCCTGCTCCACGGCCTTCGTCCCCTGGTGGGCGACGATCTTGCGGCGCAGCACGCGCAGGTCGGGCGCGTTCTGCCGCAGGGACTCCTGGGAGTCGCGGGCGACCTGGTTCGGGTCGATCTGGGCGTAGACGGCCTCGACGCCCAGGTGCGCCGCCCGGTCACGGCGCGTCCACTCGGTGTAGGCCTCCTTGCGCGCGCCTCTCCACCCGACGGGCCGCATGATCGACCAGCCGTCCCTCGACCTCCACGCCCGTACGACCGCCGCGGCCCGGGTGCGGGTGACCGTCGGGGTCGGCGTGGCGGTGACGCTGGGCGAGACGGCCGAGGGCAGGACGCTGGGCAGCGGGCTGGTCGCCGCCTGCTGGGTGATCCGGGGAGTTCCCTCGGCGGCGTCGCTGAACTTGAAGATCGCCACCCCGGCCCCCGTGACCGCCACCACCACGGCGGCCACGGCCGCGACGAGCGTGCGGCCACGGCTGCCGCGCCGCCGCCGCCGGGGCTCGATCTCGTGCCGGTCGTTGCTCGGCTGCTTGGCGGCGACGACGGCGGCCAGCAGCCGGTCGGCCTCCTCGGCGTCGACGCGTTCGTGCGCCTCCTTGCGCAGCAGCCCCTTCAGGGGCGGGTGCATGATCGGCGGGATCCTGCGGTAGTCGGGCTCTTCGCTGAGCAGCGCGTTCAGGGTGGCCATGGGGTCGCCGCGCTCGAACGGCGAGCGGCCGACCAGCGTGGCGTACAGCGTCGCGCCGAGGGACCACAGGTCGGAGGCGGGGCCGGACTCGGCGGCGCGCACGCGTTCGGGGGCCAGGAAGCTGGGCGAGCCGGTCACCATGCCGGTCGCGGTCAGCGAGGCGTCGCCCTCGGACTGGGCGATGCCGAAGTCGGTGAGCACGGCCCGGCCGTCGTCGGTGAGCAGGATGTTGCTGGGCTTGACGTCGCGGTGCAGGATGCCGACCTCGTGGGCGGCTTTCAGCGCCGACAGCACCTGCCGTCCGACGTCGGCGGCCTGCCGTACGGGGAGGGCGCCCGAGGTGGCGACGACCTCCTCCACGGACGGGTGGCGGACCAGCTCCATGATGATCCACGGCCGGCCGTCCTCCTCGACGACGTCGTAGATCGCGACGACCGACGGGTGGCTCAGCCGCGCCGCCATGCGCGCCTCGCGGGCGGTGCGCATCAGCAGCCGTTCCTGGTCGGCCCGTGACATCCCCTCGGGGAGCAGCACTTCCTTGACCGCGATCTGCCGGTTGAGCAAGGTGTCGCGGCCCTCCCAGACCACGCCCATGCCGCCCCGTCCCAGTTCGCGCACTAACTGGTACCGCTTGGCCACCAGCCGGTTGCTATCCGAAACCATGTCCAACCCCTGTAGACCCACCCGAACAGTGGGCAAGTTTCCCATACCTCACTGATCATTGCCGGAAGTCCGGAAGGTGCCTTGCCACACATCACCGAAGGTTGTTCTACTGAGGCGAAACGACACGTAGGAGAAACAGATGTCTGAAGGCCGTCAAGGCCCGCTCGCCGGGGTCAAGGTGCTGGAGCTCGCCGGGCTCGCGCCGGGACCGTTCGCCGGGATGATGCTCGCCGACCACGGCGCCGAGGTGCTGCGGGTGGACCGCGTGCCGGCCGTCTCCGACAAGCCCCGCGCGGACGTCATGGACCGTGGCAAGCACACGATCGGCCTGGACCTGAAGTCGCCCGAGGGCGTGGCCGCCTTCAAGGAACTGGCCCGCGAGGCCGACGTGGTCATCGAGGTGTTCCGGCCGGGTGTGGCCGAGCGCCTGGGCATCGGGCCCGAGGACCTGCACGCGGTCAACGAGAGACTCGTCTACGGCCGGATGACCGGCTGGGGCCAGGAGGGCCCGCTGGCCCCCACCGCAGGCCACGACATCGACTACATCGCGATCTCCGGCATCCTGTCGCTGCTCGGCCGCGAAGGGAGCAAGCCGACGCCGCCGATCAACATCCTGGGCGACTTCGCCGGCGGCGGCCTCATGCTCGCGTACGGGGTGCTGCTGGCCCTGTTCGAGCGCGAGCGCACCGGCAAGGGACGGGTGATCGACGCGGCCATGGTGGACGGCGCCGCGGTCCTGTTCGCGATGTTCTACCACGGCGTCCAGAGCGGCTTCTGGGGCGAGCGCGGGACGAACCTGCTCGACACGGGCGCCCCCCAGTACGACACGTACGAAACGGCCGACGGCCGGTTCCTGGCGGTCGGCTCGCTGGAGCCGCAGTTCTGGGCGGCGATGGTGACCCTGATGGAGCTCACTGACCTGCCCGACCGCGACGACAGGGCGCAGTGGCCGGCGCTGAAGGCCCGCCTGGCGCAGGAGTTCAAGAAGCGGACGCGGGCGGAGTGGGAGGCCGTCTTCGAGGGCTCGGACGCCTGCGTGTCCCCCGTGCTGTCCATGGCGGAGGCGGCCGCGCACCCGCACAACGTCGCCCGGGGCAGCTTCACCGACGTCGGCGGCATCAGCCATCCGGTGCCCGCGCCCCGGCTGCTCGGCGCGCCGGCCCAGGACCTGTCACCGGCCACCCGCCTCACGGACCTGTCCGGATGGGGCCTGAACGCCGAGACCACCGAGAAGCTCCGCTCCCAGGGGGTGCTGGCCTGAGATGAACCCCGACTTACTCGACGGCGACCTGTACGCGGGCGACCCCGGTCCCGTCTACGCCTGGCTGCGCGAGCACTCCCCCGTGCACTACGACGCCGCGAACAATCTGTGGGGCATCTCCCGCCACGCGGACATCGCGGCCATAGAGCGTGATCCAGGACTGTGGACGAGCACCGGCGGTTACCGCCCGCAGCTCCCGTCCGACCCGTCGATGATCGGCCTGGACGACCCCGAGCACGCCGAGCAGCGTCGCCTCGTCTACCGCCGCTTCACGCCCCGCTACGTGCGCGAACAGTACGCCGAGCGGGTCCGTGAGGTGGTCACCGAGCAGCTGGACCACGCCCTGGAGGCGGGCGCGGTGGACGCGGTGAGCGCCCTCGCCGCGCCGCTGCCCGCCCGGGTGATCGGCTGGCTGCTCGGCTTCCCCGACGAGGAGTGGCCGCGGCTCAAGCACTGGTCGGAGACGACGATCGTCGCGGGTGGCGGGCTGCGCTACGTGACCCGATCG
>NZ_JAHKRL010000318.1 GCF_019396405.1 Nonomuraea rhizosphaerae | reverse complement strand
GGGGGGCACGGGCGCCTGCCCGGCGGCCCGCTCGCCCAGCCGCCGCAGCCGGTCCTCGGGCTCGACGGCGGCCACCTCGCGGACCTGGGCGGGGTAGTACGGGAAGTTCAGCCCGTTTCCGGCGCCCACCTCGACCACCCGGCCGGTCAGCCCGGCCAGGAGGCGGCGGCGCAGCCCGTCCATGCCGTTGCGTTCGGCCTCGACGCTGAGCCGCTCGTACATGCGGGCGAACCTCGGATGCTGGAACGGCGAAAGGTCCTGCATACGCCCAGGCTAAGTCCCGTTCGTCCGATGTGTGCGCCCGGCGTCAGGACCGTACACAGGTGTTCGACGTGACGCTTCACAGAAGTTGCTGAGATCGTTCAGAGGTTGGATCGTTGCCGGGTCGCGACCAAATTTCCGTCATGTCAGGGGTAACGTCGCCGGGTGCTGCACATGGAGGCGACCCTGAGCACTGAACCCCTGCCCCTGCCACAGCGTGACGACGCGGAGCGCTGTGACAGCGTCGATTCCGGGAGACGTTGCGTGTTGCCGATGGGTCATCCGACCACCCACGTGTTCCCACCGGCTGAAGTAGTGCCGGAGCCGTAGCCCCGTACCGCCGTTTCCGGTGGTGGTTCAGGGGCAGTTGGGCGGAATGCGGCGAGAGGACGATGAACTGGTCACCGTGACACCGTGCGAGGACGGCCCGCTGCTGATCAGAGGACCGTTCGAGCTGGTGACGCAGGACGGCGAGCCCATCCCGCCCGGCAGGGCCACGGTGGCGCTGTGCCGGTGCGGGCGTTCGTCGGTCAAGCCGTTCTGCGACGGGTCGCACAAGGCGACGGGTTTCCGCGCCACGAGCGCGCCGGATCCGGAGAGCTGACCTCGCGCACGCGGGCGCGGGCGGGCCCCGGGCAGACCGCCCGCCGCGGGCGGAGCTGCCGCACCGAGTGGGCCGCCCGCCGCAACCTGCTCCCCGCGTACGGCACGCCGCCCCCGAGCGCCGCCCCCAGGGCGAGCCAGCTGCACACCGCCCGCTCCAGCACCCACACGGGCGCCAGCCATGACGCCGAGGCCGGGAACACCCGTCCCCCGCCGCCGCGCCGCCGCCCCAGCTCGGCCATGGCCACGGTCAGCCCCACGCCGGCCAGCACCCATCCCGGACGCCGCCGCAGCAACGCCGCCCCGGCGGCCGGGAGCAGGGACAGGAACAGCGCCATCCGCGCGGGCTGGGCCAGGTCGTCGTAGGCCTGGCGGACCCGCTGCGACCAGAAGTGCCGGGTGTCGCACGGCAGCCGCCGCACGTACAGGCCGGGGACGCGCAGCTCCCGCCCGCCGTGCGCGCGTACGGTGCGGATCAGCTCCAGGTTCTCGAACAGCACGTCGCCGTCGTAGCCGCCCATCCGCTGGAAGAACGACCTGCGCACGCCGAACGTGCCCGGGTAGTCGGCGCCGAGGCTGCGGTTGAGCAGTGTGCGGCCGGTGTCCCAGCGGGCGTGCCAGGGCAGCGGGTCGAAGTGGTTCTGCGGCCGTACGAGGTCGGCCCCGGCGAGCAGGGCGTCGATCGCGGCCAGGGAGCGCTCGTCGTAGCGGATGTCGTCGTCGGCGATCACCACGTGGTCGGGGCCGGGCAGCCTCAGCCCGGTGGTCACCCCCGACACCTTGCCGTTGGCGAACGCGAGCCGCGCGTCGGGCCGCAGGTGCGTCACCAGGCCGTCCCACCGGCGCGCGTGCGCGTCGAACAGCGGCCCGGCGCTGCCGTCCACGACGATCACGCGGGCATGGCCCGACAGCCAGCGCAGGTACGCGGTCAGCTCCTCCAGCCCGGCGTCGCCGGCCCACCGCAGCGGCAGCACGTAGTCGAGCCCTGTCGTCACGGGGACGTCCACCGCCGCGGCGTCGAACCCCGTCCTCACGGAGCTCCCACCGCCGCGGCCTCGTCCAGGGCGGGCGCCCTGCCGGTCTCCAGCAGCGAGCTTTCGCCGCGTTCCCAGCTGTCCAGCACGTGCGCCGCCCAGAGGCGTTCCATCTCCAGCGCGCATCCCGCCCCGAACAGCACGTCCCCCGCCAGCTCCGGCTCCTGCGCCGCCAGCCCGGCGCACAGGTCGTGGGCCGCGATCTGCTCGTGCACGGCGTCGGCCTGTACGTGCTCCTCGTAGAAGCGGGCGGCGGCCGGGGACCCGCCGAGCCGCCGCAGCCCGTTGGCGTAGCGCCGGTTCGGCTGGGAGGAGGTCATCTCCAGCGCCGCCAGATGCCCGGCCAGCGCACCCCGCCACCGCCGGTGCAGCCCGAACAGGGACATCGTGTTCGAGACGGCCAGCGTCACGCCGGGGACCCGGTCGAGGTAGTGGCCGTAGGAGTCGTCCAGCCCCAGACTGCGCATGGTGGTGCGGAACAGCTCGGAATGCATGCGCTCGCGCCGCCCGCCGCCGTACTCGTCGGCCTGGATCTCCACCAGCGCGGCCTTGGGCCCGCCCCGCAGCCGTGGGATCGCCCAGCTATGCGGATCAGCCTCTTTAAGGTGATAAATCGACCGATGAATGACAAACTCGCGAAATTGCGTGAGAGAGGCGTCGCGCAGGATAAATCGCGAGACGGAGGGCCCGTCGTCCGCGACCACCAGGTCGGCCAGCGCGGCCCGCACCGACGGCGCCCCGGACGGGCCCGGCATCCTGGACGGCCACGGCACGAGCGCCGTCAGCCCGTCCTCGAAGAAGCGCCGCTCCAGGCGCCCCCGCAGCGCCAGCAGGTCCGGCTCCCACTCCCACCGCTCGTCCACCCCGGCGAAGCCCTGGTAGTGCAGCTCGTAACAGACGAACAGAGCGAGCTGCAGATCCTCGTCGGCCAGCGGGCACCCCGACCCCGGCCCGACGACCGGAACGGGAGCCCCGACCGGCCCCGAGAGCCACGGGAACAGCGCCGAGGTGATCGGACCGCGGGCAGGCGGCAGCCGTGTCACGGCGTCCACCGGCACCCGGCCGGGCCATCGCAGATCGCAGCCACCACGCACCCCCCGATAGGCGTTCACGCAGGTGGCTGCCCTGCCGCCACCCCGCTAAACGCTCATGGGCACCAGCGCCGGCTCCCGCACCGGCTCCGTTCCGGCCCGTACGGAGGACACCTGCACCAGCCCGTCCTCGACCCGGATCGAGTACACCGGCACCGTCACGCCCGGCTCGTCCAGGCACTCCCCGCTCACGAGCGAGAAGACCTGTTTGTGCAGCGGCGAGGCCACCGTCGGCTCCCCCGCCCGGGTTCCCACGATCCCCCGCGACAGCACATGGGCGCCGCTGAACGGATCGAGGTTCCCGATGGCGTGCAGCGCCCCGTCGTACGTGCGGAACACCGCCACCTGACGCCCGTCCACCAGAGCGCACACCCCGCGCTCCGGCAGCAACGCCTGATACCTGCACACAGACACCCAACTCATTGCAAAGCCACCTCCGGACGGTTCACTGGCTTGATCTGGTCGCGTTCGGTCTCGAAGACGATCGACGGGTCGGGCACGCCGGGCGCGTTGACGAAGCTGACGAACCGCCCGAGCTTCTCCGGGTCGGAGATGGTCGCCCGCCATTCGTCCTCGTACGTGGAGACGTGGTGCCGCATCTGCGCGTCGAGCTCGGCGCAGATCCCGAGCGAGTCGTCGATGATCACCTGCCGCAGGTAGCCGAGGCCGCCGTCGAGCGACTCCAGCCAGGCCGCCGTGCGCTGCAGCCGGTCGGCCGTGCGGATGTAGAACATGACGAACCGGTCAATCGTCCTGATCAGCTCGTCGGTGCTCAGGTCGTTGGCCAGCAGGTCCGCGTGGCGGGGCTTGAAGCCGCCGTTGCCGCCGACGTACAGGTTCCAGCCGTTCTCGGTGGCGATGATGCCGAAGTCCTTCGAGCGGGCCTCGGCGCACTCGCGGGCGCAGCCGGAGACGGCCGACTTGAGCTTGTGCGGCGCGCGCAGGCCCCGGTAGCGCAGCTCCAGGGCGATGGCCAGGCCGACGGAGTCCTGGACGCCGTACCGGCACCAGGTGGAACCGACGCACGACTTCACCGTGCGCAGCGCCTTGCCGTAGGCGTGCCCCGACTCGAACCCGGCCTCCACCAGCCGCCGCCAGATCTGCGGCAGCTGCTCGACCCGCGCCCCGAACAGGTCGATCCGCTGCCCGCCGGTGATCTTGGTGTAGAGGCCGAAGTCGCGGGCCACCTCGCCGATCACGATCAGCTTGTCGGGCGTGATCTCGCCGCCGGGGATGCGCGGGACGACCGAGTACGTGCCGTTCTTCTGGATGTTGGCCAGGAAGTGGTCGTTGGTGTCCTGGAGCGCGGCCCGCTCGCCCTCCAGCACGTGGCCGTTGTGCAGGGAGGCGAGGATCGAGGCCACGGCCGGCTTGCAGATGTCGCACCCGCGCCCCTGCCCGTGGGCGGTGATCAGCTCCGAGAACGTGGTGATGCCGCGTACCCGGACGATGTCGTACAGCTCCGCCCGCGAGTACGCGAAGTGCTCGCACAGCGCCTTGCTCAGCTCGACCCCGGACCTCTCCAGGAGCTGCTTGAGCATCGGCACGCAGCTCCCGCAGGTGCTGCCCGCCCGCGTGCACGCCTTGATGCCGGGAACGTCCGCGCAGCCCTTGTCCACGATCGCGACGCGGACCGCCCCGGCGCTGACGTTGTTGCACGAGCACACCTGCGCGTCGTCGGGCAGGTCCAGCTCCGCCCCCGACCCGGTGAACAGCAGGTCGGACGGCGCCGCCGGCAGCGGCTTGCCGACGAAGGGCCGCAGCGACGAGTACGGCGAGGCGTCGCCGACGCAGATGCCGCCGAGCAGCGTCCGGGCGTCGTCGCTGATGAACAGGCGCTTGTAGACGCCGCCCACCGGGTCCATGTACGTGACGTCGAGCGCCCCGTCCATCGCCCCGAACTGGGCCACCTCCACCCCCAGCAGCTTGAGCTTGGTGGACATGTCCGCGCCCTCGAACGAGGCGCCGCCGCCGGTGATGCGGTCGGCGGCCACCTCGGCCATCGTGAAACATGGGCCGACCAGCCCGTACACCATGCCCTTCTCCGGGCCGCCGACCAGCGCGCACTCGCCGATCGCGTAGATGGAGGGGTCGGAGGTGCGCATGCCCGCGTCCACCACGATGCCGCCGCGCCGGCCGACCTCCAGGCCGCCGTCGCGGGCCAGCTCGTCACGCGGCCTGATCCCGGCGGAGAAGACGACGATCTGCGCGTCGATCAGCGTCCCGTCGGGCTTGCGCAACCCGGTGACAACGCCCTGCTCCCCCACCACGATCTCCTGGACGCCCGCGCCCGCGTGCACGCTGAGCCCGAGCGCCTCGATGTGCCCCTTGAGCACCGCCCCGCCGCCCTCGTCCACCTGGCGCGGCATCAGCCAGGGGCTCATCTCCACGATGTGCGTCCTGAGCCCCAGCCCGCGCAGCGCGTCGGCCGCCTCCAGCCCGAGCAGCCCGCCGCCGACCACGACCCCCTCGGTGGCGTCCTTGGCGGCCAGCCGGATCGCGTCGAGGTCGTCGATCGTCCGGTACACGTGCGCGTGCTCCGCCCCCGGCACCGGCGGCACGAACGGCGACGACCCCGTGGCCAGCACGAGCACGTCGTACGGCTCGGCCGACCCGTCGGCCAGCGTGACCGTGCGCGCCTCCCGGTCGATCGCGGTGACCCGCCCGCCGAGCCTGGTCACCGTCCCCTCGGGCACCGGGTAGGTGAGGTCCTCGACGCTGGTCCCGCCCAGGTAGGAGGTGAGCGCCACCCGGTCGTACGCGGGCCGCGGCTCCTCCCCGATCACGGTCACCCGCCCGCCGGACCCGCGCTCGCGCAGCGTCTCGACGAACCGGTGAGCCGTCGGCCCGTACCCGACGACGACGATCCTGCTCATGCGGAGATCCCTTCCTGCTCGCACAGCCAGCCGACGATGCCCTCCACGGCGTCACGGCAGGTGCCGCACCCGGTCGTGGCCCTGGTGGCGGCGGCGACCGCGGTCACGTCCCGCGCGCCCGCCTCCCAGCAGGCCCGGATCTGGCCCTTGGTGACGTTGTTGCACTGGCAGACCTTCGCCGCGTCGGGCATCAGCACCGGGCTGTCGGCCACGGTGGCCGAGGCCAGCCCGGGGAACAGCAGCCCGGCGCGGTCCCCCGGCAGCGGCCCGCCCCGGTCGAAGAGCTGGGTGAGCGTGCCGACGGCGTCGGTGTCGCCCAGCAGGATCGCGCCGACCAGCCGGCCATCGCGGATGACGAGCTTGCGGTACGTCCCGCGGGCCCGATGGCTGAAGCGCACCACCTCGGCGTGCTCCTCGGTGAGCTGCGTCTCGCCCATGGCGGCCAGCTCGACGCTCCGGGCCTTGAGCCTGGTCACCAGCCGGGAGCCGCGGTACAGGGCCTTGCCGCCGGTGATGACCTCGGCGGCGACGGGCGCCCGCCC
>NZ_JAHKRL010000317.1 GCF_019396405.1 Nonomuraea rhizosphaerae | reverse complement strand
GACGCTCGTCGCGCTGGCCCTGGGCTGGGGGCTGGCGCTCGGCGTCAGCGCCGTCCCGCCGACCGGCGAGTTCCTCGCCGTACTGGCGCTGTACGGCATCGCCGCCCTGGCCGGGCTCGCGCTCGGGGCGCTCACCAGCCGCGCCGTCCTGCCCTCGCCCGCCCTTTCGATCCTGTCCCTGGTGCTGGGCTACCTGCTGATGCTGATGCTCAGCGCCTCACCGCTGTACTGGCTGAGCATCCCGGTGGTCGGCTGGATGAGGTCCGCGAACTCCGCCGCGCTGGTGGAACAGCTTCCGCAGCTCGGCGCGATCTCGCTGGCGTGGTGCCTGATCGGTCTGGCCTGCTACGCCTGGCTACGCCGCACCCGCCCGTGATCGCCGGCTCAGCACCGGCCCCCACCACCGGGCCAGATCACAGCTACGGCCCTGCTCACGAGCGGCCCTGAGCCGTTCCTGATCAGGCCCTCGTCCCGAGCCGGTCGCTGAGCTCGTCGTCCATGGTGACCGGACGTCCCTTCCTTCCGCCGTCCGCGTCCCACCAGCCGCTCTCCTTTACCGGACGCCCTCCTCCAGACGTTCGGCGGTCGGCCTGTCGGCCTGTCGGCCGGAGCATGGGTCAGGTCCCGGAGCCGCTTCGCCGCGAACGCGGCTCGCCTTCCCGCCCGCTCCCAGGACACGGCCTTGTTCCCCTGCAGACGGGAGGAGTTGCGATTTAGGCGCCTTATATTCATTATAAGGAGCGTCAACTCAAAACAGAGGAGCGCCGGCATGGAGTTCATCGATCTGGCAGGGCTGGGCGGGATCGGGTTCGTGCTTGTAGGTGTCGTCATCAACGCCGTCTACCTCCGCTCCGGCCTCCCGCTGCCGACATCGGGCAAGGGCCTGGACGCGACCACCGACTCGTTCGACGGGATCGCGAACGCGCTGAAAAGGCCGTCGGTACTCGTACCGGTGACGTGGCTGGGCCTCACGCTCTTCGCCGCCGGGCTGCTGTCGGTGCTGTGGCGCGGCAGCCCCGATCAGGGGGCATGGGCGCTGGTGGGCTTCGCCGGGGTGCTGCTCCAGAACGCGACGTTCACCTGCGTCGAGGCGCTCCGGTTCGGCATGGCCACCGCCGCCCGACATGGAGGCGGCGCGATGGCGGGCCAGTGGGGGATGAGCAACGTGCTGTTCGGGTTCAACCAGGTGTTCCTGGCCATGGCGCTGCTCGGCTTCACCGTCGCCGGGGTCAGTGGCGGGCTCGTTCCCGTCTGGCAGGCATGGCTGGGATACGTCAGCGCCGCACTGCTCTTCCTGTCCTCACTCGCCGCCCCGTACAACGTCGAAGGCGGCAACCGCCTCGGGCCGGCCGGGCTGATCGGGTGGCTGGGCTGGATCTCCTGGATCGTCGCCTACAGCGTCTCCCTGCTGCTGCAATAGCTTCCTCTACGCTTACACGTCATGAGCGCAGAGGGGGCCCGGCGCCGCTACGACTCGCTCCGCCGCACGGCGCAGGCGATGGAGACCCGGGCCGAGATCGCCCAGGCCGCGCGCCGGCTCTTCGTGACGCGAGGGTGGACGGCGACGACCGTACGCGACGTCGCGCGCGAGGCGGGAGTCTCCGTGCCGACGGTCTACTCGGTGTACGGCAACAAGGCCGGGCTGACCCGGGCACTCGTGGACGCCGCCGGCCTGTCCGCCGACCCCTCTCGGCAACTCGCCGAACTGGAGGCACCCGAGGCGACGCCCGAACGGCAGCTCGCCGTGATGGCGGCCTTCGACCGGCGGCTGTTCGAACACGCCGGAGACGTCATCGTGCCGCTGCGCGAAGCCGCCCGGACGGAGCCGGAACTGGCCGCCCTCTACCGCGACAGCCGTGCCCGCGCCGACGAGACCCGCGTGGCGGTGTTCTCCTCGTGGCCGGACGGCATCCTCCGCCCGGGCCTGGACGTGCCGGCCGCCGCCGACATCTACGCGGGCCTGTGCAGCATCGACGTCTACACCACGTTCACCGTCGAACGCGGCTGGACGCCGGACCGCGTCGAGCGATGGTGGGGCGAGGCTCTGGCCCGCGAACTTCTGAACTCGCCGCCGAGCCTCTGACTGTCTCCCCGGCATGTACGCGCCCGACCGCTCGGCCTCCGGCCTGCCCGACTCGCCGTTGGTTCTGGGGAACTGGGCGCTTGGGGTCCTACCAGCTCGCGGATCCTGTTCAGCTCGCCGAGCCTACTGAGGTGCGGCCTTACTCACTCGCAGCCCTATTACCCACGACCTGTTGCTTACGGCCTTGTTGGCCACGACCTTGTTGGCCACGAATTTCACTCGGTGGCGGCGAGCTTCACTCGGTGGCGGCGAGCTGGCCGCAGGCGCCGTCGATCTCCCGGCCTCGCGTGTCGCGCACCGTCACCGGCACCCCGTGGTACTCCAGCCGCCGCACGAATGCCCGCTCGTCCTCCGGCCGTGAAGCCGTCCACTTGGAGCCGGGCGTCGGGTTGAGCGGGATCAGGTTGACGTGCACCAGCTTGTTGCGGATCAGCTTGCCGAGCAGGTCGGCCCGCCACTCCTGGTCGTTGATGTCCTTGATCAGCGCGTACTCGATGGAGATCCGCCGCTTGGTCTTGGCCGCGTACGCCCAGGCCGCGTCCAGCACCTCCGACACCTTCCACCGCGTGTTGATCGGCACCAGCGTGTCGCGCAGCTCGTCGTCCGGCGCGTGCAGGGACAGCGCGAGCGTGACGGGCAGCCCCTCGTCGGCCAGCTTGCCGATGGCGGGCACCAGCCCGACCGTGGACACGGTGACACCACGCGCCGAGATGCCGAGGCCGTGCGGCGCGGGCTCGACGAAGCGGCGTACCGCCCCGATGACCTGCTTGTAGTTGGCCAGCGGCTCACCCATGCCCATGAACACGACATTGCTCACCCGCCCCGGCCCGCCGGGCACCTCACCCGCGGCCAGCGCACGCGCGCCGGAGACGACCTGCTCGACAATCTCGGCGGTGGACATGTTCCGGGTCAGACCGGCCTGGCCCGTCGCGCAGAACGGGCAGTTCATTCCACAACCGGCCTGCGACGACACGCACATCGTCACCCGGTCGGGATAGCGCATCAGCACCGACTCGACCAGCGCCCCGTCGAACAGCCGCCACAACGTCTTCCGCGTCGTCCCTCCGTCGGTCGTCAACTCCTTGACCGGCGTCAGCAGCGACGGCAGCAACACCGACAGCTTGTCGCGGGCGGCGGCCGGAAGGTCGGTCATCGCGTTCACGTCGGCGTTCAGGCGCTCGAAGTAGTGACGGGAGAGCTGATCGGCACGGAACGCCTTCTCCCCCAGCTCGGCCACGGCGGCACGACGGTCGGGCATGGCGAGGTCGGCCAGGTGCCGAGCCGGCTTGGCCCTGCGCGGCGCGACGAAGGTGAGCTGACCTGGCTGCTGGGACACGTTCCTGCCTTTGCGTTGAGGGGTTACCGACCAGGGTAGTGAACGCTCCGCCTTCAGGTGTCATTCCACGAGACATGATCGGGCACTACACGGCTCCCACGATCACCGCCACATCGATCACCCAACCCTCCCTGAACGGCGACGGTCTCCACACACCACAGCCCCTGCGCCACAACAGCCGTTAAGCCACGACTCCCCACCGACGACGTTTCATCCCGGACAACGACCCGATGCGACATGTTGCCCACCCAGCGGAAAGCCTGGAACAGCGAAGCGACGCGAGCCAAAGCGGAGGGCACAGCGGCGCGGAGCAGGGCGAGCGGGCTGTGCGAGAGCAGAGCGAGCCGCACTATAACTCGGGGTCTCCCCCCAGCCCCTGTACTCACGGGCTTTCCTGTTCAGCCCCGTACTACTGGGGGCCTCCCGACCAGCTTGTACTCCCCAGCCACTCCGCCAGCCCTGTACCTTCCCGGACCTTCCGTCCCTCCCGGACTTCGGCCCTCTTGGCTCGTTCTGCGCCACCCTCGCTTCTCCTTCACCTTCGGCTCCTCCAGACCTCCTCATGCTTCTCCCGGTACTCCTGGTGGCGCTGGCTCTCGCGTGCGGTTATATGCCGATCTAGAGTTCATCTCGTATGGCGATTTTTCGGTCGGCTTCTGGCGAGGGGCAGACCGAGGTCGTCCTCACCGCCGGTAACCCGTACGGCAGCCGAACGCTCGTGGTCGAGCGGGACGAGGACGCCTCGGTGGCTTACCTGTGCTCACCCGACGGCGAGGTCCACGGCGCCGTCTGGCTGGCCAACCACCGCGCCGCCCCCGAGGTCGTCGACCTGGCCAGGCTGAACTCCGGCCTCCCCCCGCTCATGCCCAGGCCCAACACCACTCACCCCGCCGGACGCAGGGCGCTCGGGCAGCTCACCGCGCTGTGGTTCGAGGAGGGGGACGGGGTGGCGTTGTACGAGGACGCGGACCTGCTGGCGGTCATCCCCGGCTGGGCGGACATGAGCAGAGGCATGCCCGGTTACGCCCGTGACGCCGTGGGCGAGACCCCGTTCGCCTGGGCGCTGTCCGAGGCGCTCGACGGGCTGCGCCCCCGCATCGCCAACGCCAAGTCGTACTGGCGGTGGCGTCACGGCGAAGGGTCGTGGGCGTCGTTCCAGCAGTTCGTCATGGGTCACCTGGAACGATCACTCGGCCCCGCCGGCCGTTACTGGGACGTCAGCGGCGAGCGCCTGCCCACCGTCGGCATCACGGAACGGCCGCCGCACCAGCGACGTGGGTTCACAGTGTTGTCCACGGTCGGCATGAGCTGCCAGCGCATGCCGACGGTCGAGCAGTGGATCGACCGTCCGGGCGCGTACGCCCGCATCGAGCTGGCCGTGGCCACCCGGGACGACCCGCGTGAGGCGGCGTTGCTGCTGGTCTGGCTGTCCCAGTACCCCTGGCACTCGGTCACCTGGCTCGGCCACGGCCACACGGCCAAGTGGTACCACGAGCCGTCCACGTTTCCGCTCGGCCCCCAGTACTCGGGCGTCGTGATGCTGGCGGACCCACCAGCCATGCCGGACTTATCCGGCTTCACCTTCGGCGGCGAAACCGTCCGCTGGCTCTGGCTCCAGCCCGTCACCATCGAAGCCATGGACGAACGGGGCAGTTGACGCCGCCACCGGCCAAGAACGCGCACGTAACGGCGACCCGCCCCGTGCGGGCTCAGCGGCCGTTTTCCTGGAGGCCCTCAGCCACGTACGGGGGGGTGGCGGTGGGGGCGGCTTGCCGTACAGGAGAAAAGCGCATCAAAGAACCCGACACTCCGCAGCCCGACCCGACGCACGCCCACTCAAACGAGCCGCACACCCGAACAAGGCCAGGCCGCGCGCCTAAACAAAGCGAGCCACGCCCCAACAAGCGCACACCTCAAAACCGCCCGCCTTACCTGCATCCCCTGAACGCCCCCGCGCCTAGAAGAACAGCGACATCAGCAGCCACACCGGCACCAGCGTCGTGACCAGCGAGTCCAGCCGATCCATCAACCCCCCATGCCCCGGCAGGATCGACCCCAGGTCCTTGATCCCCAGATCACGCTTGATCATCGACTCGATCAGATCCCCCACGGTGGCCAGCGCCGCCGCGAGCCCCCCGATCAGCGCCCCCTGCCACAACGCCCCGTCCATCAGCCACCACACCAGCCACCCTCCCACCGCGACACAAGCCGCGACAGACCCGGCGAACCCCTCCCAGGTCTTCTTGGGGCTGATGACACTCATCGGATGCCGCCCGAACAGCACCCCCGCGATGTACCCGCCGATGTCGCTGGCCACGGTGACCGCGATGAACACGATCACCCGGTCCCGCCCGTCCCCCGGCGCCAGCAGCAAGGCCGCAAATCCCGCCAGCAAAGGCGGATAAATCAAGACAAAAACTGACCCAGTGGCGTCACGGACGTATCCATCGGTGCCGTCGCTGAACATGCGCCAGATCAGCAGCACGAACACGACCACCACGAACACACCCAGCAGCCATACCGCCCCGCCCCAGTACGCCCCCGCCAGCATCGCCACCATGCCGCCCAGCACGGGCACCACGGGCACCTTGATGCCCCGCGTGGCGAACGCCTGCACCATCTCCATCACGCCGACGCCCACCGCCCCCGCCAGTACCAGCAGGAACAGCTCCTTGACGGTGTAGAGCGACAGGATGACCAGCGCGCCGAGCCCCACGCCCACGCCTATCGCGGCAGGCAGGTTCCTTCCGGTACGGCTGCCGCCGCTCGGGCTGGTGCCAGCCGTACGTTCGTCCACAGAATCTCCATGTGCCACGGCCCCCGCCGACGGGCGAGGGCCGTAGGTCTCCTGCTACCTGAGGCAGTCCGCTCGACGCAGCCCACCAGAAGCGACCCACTCACAGTCCTGAGCAATTCACTCACAATCCCGAGCGACTCACTCACAGCTCCCGAGCGACCGCCCACGAATCACAAGCCGCCCGCTCGCGAATCACAAGCTCCCCGCTCACACCCCAGAACGACCCGCTCAAACTCCGAACGCCCGCTCGAATACCGAACAGCCCGCTCACAACCCAGAACGACCCGCTCTCGGATCCGAGGCCGGCCGCTCAGACCTCGAGCAGCTCGGCTTCCTTGTGCTTGAGCAGCTCGTCGATCTTGGCGACGTGCTTCTGCGTGAGGTCGTCGAGCTCCTTCTCCGCGCGCCGGACCTCGTCCTCCCCCGCCTCGCCATCCTTGATCATCTTGTCGAGGATCTCCTTGGCGGAGCGGCGGATGTTGCGCACGGAGACCTTGGCGTGCTCACCCTTGTTCCGGGCGACCTTGATGTACTCCTTGCGACGCTCCTCCGACAGCTCGGGGAACGTCACGCGGATCACGGCGCCGTCGTTGCCAGGGTTCACGCCCAGGTCGGAGTCACGGATCGCCTTCTCGATCGCGGCCATCGAGCCCTTGTCGTAGGGCTGGATGATGACCATGCGGGCCTCAGGCACATGGAACGAGGCCAACTGCTGGATCGGGGTCGGCGTGCCGTAGTACTCGGCGTTGATCTTGTTGAACATCGAGGGGGTGACCCGGCCCGTACGGATGCTCGCGAAGTCCTCCTTCGCGACCGAAACGGCCTTGTCCATCTTGTCCTCGGCTTCGAGGAGGGTTTCGTCGATCACAGCGGCTCCCTGTCTTCTAGCTGGCGTTGTCGGGCTCGATCCCTCATCTGCCTGCCGGACTCACCAGCGTGCCGATTTTCTCACCGCGGACCGCTCGCAGGATGTTGCCCTCGCCCATCAGGTCGAACACGACGATCGGAAGGTCGTTGTCCTTGCACAGACTGATCGCGGTGGCGTCCATGACCTGGAGGTCGCGGATCAACACCTCGCCGTAGTCGAGGTGGTCAAACCTGACCGCATCGGGATTCTTCCGTGGGTCGGAGTCGTACACCCCGTCCACCTGCGTGCCCTTGAGCAGCGCCTCGGCCCCGATCTCCAGGGCCCGCTGCGACGCCGCGGTGTCGGTGGAGAAGAACGGCGAGCCGAGTCCCGCGCCGAAGATGACCACGCGCCCCTTCTCCAGGTGCCTGATCGCCCGGCGCGGCAGGAACGGCTCGGCCACCTGCTGCATCGTGATGGCGGTCTGCACGCGGGTCTCGACGCCGCGACGTTCGAGGAAGTCCTGCAGCGCCAGACAGTTGATGACCGTGCCCAACATGCCCATGTAGTCGGCGCGGGCACGGTCGATGCCCTGTTCGGACAGGGCCGCGCCGCGGAACATGTTTCCGCCGCCGACCACCACCGCCACCTGCACGCCCTCGCGCACGGCCTCGGCGATGGAGTCGGCCAGGTGATCCACCACAAAGGGGTCGATGCCCAGCGGCTCGCCCCCCGCGAAGGCCTCACCTGACAGCTTCAGCATCACCCGCTTCCAGCTAAGCGGATTTTGGTACGAAGAAGCCGCCGACGTAGCTGGCTCCTGATCTCCCTGCACGGCGGCGGCCTCCTTCTTAGGCGGTTCGATGGGCTTGAGGTGCGTCCAAGCCTAAGCCTGGCCGACCTTGTAGCGAACGAACGCCTGGACCTCGACGCCGTTCTCCTCCGCGTACTTGCCGACGCTCTTCTTGTTGTCCTTGACGAACGCCTGCTGAAGCAGCGTGAAGTCCTTGTACCAGCCGTTGACGCGACCATCGACGATCTTGCCGATGGCGGCCTCGGGCTTGCCCTCCTCGCGAGTCATCTCCTCGAAGAGCTTGCGCTCCTTCTCGACGACGTCGGCGGGCACGGACGCGGCGTTGAGGTACTGCGGGGCCATCGCGGCGGCGTGCTGCGCGATGTCCTTGGCGACGTCGGCGTTCGGCTTGTCGAGCTGGACCAGCACGCCGACGGCCGGCGGCAGCTGCGGGTCGGTGCGGTGCATGTAGGCGCCGACGTAGCCGCCCTCCAGCACCGCGAACCTGCGGACCTCGATCTTCTCGCCCAGCGCGGCGTTGGCCTCGTCGAGGTGCTCCTTGACGCTCTTGCCGTCGAACGAGGACTCCAGCAGCGACGCCACGTCGACCGGACGGGTGGCCAGCACGTGCGCGACGACCTGGGAGGCGAGCTCCTGGAACCGCTCACCCTTGGCCACGAAGTCGGTCTCGCAGTTGATCTCCAGCAGCGCGGCGGCGGAGTCGCCGTCCTGCTTGAGCGCGACCAGGCCGTTGGAGGCCGTACGCGTCTCGCGCTTGCCCACGTCCTTGGCGCCCTTGAGACGCAGCAGCTCGATGGCGCGGTCGATGTCGCCGTCAGCCTCCTCGAGCGCCTTCTTACAAGCCATCATTCCGGCGGCGGTGATCTCGCGAAGCCGCTTGACGTCGGCCATGTTCACGGAAGCCATTGCTTTTTCCTTGTGGGATCTGGTCGTGGGAATTCGTCGTCGTGGATGGGACGGGCGCCGGGATCCGGCGCCCACTCCCAGTTGGCACGTGCCGTCTTGCGGGGACCTCTCAAGTAGGCCCTTTACGTGGTACGGCGTCTGCTCGGCCGCTGCCCGAGGCGTCGCGCCCCAGGTCCGCCACCCGAGGCGGCCACCTCGGAAAGCCGACCCGGAGCACCTTTTTCGGGCACTTGCCCGAGACTGTCCGCTCCGAGCGTTTCGCCCGGGGCGACCGCTCCAGGCGCTTCGTCCGAGACAACCGCCCCAGGACTGACCCGAAGCGCCGCCCTCGGACACCCACCTGAAGCGTCACCCTCAGACGTTCACCCGAACCGTCGAGCCTCAGACGCCCACCCAAGGCTCTCGCCCCAGGTGCCCGCCCGAGACTCTTACCTCAGACGGTCACCCGAAGCTCTCACCTCAGGCGCTTGCCTCAGACACTCACCTGACCCTGACGCGCTCGCCCCGAAAGCCGAGGCGAGACGCTCACCCCAGGCGTTTACCCGAGGCGCGGCCGGTCAGGCCTGCGGCTGCTCCTCGTTCTGAACCTCAGCCTCGGCGTCGCCCTCAGCAGCGGCAGCCGGAGCGGCCTCGGTCTCGTCGGCGGTAGCGGCCTCGGGGGCAGCAGCCTCGGGAGCGGCCTCGGTCTCGACAACCTCAGCCTCAGCGGCCGGAGCAGCCTCGGCGGTCTGCTCGGCGGCGCCCTGCTCGATCAGCTCGCGCTCCCACTCGGCCAGCGGCTCGGCGGCGGCGGGCTTCTCGTCACCGCGGGCCGCGCCCGAACGGGCCATCAGACCGGCCGCGACACCGTCGGCGACAACCCTGGTCAGCAGGCCGACGGCGCGGATGGCGTCGTCGTTGCCGGGAATCGGGTAGTCGACCTCGTCGGGGTCGCAGTTGGTGTCGAGGATCGCGACGACAGGGATGCCAAGCTTCTTGGCCTCGCTGATCGCGATGTGCTCCTTCTTGGTGTCGACGATCCACACCGCGCTGGGCACGCGGCCCATGTCACGGATACCGCCGAGCGTGCGCTCCAGCTTGTCCTTCTCACGGCGACGCATGAGGAGCTCCTTCTTGGTGAGCCCCGAAGCGGCGACGTTGTCGAAGTCGAGCTCCTCGAGCTCCTTCAGACGCTGAAGCCTCTTGTGCACGGTGGAGAAGTTGGTGAGCATGCCACCCAGCCAGCGCTGGTTGACGTACGGCATGCCAACGCGAGCGGCCTGCTCGGCGATGGCCTCCTGCGCCTGCTTCTTCGTGCCGATGAACAGGATCGTGCCGCCGTGCGCCACGGTCTCCTTGACGAAGTCGTAGGCACGGTCGATGAACGACAGCGACTTCTGCAGGTCGATGATGTAGATGCCGTTGCGCTCGGTGAAGATGAAGCGCTTCATCTTCGGGTTCCAGCGGCGGGTCTGGTGCCCGAAGTGAACGCCGCTCTCAAGCAGCTGTCGCATGGTGACGACGGGGGCCATGTGATGGTCCTCCAGGTCTGGGCGCCCGTGCGGGCGGGCGCAGTTCTCGGTTGTTCCGCGGCAGCCTCGCGACTACCACCCTGATGCCCCGAAACCGCTCCAGCCGAGCCGTGGCCCGGACCGATGGCGCGGTCCGCAATGGGGCATGCGAAGTCGGCCTGTGGTGACAGGCCACCGAAAAGTCTACCTCCCACGCCGCCCCAGCCTGACCGTCGCGCGTCAGCTCACACACCGCCCGACAAGTCAGCCCAACCCCGAACACGCAAGTCACCCCAGCCCGACAACCTGCCAACCGAGGCGCCCCACATGTCCCTCACACCCACACGATCCACACACGCTCCGACAACTCATATACACGCGCTCCTACGACCAGCTTCCCCACCGCGCCCGACCCGCAGTTCCCCGCGTTCAACCCGCAGCCCAAAACCTCACTCACCGCAGCAACCAAACGCGAACTGCCCCACTAACCCAAGCGCCGGCCCAGCCCATGCGAACAGCACCAATCGGCACTCTTCACAACGCACCCGTCGAGCCGTCTTCGCGAATGCAGCCTCCTCCGCAACCCACCCGCCAAACCGACTTCACAGGTACAGCACCATCCGACGGGACGTAACCTCCGCAACCCCACCATCGAGCCGCCTCTACAGACACAGCTCCATTGGCAGCGCGCGCCAAGTCACCTCCGCGAACTTGGCCACCGCCGCTGGCGCAGCCACGCAACTCAACACCGCAGACCTGCAACTTGACCCTGCAGCCCCAACCAGCGCCGTAGTTCCAGCCACCGCCGTAGCCCTACCACCGCCGTAACACGAGCCACCGCTGTAACCCGCCCCAGCCACCGCCGTAACTCAGCCCAGCCATCGCCGTAACCCCAGCTACCGCCATAACCTCAGGTACCGCCGTAAACCCCAGTTACCGCCGCTACCCAGCCCCAGCTGTCGCCGTAGCCCTGGCAGCCACCTCAGACCTGGCCACAGCCGCAGACCTAACCTCTGTCACTGGTTCGATCACCACCCCAGGCTCAGCCCGCCTCTTGGGGATCATCCTCATCCCCGCCATTGGGGGATCAGCCCATTGGGGATCAGAGCCCATCCCCGCAGAACGCCCATCAAGCCGCCCACCGAGGCTCAGCACCCCCCACCATCCACCTCGATGCACGCCCCACACCAAGGTCGGCCAGCACAGCTCCCCGCCCTTCCAACCGTCAGCCGACCGCGTCGTGGTCCTCTGTGGGCAACCCCGGAGCCGACCGCTTCGCCTGCGGGAACAGGTTGACCTGCGCCTCCGCGATCCTGGCCCCCGCAGGCGCGTCCTCCGCACTGCGGTTGCGCACCAAGTACGGCTTGAGCAGCTTCTCGACCTCCACGTTGAGCCGCACCATCTCCTCGGCGTCGATCCGCAACAGCATGCGGTTGAACCGAGTCGCGTCACGCCACTCCTCGGTCTCCTGATCCAGGTTGCTCAGCGCCCGCCGAGCCTCCTCGTCCGCCTCCCTGCGAAACGCCTCGATCAGCAAGTTCTTGGCTTCACGCACCTCCGGCTGGTCGCCGGGTTCGACGCCGACGGACAGCGGTCCTCCCATCGACTTCCACACCCGCTCCCGCCCGTCGCCCCGCGGCGGCGCGTCCTCCACGAACCCGTACTTGGCGAGCATCCGCAAGTGGTAACTGGCCGCGCTCGGAGTGATGCCGGCGACCTCGGCGACCTCGGTAGCCGTGGCGCTCCCCTGGACCCCCAGCCGGTTCAGGATCGCCAGTCGCGCCGGGTGCGCCAGCGCCCGCATCGCCTTGGGGTCGCTGAGGCTCTCCGTCTCCCGCGTCATGGCCCAAAGGTACCCGGAAGCGATGTGAAGTATTGCCTTCACAACTCTGAAGGGTTACTTTCATAGTTATGAAGGATTCCCTTCACAACTAGCGAATCTCATCCTCCGCCTCCCTAAACGCGCCTAGGCCACATCAACCCATTCACCCCTCATCAACGGAGATCAATCGTGCGTCACCACCACGCCTCGGACGAGCCGAACACCGCCAACTCCAACCGCCCCCTTCTCACCGCTCCGCACCCCTCGACCTCAAGCCAGGCCGGCACTCCCGCCCCTCGACCTGCCGATCTCTCGCCCACCAACCCTTCACTCAACGTCCCCTGTCCCACCGCCTCCCCGCACAACCAGCCTGACCTCCAGGAGCACTCGTCCCCCGTACCCCCGTACACCGCGCCCGTCATCAAGGGGCACTCGTCCGATGCCTCCCCACTCACTGAGCCCGTCGTCAAGGGCCACTCGTCCGATGCCTCCTCGCGCACCGAGCCCGCCCACAGGAAGCATCCATCCGTCGCCTCCCCGCGCACCCGGCCGAACACCACAGAGCACGCGACGGCCACCTCCTCACCTACCGGCCCCGAACCCGACAAGCCCTCGCTCGACGCCTTTCCCCTCCCCGCCCCTCACCCCGGCGACGACTCTCCGATCAATTCCACGCCCAGCGAGCACTCGCCGATCAATCCCATACCTGGCGCACCCGCCCAGCCCATGTGCACAGCACCAACCGGCACCCTTCACAACGCACCTGCCGAGCACTCACCGATCAAGCCCACACCCGCCGACGACGCACAGGCCGCCCTGTCGCACACCGCACCTACCGCGCAGCCAGCATCCGATCCGCCCTCACCTCCACCCACCTCAATCCCCCTCCGGAAGCAACGCGACTACCGACTGCTCTGGACGGCCCGCACCATCTCCATCACCGGCTCCGAGGTGTCCAAGCTGGCAGTCCCCCTCACCGCCGTCACCCTCCTGGCCGCCTCTCCCATGGAGATGGGCATCCTCACCGCCGCAGCTTCACTGCCCGCCCTGCTCCTCGGCCTCCAGTCTGGCGCGATCGCCGACCGCCTCTCCCGCCATCGTCCGCTGATGATCGCCTGCGAGCTCGTCTCCTGCGCCGCCGCGTTGACGGTGCCCTTGGCCTGGCTGTTCGGCATCCTCAGTGCGTACTGGCTGATCGTCGTCGCCCTGGTGATCGGCTCAGCCGGCGTACTCTTCAGAGCCGCGAACTTCCCCCACATCGCCGCAGTCGTCTCACCCGACCAGCGCACGGACGCCATGGCGGGCTTCAACGCCTCCTACTCCGCAGCCTCTGTCGGCGGCCCCGGTCTCGCCGGACTCCTGGTACAGGTTCTGACCGCCCCACTGGCCGTGCTGGCGGAGGCACTGTCGTTCCTGACGTCCGCGCTGCTGCTGCGCTCCATACGTACGCCGGAGAAGACTCGGCCCGCCGCCTCCCGGGGCATGTGGCGAGACGTGATGGATGGCCTGCGCGCGAGTGTCACCCATCCCGTACTTCGCGCCCTCCTCGGAGCGGGCGTCACCATCAACTTCTTCGCCATGGTCTACACAGCCATCTACATGCTCTACATGATCAACACATTGGGCATCCCTCGCGGCCTCATCGGCGTCCTCATCGCCCTCAGCGGCGTCGGCGGCCTTATCGGCGCCTGGATCACGACCCGCGTCGCCAAGCGCTACGGCGAGAACCGCGTACTGCTCTTCTCCGTGCTTTTCTTCCCCATCGAAATCCTGGCCGTGGGCCTGCTCGGCGGCCCGCTCTGGTGGAAACTCTCGTTGCTCGCTCTCACCGGCATTGTGACCGGTGGCATAGTCGTCGCCTTTGCCACCTGCATGGGCGCGATCGTCCTCCGCGAAACCACCCCCGAACTACGCGGCCGCGTCAACGCCACCCTGACCTTCGCCGTCCAGGGCGTCATGGCCCTCGGCAGCCTGGCCGGCGGTGCACTGGCAGAGCTCATCGGCCTTCGCCCCGTGATCATCATCTCCGCCGTCGGCATCGCCCTCAGCATGGTCTGGATCTGGAGCTCTCCTCTGCGCCCCCGCCACAACCGTCGTTACCGCCGCTACCGCCGCTTCTCAGACCCCACCGGCCCCGGCACCGATCCCGCCCTCATCCGCGCCCTCCACGACCTACGCCACTCCAGGCCCAGCACATTCATCTGACAGACCGGACCTACATATCGAGCCGAGCCACACGACCACACGAACCCGGGTAGGCCCGCTCCCCCACCCCTGCAGCCATCACCCCGACGTCAGCTCCCCACCCCGAACAACCAGCCAAGGCCACCAAGGGCAGCCGTCACCGCACCCCCATCACCACTTCGACACTCCCGACATTCCCGAGATCACCGAAACTCCCGAGACCATCCCCCATGTCGAACCCTCGACGCTGCCGCGACCTACCACCGCTACCGAGGCCACCGGCACCGCCAAGAAGGGCCTGCACTACCAAGCCCCATCAGCGCCAGCAAGAGCCGCGTGCACTACCAGGCCCCGCCAACACTTCCAAAGCCAATTGGCACCACCAAGTCCGTCGGCAACGTAAAGGGCAGTTGCCACCGCTGAGGCCGGTCAGCAACACAGGAATCATCCCTATCGCCCATACAGGCCGCCCCGAGTTCCACCCCTGTAGCTGTCAGCGCCAGAGGGCGTCCACCGCCTCGGCCACCCACCGTTCGAGCAGCCTCGTCCGCCGCATGCAGCGATGCGTCCGGCTAACTGAACCGCCCCGGCTTTGATGGAGACTCGCGCCCATCAGCCCGTCCACCCGTGCTGCTTCATCACAGACGAGATCAGCTCAACCGACTTGCCCATACAAAAATAAAAGAATCTCAGCCGATCGCAGCGACGGCGTACCTGCAAGGAAACAGGCTCAGCTCAACTCATCAGCCAGAAGATCCATGAGCAACCCGTCGTGGAACTTTCCGGTCGCCGGATTACGCTCATACGCCCGCATGATCCCCACCGGCTTGAACCCCACACGACCATACGCCTTGATCGCCGCCGTGTTGTGCGCCGCCGGATCGATAGTCAGCCGATGGTGACCCCGCTCCTCGATCAACCACCGCGCCAAGGTCCGAACGGCTTCCTGCCCGTAACCATGTCCATGCCACTTGGGGCCAAGAAAGATGTCGATCCCCGAACTGCGATACATGGGATCCTCAACTTCCTCGTACTGTATCGCCCCGATCACCTCGCCGCCGACTGCGATCACCAGCATGCCGTCGAACTCATCGACAGACCCCCACCACTTGGCCACTTCGGGGGTCGCCACGATCTCCCGCAGCCGCGCTTCGTCTTCCCGTACGAGATCCCTGAGGATCACTCGGGGTCCGCGTAGCTCCATCATGCCGCCTCTCCGGACCAACTCACGCCATGCCCTACCTGCGGTTATCCACAGGCTCCGCTGATCGAACCCCGTTCATCCACAGAACGTCGTTCGCCCCCTCGAGCCCACCCCGCCATCCCGCAAACTCGCGGCATGCTCAAGAACTCCGCAGCACCCGCCCGTTCCGCCGACAGCATTCTCACCGCTCCTATGGCCGTGCGTGAGTGCCGACGACGAGCCCACCATTGCCCTCACATCTTCACTGCGCAAGCTCATTCCAGCTCCGGCAGCACAGTCGCTCCCCACCGTTCCAGTGCCACCAGCACCGTAGCGCAGACGTCCGCCGACACCAGGAGGATCACAACTCGGGCACCCTCCAGCACCCCTAGCATCGCAACTCAGGGCCCCTTGAACTCCCGCATTCCCAGCCTTCAGGACCAGTTGCCCCCTGGCGCCCCTAACCTCCAAGGTCGCTTGAAGTGCAGCGTTCCTACCACTCAAGATCGCTTGAACTCTGGCGTCGCCGTCGCGCAGACTTCCGCCCTTACATGCGCCCTTGGCAGCCCTCCTCACTTGCCCCGCGCCGTCCGAGCCGCCCCCCGCCCGACCTGCAACAGCACACCAAGCCACCCTCCGCCGACAAGACCACCTCGACGAACAGCGCGGAGGCTAGCAGCCACCGTCCTCGCCCTTGCCGTCGCCATGACCGTCTTTCTAGCCGTCGCCAATCCGTCGGCTGCCGCTGTACGGCCTACTTGGCGATGGCCCCTGGATGGACACCCCACGATCCTCCGGCGCTTCACGCCCCCGCCCGAGCCGTGGCTGGCAGGCCATCGAGGCGTCGACCTCGCGGCCGCACCCGCCACACCTGTCGTGGCAGCCGGCCCCGGCATCGTCCGCTACGCCGGACCTCTCGCAGGCCGCGGAGTGGTCACGGTCGAGCACGCGGACGGTCTACGCACGACGTACCTGCCCGTCACAGCATCAGTACGGCGAGATCAACGGGTCGCGTTGGGCACTCTCCTCGGTGTCATCGAACCCTCGAACACCCATTGCCAGAGATCCTGCCTCCATTGGGGCCTGCGCCGCGGCACCCGCTACCTCGACCCCTTGCTCCTCCTCGGTCACGGCCACATCCGCCTCCTTCCGTACTGGCCGACGGACGCCCCCGGCAGCAAGGCCCTTCACCCGCAGCTCCCATTGCCCAGCCGCGAGCTCCTCTCCACTGCCTTCACTGACTCCCTCCCCAAGCCGGCCACACCCCCGAGTACGCGACTATCGGCCCCAACGGCTGCCCAGCCACCGCCCCCGCCCATTCACATGGCTACCTCACGCACCCCCAGCCCTGCCCCTGAAGACCACCCCACTGCCCTCCGCGCCCCAGTCCCCGCGCTTCGATTCCTGCCTGTCTCCGCCTCAACGTCCACAGTCTCAGCCATCAGCATCTGCGCACTGCTGGGCGTACTACTGACGGTCGCTCTGATCTACCGGTACCGACGCTCACGCGCCGACCGACACGACGTCCACAAGGGGCAGCACCGCAAGCAACGACACAAACGGCCTCCCCGAAGACGTCGGCGCCCATCAAGAACGGCCAGGCACGGCGACACTTACTTCTAGCCGCCCATCGCCTTGTGAACGAGCACCCGACTCAAAGGCACCTTGATCCATTGCACTGGCGATCTCCCCAAACGGCTGCGTGATGTAGTCGGACATGCGCCCCAGCCGCCGGAACCTCACGGAACGATCTTCCGTGCAGCCAACCTCGCTCTTGGGACATCTCCCATGCAGCAGGGCGATTTTCACGCAACCGAACTTCCCTGTCACCAGCGATGCATCCACTGGGGGCATCCGGCGTACGGAGGTGAAGCGACACCAGAAAGACCGTTCCTCCTGACAGTCGCACCAGCCGCCACCCCATCTCCGACCGCCATTCCATCGCTCTCCCAGACAGGCCTCATCACCGATGAATGCATCGTTAGAGGCCAGCCCTGCGAGCGTGAGACTTACCGCCCCCGCCGAGCAAGATCCGGGGACTGCACAAGCTTGGCGAATCTCGGGAAAGCTGAGGTGAGGGGCCTCTCCGAGGAACGGTAGACCGGCAATCTGCGGAAGGCGACGAGCATACGACTCCCAGGGAAAACGATCTTTCAGTCGGCGATCCGCCTCCGAGCGCCGGACACTCCCAAGCCGAGTGTCGACGACGGTCCAATTCGCCCGTCGTCGACACTGAGGATGATTGATGTGGAGGTCCGCTCCGGCGAACAGCAGGCGGTTCAGCCGCCCACCTTCGGGCTGCACTCCACCATTCACCGTAGGCAAAGCCATTCACCGTGGGCAAGGCCATCTACAGCGCGCAAGGTCACTCACCGTGCGCAAGGCTGCTCACTAGAGGCAAAGCCGTTGACCGGGTCGGCTGCCGCCCAGTCGTCATGCGCGGGGATGTGCCTGTTGGTATGCGGTGCGGAGTCGCTCGATCGAGACGTGCGTGTAGATCTGGGTGGTGTTGAGCGAGGCGTGCCCCAGCAGCTCTTGAACACTCCGAAGGTCCGCCCCACCTTCGAGCAGGTGTGTCGCCGCCGAGTGTCGTAGGCCGTGCGGCCCCATGTCTGGCGCTCCCTCGATCTGGCGCAGTCGAGCATGCACCACTCGTCGCACCGTACCCGCGTCCATGCGCCCACCTCGTACCCCGAGGAACAGTGCTGGGCCTGTGCCGGCGCGGATCCACAGAGGGCGGCCCTGTACGCACCATTTGTCGAGAGCATGGAGTGCTGGAAGCCCAAATGGCACCGAGCGCTCCTTACGGCCCTTGCCGATCACCCTGATGACGTGTCGGTCCCTGTCCACGTCGTCGACGTCCAACGCGCACAGCTCACTCACCCGCACGCCGGTGGCATACAGCAACTCCAGGACAGCTTGATCGCGCAAGTCCTTCGGCCCCTCAGCAGGCAGCACCTCAAGCGCGGCCTGCGCCTGGTCCTGGTCGAGTACGGCAGGGAGGGGACGAGGGGCCTTGGCACTGCCCAACAGCAGGCCGGGGTCATCGGGCAGCCAGCCTCTGCGGTGGCAGTAGGCCGTGAACGTGCGTATGCACGCGGTGCGACGCGCCAGTGTTGCCCGCGCCATTCCGCTGGCGTGCTGCTCAGCCAGCCATTCGCGCAGGGTACCGATGTTGATGTTGGAGAGTTCGTTCCCCAGGTGATCGAGGAGGGCCTCTACGTCGGAGAGGTAGGCACGGATGGTGTGGGGGGACAGGTCGCGCTCGAACCGTAGGTACCTGTTGAACTCGGCTACCACTTCGTACGCTTCGAGCTGCCCATCGGCCACGACCGATTCCCCTCCTGCCTGTGTACAGACATCACGTGGTGTTGAGATCACACATCAAGTTGATGTCGTACCCCTGGCCGGCTTTCGGAACCGCGAAACCGCGGCCGCTCCGGACGCTGACCTCACCATGGACGCCGACCTCACTCCGGGCGCCGATCTTGCTCAATTGTTCGCTCGGTTCGAGCGTGCTCGATCCGCCATGCTCCCGGGTTTGGTACTCCTTCCAGGTTTGGCTGCACCCCCGACTCCAGTTACGCCTCTTCAGGTCCGGCTGCACCTGCGGTCCGGTACGCCCCCTGGGGAGGGTTACACCTCTAAGTTCAGCTGCATCCCCGAGATCGGTTATGTCGAGTGCGCCATACTGTCTCGGCACACCACCTCAGCACGCCTGAACGCTGTGCCCTCGCCACCCTGCGCCTGCCACGCCACGTCTCGTCTCCCGTCCTCGCCACCTCTCCTTGGCCTTGCCATGTCTCCGCCTAGCTTTGCCACGCCACCCACGCCACGCCGCTCCGCGCTGTATTCATCCCTCTCGTCGGCGTGTGCAATGCCCGCGATTACGCCAGTTCGCGGGGCTCCACCTCAAGTTGGCATGCCGCCCATTCGCGCTTCTCGGCCTTTCTGGGGAGTGTCCGGTACTCGGAGGCGGATCGCCGGCTGAAAGATCGTTTTCCCCGGGAGTCGTATGCTCGCCGCCTTCCACACACTGCCGGTTCACCGTTCCCCGGACAGGCCCCTTTCCGAGGGCCTGCCCGGCGAACGGCGGGAAAGTCAACCGGAGGCGGAAGCGGTAGTGCGATCACCTGCGCAAACACCATCTCCGTTGCTGGCTGAGCTCCGATCGCCGGACACGCCCCTTTCCGAGAAGTGCAGGTCATCGGAGGCAATCGGCGGTGGGAGGATCTTCCTTCAAGGAACTGTACTGGTCAGTAGCTAGAGGTGCTGGCTAGCCCCAGTCTCGGACTGCGGTTCTGTCGCACCTGGATGGGGCTCTCAGCCGACGCTGTGGCCTCAGCTTCGAATGTCCGCCGTTGGAGGTCGATCGGTGGCGAGGGAGCGTTCGTGTAGATGTGATGAGGGCTGTCCTCCGGTTCTGGCTGCCCTCCACCGTTTCGGGCAGGAGCCTCGGCTCCGAGGAGCGTCAGCGCAGGACGGCTGTGTAAGGGCTGGCGGGAATTGGGGTTTTTCAGGGATCGGCTTTCCAGCGGGGTGCAGTCAGGCGGCAGTTCCCTGGAGGGGGTGTGACAGTGCGGTTGGCCGAGGGAACGGTTTCCTGCCTATGGGTGGTGGCGGAGCGCTGCCCTCGGTACTTGCGTGGCTGAGTTACATGGCCTGGGAGGACTCGTCGGGGCAGGGAGGCGGGATGTCCGTGAAGTGGGCGGAGTCGTCGAAGGGGGGTGGGAGGTCGTCGGGGTCGGTCGCATCCGATGGGGAGGGGCGAGATGGGGCTGTGTCGTGGGCCTTCTGGTACGCGGTTGGGGCGGTTCTGCGGGTTCGCCAGCCCTTCTCCACTCGTTCGACATAACCAGCGGCGGCCAGGCCGCCCAGGGCGCTCAGGGCGGCGTCCAGAGAGACTCCTGCCGTTACCGCGATCGATGCCGGGCCTGCGCCGCCGCGGCTGGGGACGGCGTCCAGGACGCTTCTGGTGGTCTCGTTGAGTGCGTCTCGGGGGACGGCTGGGCCGCGCGTCTGCGGAGCCAGGTCGTCGCCTATCACGCCGACGAGTTCGATCATTTCGTCGGGTGAGGTGACACAGACGGCCTTGCGTTCGCGGAGCAGGCGGTGGCAGCCGGCCGAGGTGGCGGAGGTGATGGGGCCGGGGACGGCGGCCAGGTGGCGTTGGAGGGACAAGGCGTGGCCGGCGGTGTTGAGTGCGCCGCTGCGGAGTGCGGCCTCCACTACGACGGTGCCGCGGGACAGGGCGGCTATGAGGCGGTTCCGGATGAGGAAGCGGGCTCGGGTGGGGTGGACGCCGGGAGGGCATTCGCTCACCACCACGCCTTGGTCGCGGGCCGCGGCGAACAGTTCGTGGTGGCCGGCCGGGTAGCTGATGTCAACGCCGCAGGCCAGTACGACGACTGTGGGTGAGTCCGCCGCCAGGGCTCCGCGATGTGCCGCGCCGTCGATGCCGAAAGCGCCACCTGAGACCACCGTCCAGCCTGAGTCGCTGAGACCCACGGCGAACTCGGCCGCGACATGCACACCGTACGGGGTCGCGGCACGGGCCCCCACGATGGCGACCGATCGCAGGCAGGAGAAACGTAGGTCGGCCGAGCCGTGGAGCCACAGGCCGAGGGGGCGGGCGGGGCCGAGTTGGTCCAGTTGGGTGGGCCATTCCGGGGTGCCGGGGATGATCAGTCTGGCGCCGCTTCGCTCGCCTTCGATCAGGTCGGCGGTGGGGTTGGAGGCGGCCAGGCGGGCGTGCCACGTTTGCAGTCGCTGGGTGAGGTGCGTTACTCGCCGACGGGTGAGGGCGGAGATGCGCTGCCGGGTGAGGGCGGGGGTGTCATGTGAGATGAGGGCGGCGATGTCTCGCGGGGCGAAGGGGACGAGGTCCTGCGTGATGATCTCTGAGCTCGGGTTCTGAGCGTTGGTTGCTGTGCTGTACGGCCGGTCGGTCTTTGCACCGGGCTCCCGAGTGGTGTCGGCGCCCTGCCCCCAAGTGAGGTGCGCGCTTGGTTGGTGGAGGGAGTTGTTTGTGCCGTGTGGGTGGTCGGGGTTCGTGGGGTGGCGCGTGCCCAGGGGTGGAGGCAGAGGGGGCTGGTTGTTGGAGGGTGTGGGCGGCGGTTCGAGTGATGCGCTTCCTGCGTCGTACGGGATGGGTTGGGTGCCTGCTTCAGGCAGGAGGTGTCCGGTGGGAGTGCGGGACCCGTGTTGTCGGCCTGTGGTGTGTCGGACGTGCTCCGGAGAGGGGTGGTCGGGAGTGCCCTCGGCTTGGACCTCCTGGGTGATGAATTCGGGGGGAAGGGTCTGCGTACATATGGCTTCGACGGCTGCCTCGGCGCCGCAGAACGCTACGAGGCGGCCCATTGTGGCGTCTCCAGCGTCGGCGGCGCGCATGAGGGCGGCCCGGGCCTCCAGTTCGGTGCTTGTCATCGGCGCTCCTAGAAGGTGGGGGTGGGAGGGGGTGACGGGAGCGTCTCGGAGGTGAGAGCGGATCTCGTCGGAGTGGGGAGGATTGCGGGGGTTTGGGCAGCGGGGGGCGGTTCTCTGGTGTGTGGGGTTAGGGGATTCTTGATGGGCTGCGGGCGTGAGGTGCTCGACGGCGAGGTTGGCGTATGTCTGGTTGCGGTGGCTTTGGGAGCATGTCGAGGTGTGTGCGGCTTGGGCCGTTCATGTGTTCACGCCCAGCCACAGGGCGAGGGCGGTTGAGGTTTCCGCGTGTTCGGGTGCGGGTTTGCCTGCGAGGTCGGCGAGGGTCCAGGCGACTCGTAGGACGCGGTCGAGGCCGCGGGCGCTGAGGGTGCCGGAGTCGAGGGCGTGGGTCATGCACTTCATGGCGGCGTTCGAGGGGCGATAGTCGGCGTGGAGAGAGGTCGAGGGGATTTCGGCGTTCGTACGCCAGGGTGTGCCGTCCAGACGTTTGGCGGCTCGCTCCCGGGCGGCGAGGACGCGTTCGGCCACGATCTTGCTCGGCTCGACGAACTGGCGGTCGGCCATGAGCTCGCGTCTCGACGTACGGGCGACCGTGACCTTCATGTCGATGCGATCGAGAAGGGGGCCGGACAGTCTGCCCAGGTAGCGGCGTCTTGTCGTGGGTGAGCACTGGCAGCTCTCCCCCTGGTCCTGGGGCTGGGCGCAGGGGCAGGGGTTGGCGGCGAGTACGAGCATGAAGCGGGCCGGGAACGTGACGGAGCCGGCGGACCTGGAAACCGTCACGCGGCCGGCTTCCAGGGGCTGGCGCAGGCAGTCGAGGATGTTGCGCGGGAATTCAGGCGCTTCGTCCATGAACAGGACCCCACGATGGGCGAGCGAGACGGCACCGGGGCGTACGACCGTACTGCCGCCGCCGATGATGGCGGCCGCGGTGGCGGTGTGGTGGGGGTTCACGAACGGGGGTCTGCTCAGCATCGGGCTGTTGGGCGGCAGGATGCCGGCGACCGAGTGGATGGCCGTTACCTCCAGCGCGTGGTCGATCTCCAGGTCGGGCAGGAGCGTGGGAAGGCGTTCGGCCAGCAAGGTCTTTCCTGTGCCGGGCGGGCCGACCATCCAGAGGTTGTGGCCACCCGCGGCGCAGATCTCCAGCGCTCGGCGCGCCACCGGCTGGCCGACCACGTCGGACAGGTCGACTGCCGGTTGAATGGTGGGCGGCGGGGGCTCCTGGATTTCCTCGATGTACGGCTCGGGCGGGTCTTCTCCCCTGCGTAGCCACTCCACCAACTGGCGCAGGTCGGCGAACGGGACCACCTTGACGTCGGGCACCAGCGCAGCCTCGGCGCAGTTGGCGGCCGGGACGACTACCGTGACGTCTCCGTGTTCGGCGGCGCCGAGCACGGACGGCAGGACGCCTCGTACGGGTCTCAGACGGCCGTCCAGGCCGAGCTCGCCCAGGAAGAACGGCTCGGCGACGCGGTCGGCGGGGACCACTCCGGCGGCGCCCAGGATCGCCACCGCGATGGCGAGATCGAAAGTCAAGTTGTGGCATACTTAGATTTATGGCGACCTCCACCCCCCACGGCGAACGCGACTACGTGCTGTACCTGCGCAGGTCCAAGGGCCGCGCGGGCATCGCCCGCCAGAGGCGCGACTGCACCACCCACGCGGCCAGGATCGGCGGCCGGATCGTCGCCGAGTTCGTCGACGCCGACCGGACCGCCTTCGTCAAGGTGGGCGCCGGCCCGGCACGCCGCGACCGCTTCACGGCCATGCTCGACGAGCTGCGCAGCGACCGCCGCGCACAGCCCCTCGGCGTCCTGGCATGGCACGCCGACCGGCTCGACCGCGACATCGGCTCCGGCGAAGCGCTGCTCTCCGTGTGCGCGCAGGGCAAACACCCCGTCGAGACGGCCCGGTCCGGCTCCTACGACCTGTCGACGCCAACCGGCCGCAAGCGGTTCCGCAACGACATCGTTGACGCCCAATACGAGGTAGACCACATGATCGAACGAATCGAGGCGGCGAAAGTGGAATCTGCCCAGGAAGGCCGCTGGCTCGGCGGCCGTCGCCCGTTCGGGTACGAGGCGGACGGCGTCACCGTGCGTCCGGCCGAGGCCGCAGAGGTGGTGCGGGCCTCCGAGGCGCTCCTGTCCGGGGCAAGCCTCCACGCGATCATGCGTGACCTGAACGCCCGCGCCATCCCCACATCGACCGGCGGGAAGTGGCTGGCGGTGTCCGTGGCCGCGATGCTTCGCCGACCGCGCAACGCCGGCCTGATGGAGCACCGCGGCGAGATCGTCGGGAAGGCCGAATGGCCGGCCATCGTGCCGGAAGAGACCTGGCGGGGCGTGGTCGCGCTCCTGAACGACCCCGAGCGCCGAACCTCCCCTGGGCCGGGCCGCCGCTGGCTGGGGTCGGGGTTGTACGAGTGCGGCGTGTGCGTGGACGACGGCCGAGATGACGCCTTCATGGTCTGCGCCACGGCAGGCATGAGCATGGGCGGCGTACGGAGCACGGTCCCCGCCTACCGGTGCGCCGACGGACGCAAGCACGTGGCACGGTACGCCGTCCACCTGGACAAGTACGTGGAGGCCGTGGCCGTCGAGTGGCTGTCCCAGCCCGGCGCCGTCGCAGCGTTCGAGGGCAGGAGCGACGACGGCGCGGCGCGCGCCCGCGTACTGGAGCGTGAGGCGCTCCGCGTCCGCGACGAGGAAGCGGCCGAGATGTTCGCCGAAGGACTGATGACCAAGGCGCAGCTCATCAAGGCCAACCAGAAGACCGCCCAACGCCGGGCCGAGCTGGACCAGGCCGACACTGCGGCGGCGCGCGTGACCGCCCTGGGGCCCTTCCGGCAGGGTGAGTCAGCGCAAGCGGTGTGGGATGGGCTCGACCTCGACCGGAAGCGCACTGTCCTGAGGGAGATCATGCGCGTGATCGTCCTGCCCGCCGGGAAGGGGCGCCCGCGCGGGTGGACGCCGGAGTACGGCAAGGAGTGGGGCTACTTCGACCCGGACGCGATCAGGCTTGAGAAGAAGGCTTCGGCAGGTGAGGCTCCAGCTCTTTAGCGAGCTGGCGAGTGATGTGCCCTCGCCTCGTACGCTTCTGCGCCGGCGTCAGGTCGCCATACTCGGCCAAACGCCGGTCGCGCTCTTGATGCAGGTTCCGTCCGCCCCATAGCTTCTCGGCTGCGCGATAGACGTCCTCGGGCCGCAGTCCCAGCCGTGCGGCCAGCTCTGCGTCAGCCTGGAACGACACCCTTTCGGCCGGTATCGAGTCGAGCCAGCGCTGCACAGCCGGGCCCGACGACAGGGTGATGGTCAGGCGCGCTTCCTGGTCAAGCCATCGCCTGAGGTCGACCAGCTCGACCGTGACGTCAGCGCTCAGCCGCATGTCGCCCTCCCCGAGGAACAGGCCGGACAAGGGCGTCTCGTAGGAGCCTGCAAGAAGAACCAGCGCGCCGAAGTCGATCGTTTCCCGCCGGCCACTCTCTATCGAGGCGACGTTCGCCGCCGTCCAGGCCAGCCCGTCCGCGCGCAGAACAGTCGCGGCCTCCTGCTGGGTTTGCCCCCACTGCTGGCGTAGGCGAGCAAGGTTCCGGCCGACAACCTGACCGACCGTCGGGACCTTCTGATCTTCGTCTGTTGCCACGATCCCAGACAGTATCACTGCCTGCTGCTTTGACTACAGTGACCAAACAGTGAGATGATCGATGTAGTCATTGCAGCATGCAGTCAAGGAAGTGGTGCATGTCCCCCTTTCGAGCATGGCGACTTGAGAACGGCCTCAGCCTGGAGGAAGTCGCCGACCTGAGCGGCATCAGCGCGGCCATGATCAGCCGCGTAGAGCGCGGGGAACGACAGATGGCTCCCCTCACCAAGGTTCAAGTCGCGCGGCGTCTCGGCGTCCGTGTCCGCGACCTGTTCACCGTGGACGGCCAGACCGGGGTGTCCGCGTGATCGACATGCAGGCCAACATCAAGGCCGCTGCCGCCCGTCTCGGCCCGCCCACCCCCGAGCAGATCACCCGCCTGCAGCTCATCTTCTCGGGCGCACCCACCACCCAGGCCGCGGCCGAGGAGGAGAACGCCGATGCCGCTTGAAACGCGAAACGGGCCCGGGAGCTCCACCTCCCAGGCCCGCCCGGACGCCGATGCGACCACCAGCGCCACCAACACGCCGATCGTAGCAACCGGCCGCCTCATTCCCCCGGACAGCCGCCGCCCCCGCTGGCTTCTGGCCGTCGACCGCTGCCCCCTCTGCGAGCAGCGGCACACCCACGGCGCGCCCGCCGGCCTCGACACGACCGAGGTTCACCGCTTGTCGCACTGCCAGGGCGGCGGTAAGCCGTACCTGGTCAAGGTGGCCGCGTGAACGGCGCGACGCTCGACCGGGCCGCCGAACTGATCGAGCAGATCAGCGCCAGAGCAGCTCACGAGGCCCGCCAGGTCAACGCCGCGTGGAAGAACGGCTACCGCGCCGGATACGACAGTGGCGAGCAGGACGGGTACCGGCGCGCCTGCGAGGAGATGGCCGCGAGCTGGGCACAGGTCGCCCGCCAGGTGCGCGAACTCGGCAAGTCGAGGTCGCTGCCGTACGGCGTGCTCGTCGCCAAGCGCATCGAGCCCGGCGGCGCGATCTACACGGCCGCGCTCGAACGCCGTGGCGGCAGTGAGTACAGCGGCGGTCCCGTCCCCTGGGACACGCCAGACGAGGAGCAGAACGTCGCGTGAACGACCCCGACTTCTCCGACCCCGACGCCCTTCAGGCGTACGTGGACTCCCTGACGCGCGATGACCCGTCCTGGCCTGACGCTCCCCCCGCTGACAGCCCCGACGATGATGTGAAGGACGCGGCAGGCCATGGCGACGTGTCCGACTCCGTGCTCGTCGACCAGGTGGCCGACGCCGTCCTGGTCGGCAAGTTCCGGTGGTGCCCCGGCCTGGGCTGGCTGCGCTGGGACGGTAAGCGGTGGGCCGCCGTGGACGAATCCCTCGTGCACGAGGTCGTACGGCTCCACCTGGCCGCACAGTTCGGCCAGAGGACCGCCGCCGCCGGGCCGCGCCTCAACCAGGGCCGCCTGAAGGAGCTGCTCGGCATGCTCTCGGCGGCCAAGGTGCGCAACGTGACCACGCTCGCCCGCGGCGTCGAGGGCATCCACGTCGACCCGGCCGACCTCGACGCCGACCCCGACCTGCTCAACACCCCGGCCGGCGTCGTCAACCTGCGCACCGGCCAGCTCGGCGCCCATGACCCGGCGCTGCTCATGACCAAGATGACGCGCGGCTCCTACCGGCCCGGCTACAGGCACCCCGACTGGAT
Source organism: Nonomuraea rhizosphaerae (assembly GCF_019396405.1). Lineage (GTDB taxonomy): Bacteria > Actinomycetota > Actinomycetes > Streptosporangiales > Streptosporangiaceae > Nonomuraea > Nonomuraea rhizosphaerae. Next base: position 7,212 of record NZ_JAHKRL010000317.1, on the reverse strand, counting down.
GAAGGCCCTCGACGCGCTCCCTTGCGCCGAGTGCGAATGGTTCCAGGTCCGCATCGGCCAGGCCGTCACCGGCCACGCGAACCCCGACGGCATCCTCGTCGTCATGCAGGGCGGCGGTGAAAACGGCAAGACGCTCATCACCACAGACAGCCTCGTCGCAGCGCTCGGCGACTACGCCGACGTCGCCAGTCACAAGCTGCTCTCCCCTGGCAACGAGCACTCCGAAGAGATGGCGAGCCTACGCGGGCAGCGCTTCCTCGTGTCGGAGGAGATGACCGAGGGCCGCGCCCTCAACGTCACCGCGATCAAGCGCATCATGGACGTCGGAGTCATTCGAGCCCGGCACGTCTACAAGTCCAACATGACCTTCCCGGCCACCCACTCCCTGTTCGCCACCACGAACTATCTTCCGGTCGTCAACGAAACAGATCACGGCACGTGGCGGCGGCTCGCCCTGCTGCGCTTCCCCTACACCTTCCGCAAGCCCGGTGAGGAGTGCCGGCGCCCCGACGAACGCCAGGGCGACCCCGGCCTCAAGGCGCGCATCAAGGCCAACAGGAGCGGCCAGCAGGACGCCATCGTGACGTGGGTGGTCGAGGGCGCGATGCGCTGGTACGCCGACCCCGACACCTCGATGTCCGTCACGAAGACGGTCGCCGCCGACACCCGAGCGTGGCGCGCCGAAGCCGATCGGGTGCTCGGCTTCTGGGACGAGCAGCTCGTCGCCGACCGGGCCGCGCTCGTGCTTACCACCGACATGCTCGAAGCGTTCAACACCTGGCTCGTCGGCAACGGCCACAAGATGTGGTCCAAGGAGCTGTTCCACCCCCGCTTCAAGACTCACACGGAGACCGCCCGGCACGGGGTCGCCGAGCGCCGCACGAAGCGCCTCGACGGCCTCGTGAGGTACCGGGACTACACCTCGCCGCTCTCCGTACCGGACCCGCTCCCCAAGCAACCGGTGGTCTATGTCGGTGTCCGATTCCGGACCGAGGATGACCCGATCCCGGAGGAGTCGGAGACCGACCTTGACCAGGGAGAAGACCCCAAGTTGCAGACCTTGCAGACCTCTTCAGAACTTTCCGCTTCCCACGTGGGACATCAGAAAGTTCCGGAAGGGTCTGCAAGGTCTGCAACTTCCCCTCCCACCAGCCAAAACGGCCGCTGCGAAGCCTGCCGCGAGCCCATGACCATCGTCGAACCCGGCCAGACGCGACACCCCCTTTGCGAAACGGACGAATAAGCATGAACGTCACGGAGCTTTTCGCCCGCCTCGACGGTGCGACCATCCCCGGCGGCTGCCCCGACTGCGACTCCGAAACCGACATCGCGATCAAGAACGGCGTCGCCCACCTGTCGCTCCACCACGACGACGACTGCCCCACCTGGATTCGGATCCAGGCCCGCCGATGACAGCGCCGGGCGGGGAGGCGGACGGGTCTCGCGTGCGCGTGTTAGGCGACCACCTACCGGGGGATGCCGAACGCGACCGCCTTGTGGCCACGCTCGGCGCGACCCTGCGCGCCCTGCGTGCCCGCTACGGATTGAGCACTCGGCGGCTCGCTCTCCGTGCGGCCACGTCACGCAGCACCATCACGAGGTTGGAGCGCGGGGAGCGCCGGCCGCGCCGTTCCATGCTGTCGTCGCTGGCGCTCGCCCTCGACCCTGATGCGCATCTGGAGCTGCTGGAGGTGCTGGTGGCCGCGGCCGGGCCGTCGCTGCGTCCGGAGACCAACGGCTCACGCCGTTGTCGGCGTCGCGCCATGGAGGCCGGGATCCTCGCCGGGCGCGTTCCCATGCCCTCACGGATCGCCCGTGCGTTGGCGCTGCATGCGCGCGCCAACGCAGCGCAGGGCGAGGCGGAAGCGCTGCTGGTCCGACCGGGCGCGCTCGACGACGTGACGGCGCTCACGCGCGCTCGGGAGCTGATGGGCATCGCTGCCGCTGCTCGTCGTGAGGCCGGGCCGCCGTTCACGCTCAAGGTCGGCGGTCACGTCATCAGGGCTGGGATGTAGCCATGACGATCTGTGACGACGCTGGACGCTATACCAGACAGAATCTCGATTCTGTACGGTCTGACGACGCGCTGACGTGCGCCGACCTTATGGGATGGCCGACGCCCCGATATTCGTCCGCTTTTGTCCGGTCATGCAGGGCCATTCACTCGGTCATGCAGACACGGTCCGTCATCGTGGTCGATCATGGGCAGCGCTGACGCCCGCTCTCCGTCCCCTTCGGAGCCAGGGGGCGTCACCGTACCCGCCGGCCTTGAACGCGACGTGCTCGTCACCCTCCTGCGCGGCCTCAACCGCGAGATGCGCGAGAACGGCGGCACCCCCCGGCCCGGCATGACGGAGTTCCTCCGCGCCCTCCAGGCCGCCGACCAGCCCGCCCCGGTGGCCGACGTCGGCCCTCCCGAGCACGCCCCTGCCACGGTGGAACGGGTGATGGTCACCGTCGGCCAGGTAGCAGAGCAGACCGGCTACTCGCCGCGTCAGCTTCGCCGCCTGGCCGCCGCTGGCCGCATCCGCGCCCAACGACTCCACGCCCGCGCGTGGCTGATCGACCCAACCAGCTTCAAGACCTACCGGCAGGGAGCCAGCTCGTGAGCATGAAGTACTTCACCATCACCGCACCGCGCGACGACTACACCGGCGAGATGCTCGGCGGCATCGTGTTCGTTCACGGGGTCGCCCGCGTCTCCTTCGACGACACCCGCGACGAGAACGGCGAATGCCACACCGACTACCCGGTGGTGCAGATCGGCCGGTCCGCCGTCCTCTACGTCCAGCGCCAGATCGCCGCCGGCCGCGCATACAAGCTCGTCGAGACCGATGATCACGGCACGCCGCTCGACCCGGAGCAGGACGAGCAGGAGACGAAGCCCAAGCGCCGCGCCGCGAAGACTCCGGCCGCCTGATGGACCGGCCCGCCAGCATCCAGGAGGCATTCGAGCGCGCTGCGGCCAAGCAGGGGCCGCCGCCTCTCGCGGAGGGCACGCCGTCGAGCGTCGCCCGCCTCGACGAGTACGTGCAGCTGTCCCAGACGAACCCTGCCGCGTTCGCCGCCCTCCCCGAGGACCTGCGGCGCCGCGTCGCCGACCGGGCCCTCAACCTCGCCAACCGCGCCCGCGCCGAACAGGAGTCCGGCCAGTGACCACCGTTGCCCAGCAACTCGCCGCCGACGCCGCCCGCTCCCGCCAGGACATTCGGGCCGCCCGCGACCAGGCCAGCGAGGCCGCCGCCCTGGTGGACGCGCTCGAAGAGAACATCCGCGACGGCCAGAGCGTCAACCCCGCGGATCTGGCGAACGCCCGCGAGCTGGCCCGCATCGCCGAACTCGGCGTCGAGGCCGCCGAGCGCCGCGCCGTCCAGGCCGCCACCGAGGCGCGCCATCGGGCGTACGAGGTTTACGCCGCCACGGTGGCCGGCGACCGGGCCGCCGCCGATGAACTGGAGGCGCGTATCACGGACGTGTTCGGCCGCGCCCGCGACGTCCTCGCTGAGTTGTGGGACCTGGCCGGGGAGCGCAACGACTTGTTCGCCCGCACCACGGCCGCCCGCGGCGAGGTCCTCGCCATCGCCCGCGAGCACGGCGAGACCGGCATGCTGCCCGCGCCGGCCGCGCCTCGCCCGCCCGCGCCGCCCGCCGAGCTGGCCGCCCTTCCACTCGACCACCTCCTGACGGACAAGCTCGCCGAGCACCAGTTTGCGGGTGGCCACTACGCGTCATGGGCGGGAGAGGTCGACCTCCACCTGTCCGCAGCGAAGGCGTCATTCCCGCACCTGGCGCCGCCCACCGTGCACATGCGGCTATCCCAGATCCGCCAAGCCGCCCGCGCGAAGGCGGGCGCGCGGTGAACCCGGCAGAGCAGCGGCAGAACAAGGAGCAGGCGGCGCACGGCATGGCCGCCATGGTGGCGCTGGTCACCGCGTGGCGGGGCGAGCATGTGAGCCTCGAAGACTTCGCCGAGCTGGTCGCGCGCACCGTCGCCGACATCCAGGCCGAGCCGAACGCCGCCGAGCGGCTGTGCTGGCTCGTCTACCAGCTCGCGGCCGGGGCCGGGGACCTGTGCGAGCAGTGGAACCAGGCCGTCGGCGGCGCACCGGCCGAGGCGTGGCTTGCCGAGGCCGGCGAGCTGGCCGCGCTCGACCTGGTCGAAGTGAGCGGGGTCTGACCGATGGCCGCCGAGCAGCTCCCCGCCGAAGCCCTCCCCGAGGTTGACCAGCTCACGCGCGACCCGTTCACCCTCGCCATCGGCCTCATCATCGCCCGCCGCTCCGGCCTGCCGATGAAGCAGCTCGGCGCCATCACGCTGCAGAGCCTGCAAGAGCTGATCGCGGACCGCTCGGACGGCGACAGGGCCAAGGACCTGGGCCGGTTCGCCCTGCATCTGGCGGACTTGGCCGCCCGCGCCATCGCTGAGTGGGAGCTGGCCATCGGCGACCCCGCCCACGTGGATGCCGTGCTCCAGGAGTGGGGCCGGTCCGCAGCGAAGATCGGAAGGTAACACCACATGGCGATGACTGTTGGCGAGCTGGCCGGGTTTATCGACCTGGAGGACAAGGGGTTCGTCTCCACGCTCCAGAGCGCTGGGCAGGGAATGGAGCGCCTCCAGTCGACCACCAGCTCGTCGACGTCCGCCATCGAATCGACCGTGAACAGGGCGTTCGCCGAGATCCAGCGCGACATCACCGACGGCCTCGACCCCACACAAGGGCTGGCCGACATCGACCGCCTGGTGTCGGAGTTCGGCTCCGACATGGACCGGATGGAGACCGAGGCCGGCCGGGGCGGGCAGGGCATCGTCAACCAGCTCACCTCCGCGTTCGACCGGCTCGACGACGGGGCGCGCGCGGACGGCCAGCGGGCGGCCGACGAGATCCTGAACGGCTTCCGAGACGGTTTGAGGGACGTCGAGCGCGTCGCCCGCGAGTCTGGCGAGGACGCTGGCCGGGAGTTCGGCGACGGGGTCGAGGAGGCCAGCGTCGGGGGCGGCGGCCGCATGTCCGGCATCGCCTCCAGCCTGATCGGCGTGCTGAAGGCGGCTCCGTGGCTGATGGCGGGCGCGGCGATCGGCGACGCCATCATGTCCGGCATCGAGTCCGCGATGGACGCCGAGTCCGCGAAGCAGAAGCTCATTGCCCAGGTGGGCGCCACCGGCCCGCAGATGGAGCAGCTCGGCCGGGTGGCCGGCCAGGTGTACGCCGACGCGTACGGCGAGTCCATGGCGGACGTGGGCGACGCGATCAAGTCCGTCGTGCAGAACCTGGACGGGATGCGCGACGCCAGCGACGAAAGCCTGAAGGCCGTCACTGAACGGGCGATGGATGTCGCCACGGTCATGGACGAAGAGGTGGGCGGGGTTACCCGTACGGTGTCGAAGCTCCTGCGCACCGGCCTGGCCAAGGACGCTGAGGAAGCGTTCGATGTGCTGGTACGAGGCACGCAGCTCGGCGCCGACAGCAGTCAGGATCTGCTCGACACACTGAACGAATACCCGACCCAGTTCCGTGACCTTGGTTTGACCGCTAAGGACGCACTCGGCCTGATGATGCAGGGCTTGAAGGCGGGTGCCCGGGACTCGGACATCGTGGCGGACGCACTCAAAGAGATCAACATCCGTGTCCAGGATCTGACCGCGTCGCCCGCCTTGCAGAAGCTGGGGCTGAACGCCAAGGAGATGGCGTCCGCGTTCGCAGAGGGCGGGCCAACCGCGCGGAAGGCCCTCGACGAGATCCTCGACCGGCTTCGCGGTGTGGACGACAAGACGCAGCGTTACGCGCTGGCTCAGCAGTTGCTCGGCACGCAGAGCGAAGACCTTGCTAAGGCCCTGCTGTCCTTGGACCCGTCCAGTGCCGTTGACGCCCTCGGCAAGGTGGACGGCGCTGCGAAGACGGCCAGCGACACCCTGGCGGACACGGCCGAGAACAAGCTCACCGCCTTCAAGCGCGGCCTTGAAACCAACGTCGTGACTTTCCTCGGTAGCACCGTCCTACCCAAGCTGGAAGAGCTGGGTGACGCCCTCGCCAAAGGGTTCGAGATGTCGGACCTTGGTGAAGGGATTCAGGAGGTCCGCGACAAGTTCGGCGAAGTGTTCGACGGCATCCGCGAGGACGTCGCCACGTGGGTTTCCGACAACGGCGAGCTGTTGTCGCAGCTCAGAGACACATTCGGCGAATACTTCGAGTCCATCAAGGGCCTGGTCGTCGAAGTCCTCGACGGGATCAAGGTGTTCTGGGATGAGTGGGGCGACGAGATCCTCACGATCGTCACCGGCGCCCTCGACTTCGTGCTCAGCGCGATCGGCGGCTTCATCGAGGTCCTGAAGGGCATCTTCCAGGCCGTCAAGTCGGTGCTGACCGGCGACTGGCAGGGCCTGTGGAACGGGCTCGGCTCCATCGTCGAGGGCGGCACCCGCGGAATCCGCAGCTTGGCCGACACCGGGATGCGGCTGCTCGGCGAGGCGATGGGCTTCAACTGGGACCAGATCAAAGCCCGAGGCCAGAAGGGCATCGACAACCTGATCGCCGTGGTGAAGAACCTGCCGGAGAACCTGAAGAAATGGGCGTCCGAAGCCGGGACGTGGCTGCTTCAGGCCGGTAAAGACCTGATCAACGGCATGATCAACGGGATCAAGGCCAAGGCGGGCGAACTGGTCAACGCCGCGAAGGGCACCGTGCAGGGCGCCATCGACGGAGCCAAGAACCTGCTCGGCATCAAGTCGCCGTCGACGGTCTTCCACGAGATCGGCACGAACACCATCCAGGGCATGATCAACGGCGCGTCGTCGATGGGGCCCACCCTCAACGAGGTGATGGCCGGCGTCGCACACAAGGCCGTCTCATCCGCCCGTTCGGCGGCGAAGACGCAGATGGACGCGCTCAGCCAGGACTTCGCGGCCTGGGCTGCGGCTACCAAGACGCAGATGGACCGGCTGTCTGAGGACTTCGCGAAGTGGAAGGCGAAGAACGCGCCCAAGGCCGTCGTGATCAACGAGAACCAGATCGCCGGCATGCAGGGCGTCGACTACATGTCCAGCAGCGCGTCCGCGATGACGAACGCCAGCGGGGCCGGCGCGGCGACGGGCGGGGTGAACGTGACCGTCGACATGTCCGGGTCCACCTTCCACGAGCAGGCCGACGTGGATCGGATCGGCGCGGACGTGGGCTTCCACATCTTCAAGAACGGCGTGCCATGAGTGCGAGGAGG
>NZ_JAHKRL010000316.1 GCF_019396405.1 Nonomuraea rhizosphaerae | reverse complement strand
ACGACGACGACAGCGCGTACGTCGAGACCGAGCAGTACTGATGTCGCGCCCCTCTTCGGGGCGCGGGTGAACGTAACGGGGGCCGCCGACCGGTGGTCCCCGGCCTGACTCCGGTACCTGGCACGGCCGGGGCGGGTTAACCCCACAAGGAGCACATCATGCCCAAGCCCACCAAGGGTGCACGTCTTGGCGGCAGCCCGGCGCACGAGCGGCTGATCCTGGCGAACCTCGCCACGGACCTGTTCCGCCACGGCAAGATCCGTACGACGGTCGCCAAGGCCAAGCGCGTCCGTCCGCTGGCGGAGCGCCTGATCACCAAGGCGAAGAAGGGCGACATCCACAACCGTCGCCAGGTCCTGACGGTCGTCAAGGACAAGGGCGTCGTCCACCACCTGTTCACGGAGATCGCCGTGACGTTCGCCGAGCGTCCCGGCGGCTACACCCGCATCACCAAGGTGGGGCCGCGCAAGGGCGACAACGCGCCGATGGCGGTCATCGAGCTGGTGACCGAGCCGCTGAACGCGGTTCGCACCGCGCGTCCGGCGGCCCAGGCCGCCGCTCCGGCCGCCCCCGCTCCGGCGGAGGAGACCACGGAGACGGAGACCGAGGCTCCGGCCGAGGAGACCACCGCCGACGAGGCTCCCGAGGCCACGGAGACCGCCGACAAGGCGGACACGGCCGACGAGTCCGGCGAGGCGAAGAAGGACAAGGACGAGGCCTGATCTCTCAGGCCGGGTGAACATCGGGCCCGGACCCTCTCGCGGGGGTCCGGGCCTGTTCGCGTTTTCGGGGCGATTTTTCGGAATGCCCCGGAACGTTCCGAACACTGCTGCGGGAGGACGATCGTGGTACGGCTACGCCTTGATCTCGCCTACGACGGGACGGACTTCGCCGGCTGGGCCCGGCAACCCACGCAGCGCACCGTCCAGGGGGAGATCGAGCAGGCGCTGGTGCGGATCCTGCGGCTGCCCGAGCCCGTGACGCTCACCGTCGCCGGCCGTACGGACTCCGGAGTGCACGCGCGCGGCCAGGTGGCGCACGTGGACGTCGCCGAGGAGTCGTTCGGCGCGCTCCGGCGCGACGGGGAGATACCTCTGGACGCCGATGAGCGGCTCTCTGCCCTCGTACGACGGTTTTCCGGGGTACTGGCACCGGACGTACGGGTTCATCGGGTCTCGGTGGCTCCTGAGGGCTTCGACGCCCGTTTCTCCGCGCTCTCCCGGCGGTACGCGTACCGGGTGTCCGACGCGCCCGGCGGGGTGGACCCGCTGCGACGGCGCGAGGTCGTCTGGCACAACCGGCCGCTCGGCCTGGCCGCGCTGAACGCGGCGGCGGGCGAGCTGCTCGGCGAGCACGACTTCGCCGCCTTCTGCAAGAAGCGCGAGGGGGCGACCACGATCCGGCGGCTGCAACGGCTGGACTGGGTACGCGGGCACGACGGCGTGCTGGTGGCGACCGTGGTGGCCGACGCGTTCTGCCACTCGATGGTGCGGGCGCTGGTCGGCTCGCTGCTGGCCGCCGCCGACGGGCGCAGGCCCGTGGAGTGGCCGGGCGAGGTGCTGTCGCGAGCCGTACGCGACTCCGGGGTGCATGTGGCGCCCGCGCACGGCCTGTGCCTGGAGGAGGTGTGCTACCCGCCGGACGAGGAGCTGGCCGCCAGGGCCGCCGCCACCCGCCGTGTGCGGACCCTCGGCGACGCGCCCTGACCGGCCGCTGACCCTTGATCAGCCCCGTTGCCCCTAACCCTTGATCGGCCCCGTTGTCCCCAGCCCTTGATCAGCCGTTGGCCAGGCGGCGCTCCAGCACGAGCGAGGTCTGGTCGCGGAAGGCGCTGCTGAACTTGCCGAGCGTCTTCTCCTTGGTGCTGGGCGTGTGCCCGTCGGCGTAGGTGGCGTAGCTGAAGACGATGTAGCGGCCCCAGACCAGGCCCGCCGCGTAGCCGCCGGCGATCTCCACGCGCTCGCCGCCCGAGCCGTTCGCCGACGGCAGGCCACGGAACCAGATGTTGCGGCCGAGGTTCTTGGCCTTGTCCGCCTCCATGGCGTTGTCCTTGGTCGGCAGCACGGCGATGCCGGTCGTCACGGCGTAGCGGCGCTTGGAGTCGACATAGGTCGCCCGTACGATGCGGCTGCACTTCTGCTGGCGCAGCGCCTCGGCGAACGCGCCTGAGGAGGCGTCCTCGCACTTGTTCGTCATGTCGGTCTTGACCCGGTTGAAGGAGACCCCGGCAGCGTCGAACTTCTTCTGCGGGAACGCCTCCGAGAGGGAGAGCTTGCGCGGGTCCGTCTCCTCCGAGTTGAGCAGCGAGGACGCCGGGACGACCGGGGTGCTGCTGGTGTCGGGGGTGATGGTCGCGGGCGCCTCGGACCGTGTGGCCGCCGTCGTGGCGGTCGACTTGGACGGGGAACTGACCGACTTGTACGCGTAGAAGCCGCCGGTCGCGACTCCGGCCAGCGCCAGCACGCCCAGCGTGATGAACAGGGCCTTCTTGCCCCCGGGCTTGCCCGGCCGGGCCGGGGCGGCCTGCGGGAACGGCGGCTGCTTGAACGCGCCGCCCTGCGCGTACGGGGTGGGCAGCCCGCCGGGCGGCGTGGACCGCTCGGGGGAGGCCGTGGCGGCGGGGGCCGGCTTCTGGCCCCACACCTCGAAGGGCAGGTCGGGCAGCTTGCCCTCCTGCTCGGGCGGCGCCGGGTGGCCCGCGTCGCCGTGCGGGGTCGGCGGCCAGACCGGGACGTCGCCCGGCTCGGCCGGGTGCGGGATCTCCGGGTCGGTGACCGGGGCGTCCTTGGAGCCGAACGGGCGGGTGGCCGCGCCTCTCGCGTCGAAGGGGCGGGGGACCGTCATGTTCGGGTCGGTCTGGGAGGCCGGGTCCTCCGGGGGCTCCTTCGCGTCGGCGGCGCCGCCGATCGTGGGGCCCTTCGAGGTGGGACCGCCGTACACCGACCGCTTGAGGTCGTCGCTCCGCTTGCTGAACTGCTCGCCGACGGCGGGCGGGATGAGGCCGCCCGGGCTGGTGGGAGCGTCGTCGGGCGGGTCGGAGAAGTCGCTCGCCGCGGCGGGGGCGGGTGCGGCGCGACCGGCGGAGCTGAACCCGGAGGAGGGGGAGCCGGGCGAGGGGGCGTTCCACGGCGAGGTGTACGCCGTCTGGTCGTCGGCGTCGGGCTCCACCGCGATCTCGCCGGTGGCGGCCGGCCACGGCGGCATCGCGGGCGGGTCGGCGACGGGGGCGGGCCAGACCTGCATGCCCGCCGCCGCGGCGGTGAACGCCGGCGGAGGCTCCCATGACGGCGCGCCGGGCACCACGGGGTCGGCCGCCCAGGTGGCGGGCTCCTCGGGGACGGGCGCGGGCCACGGACCCGCCGCGGGGGACCACTGGGACGCGGTGACCTCGGGGTCCGGTTCCGGGGTGGCGGCCGGCCGGGCTGCCGTGGTGGGCGTTCCCGCGGCCGGTGTGCTTGCGGGCGGCCTGCCGCTCGCAAGCTGCTGCGCCGATGGGGCGGGGCCGTCCGGGGACGGCTGCGAGGCAGTGGCGCCCGGCTGTGACGCGGGGCGGTTCCTGGACAGACGGCCGCGCATCGGGCGCGGCGGGCCCTGCGGGTCGGCGAACCAGTCGTACGGAGCGCCGTCGTCGTCCTCCACCTCCCACGGCTGCGTGCCGGGGAAGGGCTGGTCGTCGGCATCGGAATGATCGGAATGATCGGAATGAGAGGCGGCGGACTGCGGATCGGTCGTCCGCGAGTCGAACGGCTGCCCCCCGGAGACAGGCTGGGGCCCGGAGGTCGGCTGGGCGCCGTAGGACGGTCCCGAGGCCGGTTGCGCGCCGTACGGCGACTGCGGGCCCGACCCCGGTTGGGGGTTGAAGGCCGATGCGCCGGTGATCGTGCGTTCGGCGTCCGATGGCGTACCCGAGAATGCGGACAATCTCCCCGTACCCTCCGAAAATGGCAAGATCCCGCCGGGGCGTGTGGCGGAGTCGTCGTGGGGGTCGTCAAAGGCGTCGAAGCCGCCGTCGTCGTCGGCGGCGTCAACACCGGAGTCAGCGCCCGCGCCAAGCACGGGCGGTGTCGGCGATGCCGGTATATCCCCTGGCGCCCTCTGGGGCGCCGGGGTGTCGGAGTACTGAAGGGGCTGGCCGAAGCTCGGCGGTGGCGTCGCCGGTGCGGCCGAGCCGTCGGATTCCCTACGATCGTTCTCAGACCCAGGTTCCTGGCCACGCATAAGGGGGAGCCTAGCGAGAGTCGCGAGATCGTTATGCCGGTATGGGCGTTCCCGTCTGGATCAGCGCTGTCGTTCGAGCGTTTATGGCTGGGTTCGCGGTAGATCAGACTCCCGGGTGACCGGTCAGGGTCCGGGTGTCGAGTGCCTTGTAAATGGTGGCCTTGGTGACGTCGTCCATCGCCTGGGTGAGCTTGGCCTGACCCTTCTTGTCCGGCTTGGTGCCATCCTTGTTGCCGAACCAGATCATCACCGCGTAGTGACCATGGGTCGAGATCTGGGTGCCGCCGGTGCCGGTGCCGAGGGTCTTGGTGACCGAGTCCTTGCCGGGCAGCGGCTTGACGTAGTCGGTCTTGCTGCCGGCCTTGCTGACCTTGGTGGCGTTCTTGCTGCTGGAGAGGTTGGCCACGCCGATCGTCCCGAAGACCTTGCCGTCCTTGTCGCGGAAGCTCGCCCGTACGACCTGCGTGCACTTGCCGGACTTCAGGGCCTTGGTGATCTTCTCGCCGACCACCCCGTCCGAGCACTTCTTGACCTTGCTGGTGATCGTCATCGTGTACGAGCGCCCCGACACGGTGACCTTCTTGGCCCCGAACAGCTCCTTCACCGTCAGCGGGTCGGGGTCGGTCTTGCGGTCGGTCGCGTAGCTGTACTTGCCGGGTGGCGCCGTCGGCAGCGGCGCGGACGTGCGGTCGGCCGACTGGCTCTGGGTCGCCTGGTCGGCGCCGCCCGACTTGAACATCCACACCAGGCCGCCGGCCAGCAGGGCGAGGATCGCCGCGCCGCCGATGGTGAAGATGAGCGGGCCGCGCGAGCGGCTCTCCTCGTCGTACGGGCTCCACGTGGTGCTGCGTCGTACGGCCGGCTGGTCCGCCCCCTGCTCGGGCGTGGCCTCGTCGTTGCCCTTGCGCGAGCGGGACCTGCGGCCGCCCGCCTCGGGCTGGTCGCCGCCGGCCTGGTCGGGCTTTCCTCGCCTGCCGGATTTCTCGGGCTTGCCGCCCTTGGCGCCGCCGGAGCCGGCCGCCTCGAAGGGGTCACGGCCGGACGAAGGCGTGGCGGGCGGGCCGAAACCGCCCGGCTGGGTCGCGCCGAAGCCGCTGGGAGGAGCGCCGAACCCGCCGGGCTGCGTCGCGCCGAAGCCGCCACCGGACTCGGCGCCGCCGGGCGTGGCCGGCTCGAAGGGATTGCGGGTGGTCTCACGGGCCCTGCGAGAACGGCGGGGGGTGTTCTCCATGCTGGTGTCACGTTCGTCGGGAAAACCCATGCGGCGACACTACCGTGAAGGCGGTCATGAATATCCGAAGTCCTGAGTCCACCAAGGACCGCCGGGACCGGCCACGACGCCGACGCCGATGGAGGTGATGCGGCAGTTGAGGATGTTCTGGCGGTGGTCGTGGCTGTCGAGCCAGCCGCGTACCGCCTCTTCGGGGCTGGTGTAGCCGCGCCCGATGTTCTCGGCGGCGCCCGCCCGGTATCCGGCTCGTTCCATGCGGTCCCACGGCGACTCGCCGCCGGGTGACTCGTGGCTGAACTTGCCGCTGCGCGCCATCTCCAGCGAGTGGGCGCGGGCCGACGCCGTGAGCCGGCCGTCCGTACGAAGGGGGCCGCAGCCGCGCTTGGCCCGGGCGGCGTTGGTGAGCGTGACGACCCTGGACGCCATCGCCGGCGACACCTCGACGGCCTGGTCGCCGAGCACCCGCGCCGGGTCGTCGGCCGTGTAGCCGGGGATCGTGTTCTCGTCCTGCGCGGGCTTGGTGGGCTTGACCGTGACCCGGCCGCGCGGCACCACCGTGGTGGTGGTCTGCCGCGCGATGCGCCCCGCGTACGGCTGCGCCTTCTTCGGGGTCGGCGTCACTTTTGTCGCGGCGGCCGGTGGCGCGGTCTCGTTGAGGTAGATGTGGCCGGTCGGCTCCGGATCGTCGGTCATCCGCCCGATCAGCACGCCCGTGAACAGGGCCGCCATCAGGCATGTGAGCACGCCCAGATGGCTCCGGCGCCGCCTGGTCTGCCGGGTGCGAGAGTTGTGCCACATACCGCTGCCAACGATAGGGATGTCTGGTCCTGGTGAAGAAGGGGTCCCAGGGAACCGAAACCGAACCGTTCTGCGGTCGGGTAGACTGGCGCATGGTTCCCGTTCTTTTGACCTGCATCCAGGTGGGCGGGTAACCTAATCGTTCGTTGTGTGCATAGGTCCAGCGCGACCGATGCGCGGCGCGTCCGGCGTCATCTCCTATCTCGCGGAGACGGAAGGTCCGGGCTGTCGCGTGCCCGCACCGACCGACCTCAGCGCTGTCGCATCCGGCAGCGCGCCGAAGACGCGAGCATAAAGAAGGCTACGACCGTGCGCACGTACTCACCGAAGCCCGCCGACGTTCAGCGTCAGTGGTACGTCATCGACGCGACCGATGTCGTGCTGGGCAGGCTGGCCAGCCACGTCGCGATCCTGCTCCGCGGCAAGCACAAGCCGATCTTCGCCAACCACGTCGACACCGGTGACTTCGTCATCGTCATCAACGCGGACAAGATCGCGCTCAGCGGCAACAAGCTTGAGCAGAAGAAGGCTTACCGCCACTCGGGCTACCCGGGCGGTCTGCGTTCCGTCACCTACGGCGAGCTCATGGAGAAGCGGCCCGACAAGGCCGTGGAGAAGGCCGTCAAGGGCATGCTGCCGAAGAACTCCCTCGGCCGGAAGATGGCCAAGAAGCTGAAGGTCTACGCGGGCTCTGAGCACCCGCACCAGGCCCAGCAGCCGGTGCCGTTCGAGATCACCCAGATCGCCCAGTAGTAGATCGAAAGAGTTAGAGGAGAACCGTGGCTGAGCCCACCGGTGTCGAGACGGCCGTCGAGCCCGAGCTGGATGACACCTCCAGCGAGGACTTCCCGTCCGAGTACACCACCGAGTCCGCCGCCAGCGCCGACGCGCCCGTCCGCAAGCCCGTCACCACGGGCAACTCGTACGGCACCGGCCGCCGCAAGGAGGCGATCGCCCGCGTGCGCATCGTCCCCGGCACCGGCAAGTGGACGATCAACGGTCGTTCGCTGGACGCCTACTTCCCCAACAAGGTCCACCAGCAGATCGTCAACGAGCCCTTCGTGGTGCTCGGCGCCGAGGAGGCGTTCGACGTCATCGCCCGCATCGACGGCGGCGGCGTGACCGGCCAGGCCGGCGCGCTGCGCATGGGCCTGTCGCGTGCGCTGGCGATCCTCGACGTCGAGGTCAACCGCCCGCCGCTGAAGAAGGCCGGCTTCCTCACCCGTGACGCGCGCGCCACGGAGCGGAAGAAGTACGGCCTCAAGAAGGCCCGTAAGGCTCCGCAGTACAGCAAGCGCTAAATTGTCGCGCCTTTTCGGCACCGACGGCGTCCGTGGGGTCGCGGGCCGCGACCTCACGGCCGAGCTCGCCATGGACCTCTCGGTCGCGGCGGCTCACGTCCTCGGTGATGCGGGCGCGTTCGCCGCTACCGGACGCCGTCCGGTAGCGGTCGTGGGCCGG
>NZ_JAHKRL010000315.1 GCF_019396405.1 Nonomuraea rhizosphaerae | reverse complement strand
GGAGGCGATGAGCGGCCAGGGCGGCGCCGACACGCTGACGGGCGGCAGCGGCGGCGACACGATGTTCGGCGGGGCGAACAACGACACGCTGCTCGGGGTGGACGGGGTGTCCGGGAACGACAGCCTGTTCGGCAACAGCGGCACCGACACCTGCACGTCGGACTCGGGGGACCTGGAGGGGTCCTGCGAGATCTGACCGATGAAGCCGTCGGCTGAGGGGCCCCTGGCCCCTCACCGGCGTCAGCCCTTCACGGCACCAGCCCTTCACGGCATCAGCCCTTACGGGGAGCGCCCGTCCCTCCCCAGGGCACCCGACAACCGGCGGCCATCTCGCTCGATGGACGCCGGCTCGTAGTGTGCCGGATATCGCTGGATGTCAGAGTGTGGTGGCCAGCGCCAGGGCCGCTGCGGCCTCATGACGCAGAACCATGATCAGCAGGGTAGCGACGAGGGTGGCGATCAGCAGCCAGCTGATCAGGATGATGACCGTCGAACGACGCGGTCTGCGGCGCTCGCCCGGCACCTTGACAGACTTCTCCTCGCCACGGCGGGCCCGCTCGTTGAACGACTCCAGTCGTGCCACGAGACGAGGATCGTCGTCGACGAGGTGCCGCTCGATCTGTGCCAGCATCCGCTCCTCGTCCTGCGACCAGGCCATAGGTGCACCTCCGGAACGCAAGCTCTGTGCGGGGTTTCTGCCCAACCCTGAAGATCATTAGCCCCCGCCTGGGCAGGTAATTGCAACCTCTTTCCGTTTGCGATCTTCGTCGAACCTTTGTTCTAATCATGGGATGCGCTGGGACAACTTACGGCTGATCGAGCCGGGCCCGGAAGATCCGGTCGCGCCGCTGTTCGCCCGCGGCGCGGTCACCCGTACGTTCGACACCCCCGAGTTCAAGGGGATGACCTTCTACGAGATCCATGCTCGGTCGATCATCAACCGGGTGCCGGCGGCCAGCCGGGTGCCGTTCGAGCACACGATCAACCCCTATCGGGGATGCGGCCACCGCTGCGTCTACTGCTTCGCCCGCAAGTCCCACGAATACCTCGACCTTGACGCGGGGGCGGATTTCGACTCCAAGATCGTCGTCAAGGTCAACGCCGCCGAGCTGGCCCGCAAGGAGCTCGCCGCGCCCCGCTGGCGCGGCGAGCCCATCGCCATGGGCACCAACGTCGACTGCTACCAGCGGGCCGAGGGCCGCTACCGGCTGATGCGCGGCATCCTGGCGGCGTTGCGCGACGCGGCCAACCCGTTCTCGATCCTCACCAAGGGCACGCTGATCCTGCGCGACCTCGACCTGCTGACGCAGGCCGCCGAGGTGACCCGGGTGAGCGCCGCCGTGTCGGCCGGCTTCGTCGACACCGACGTGTGGCGCTCGGTCGAGCCCGGCACCCCCGCCCCGGACCGGCGGCTGGAGACGTGCGCCACGCTCAACGACAGCGGCATCCCCTGCGGCGTGCTGATGGCGCCGATCCTGCCGTACCTGACCGACTCCCCCGCCCAGCTCGAACGCACGGTGAGGCGGATCGCCGAGTCGGGCGCCACGCACCTGTCGCCGATCGTGCTGCACCTGCGGCCGGGCGCCCGCCAGTGGTGGCTGGCGTGGCTGTCACGCGAGCATCCGCGGCTGGTGCCGCGCTACCTGGAGCTGTACGGGCGGGGCGCGTACGCTCCGGAGTCCTACCAGCGGCGCATCACCGACCGGGTCAAGGAACTGGCCCAGCAGTACGGCATCGGCCGACGCCCCACCCCGGCCACGAACCCGGCCACCCGGTCCGAGTGCCTGAACCTGCCTGCCCCGGCGCCGGCCCGTAGCGCACGGCCTCCCCTCCCCAAGCCCCCAGCGGCGCAGCAGCTCACGCTCCCCCTCCTGGGCGGCGAATAATCGCTGGCGGCCTCACCAAGGCTGGTGGCAGGATGAGCCGGTCTCTGACGTCCCACGAGCAGGAGTACACCATGCGGTGCCCCGAAATCTCCCAGCGCCCCATTGGCACGAGAGTTTTCGAGGCTTCGACCACGCATGCGCATACTCAACATCGGGATCCTCGCGCACGTAGACGCGGGTAAGACCAGCCTGACCGAGCGGCTGCTGTTCCGGACCGGCGCGATCGGCCGGCTGGGCAGCGTCGACGACGGCAGCACCCAGACAGACAGCGGCGCGATCGAACGACGCCGCGGCATCACCATCCGCACGGCCGTCGCCTCCTTCACCGTTCCGGAGGCGGGCCGTGAGCTGCGGGTCAACCTGATCGACACGCCCGGCCACGCCGACTTCGTCGCCGAGGTGGAACGGGCGCTCGGCGTGCTCGACGGCGCCGTGCTGGTGCTGTCGGCCGTCGAAGGGGTGCAACCGCACTCCCGCCTGCTGATGAAGACGCTGCGCAGGCTGCGGGTGCCCACGCTGATCTTCATCAACAAGATCGACCGGGCCGGGGCCCGGGAGGGTGAGCTGCTGGCCGACGTACGGCGGTGGCTGACCCCGTACTGCGTGCCCTTGAACACCGTCCGGCACATCGGCAGCCCCGACGCCGGCACCGAGCCCATGAACTTCGCGACCGCCACGAACGCCACGAGCGTGGCGGACACTGCGGCCGCCACGGATGCCGCGAAGCTCGTGGACACCACGCCCCCTGCAGACACCACAAATGCCGTGACGGCCACGGACCTCACGAACGTCACAAATGCTGCGGACGTGGCGGCGGAAGTGCTGGCCGAGCACGATGACAGCATTCTGGAGCTGCTCGTCGAGGGGCGGCGGCCGAGCGGTGAGATGCTGCGGGCGGCGATGGCCCAGCAGTGCGCCGACGGGGTGCTGCATCCGGTGGTGTTCGGGTCGGCGATGACCGGGCAGGGCGTGGGCGACCTGCTGGACGCGTTCGGCCTGCTGCCCGCCACGGTCCCGGGCGAGGGGGACCCGGACGAGGCCGTGCGAGGGACGGTGTTCGCGATCGAGCGCGGCCACGCCGGGGAGAAGCTCGCGTACGTACGGATGCGTTCCGGCACGCTCCAGGCGCGGCAGCGAGTGCGCTTCTTCAGGCCCAGCACGCCGTACGAGAGGTCCGGTGCGCCGTACGAGAGATCTCACACGATGTTCGACGGGGGTGGTGCAACGTACGAGGGGCGGCCGACCGCCATTCAAGTGGCTGGGTCCGACGCCGCAGAGGCGGTGGCCGGGGACATCGCCAAAGTGCGCGGTGTGCCCGGCATCCGCGTAGGCGATCACCTCGGCGCGGCGCCGGACGACCCCGGAGCCGGGCACTTCCTCGCGCCCACGCTGGAGACCGTGGTCAGGCCGCGCGTGCCCGGCCAGGAGGGCCGCCTGCATGCGGCGCTCGCCGCCCTGGCCGAGCAGGACCCGCTGATCGGCACCCGCGCGTTGCCCGGCGGCGAGACGTCGGTGCTGCTGTACGGGGAGGTGCAGAAGGAGGTCATCGCCGAGACGCTGGCCGAGGAGTTCGGGGTGGCGGCGGAGTTCGAGCCGACCCGGCCCGTCCTTCTCGAACGGCCCGTCCGCCGGGGCGAGGCCGTCGAGGAGATCCTGCGTCACGGCCGCAACGAGTTCTGCGCCACCGTCGGCCTGCGCGTGGAGCCCGCGCCGATCGGGTCGGGCGTCGGTTACCGGATGGAGGTGGATCTGGGGTCGCTGCCGCTGGCGTTCCACCGGGCGATCGAGGACACCGTGCGCGACTCGCTGGCCGCCGGGCCGCGCGGGTGGCCGGTCACCGACGTCCTGATCACGCTGATCAGGAGCGGGTACTCGGCGCCGGTGAGCACGGCGGCCGACTTCCGCGGGCGGACACCGCTCGTGCTGATGCAGGCGCTGCGGCAGGCCGGGACCCGCGTGTACGAGCCGTGTCACCGCTTCGAGCTGGAAGTTCCGCCGGAGGCGCTGAGCGCGGCGACCGCCCGGCTGTCGGCGCTGGGCGCCGAGGTGGCCGACGTGGAACGGCGCGGGGAGGCCTGGCTGGTGGGCGGGGACATCCCGGCGGCGGTGGTGCACGAGTTCGAGCTGTCACTGCCCGGACTGTCGCACGGTGAGGGCGTCTGGTGGTCCGAACCGTCCGGCGATCGCCCCACAAAAGCGTGATGTCGGTTTTCTACCCTGAATGGGCACTAAAGGGGTTGATGTACGAATCCGTCATCATCCGTTTCGGGGGGAACCATGGCACAGACGAACAAGAAGTCGTCCACCAAGTCCGGCAAGGCGAAGAAGCAGTCGATCAAGTCGAATCGCCAGACCAAGGGCACCAAGAAAGAGGCGACGAGGAAGTCCACCGAGGGTTGACCCGGTGACGTGATCAGGCAGCCGTGGCCGGAAAGGCCGCGGCTGCCCGACCGTCGAGGGCCCCACCGTCGAGGGCATGGTGCCATGTCGGCCTATCTGCGCTTTCCCGCCGTCTTCCAGGACGTGGTCGTCTTCGCCGCCGAGGACGACCTGTGGATGGTCTGCGCCCGCGGCGGCCGCGCGTTCCGGCTGACCGCCGGCGTGGCGGAGGCGGGCTATCCGCGCATCTCACCGCGCGGTGACCGGCTCGCGTTCGTCGGGCGGGAGGAGGGGCCCGAAGAGGTGTACGTGATGCCCACCGACGGGGGTGCGGCCCAGCGGGTCACCTACCACGGGGCCCGGTGCACGGTGACCGGCTGGGATCCCGGCGGGCGCATCCTGTACGCCAGCGACGAGTGCCAGCCGTTCGAGGGCCGCAAGTGGCTGCACCGGGTGACGCCGGGAGGCGTGCCGGAGCGGCTGCCGTACGGGCCGGCGAACTCGATCGCGTACGGCCCCGGCGGCATGATCGTGCTGGGCCGCAACACCGCGGACCCGGCCCGCTGGAAGCGCTACCGCGGCGGCACCGTCGGCGACCTGTGGATCGACCCCGACGGCGAGGGCCGCTTCCGCCGGCTCATCCGCCTGCCGGGCAACCTGGCCTCCCCCTGCTGGAGCGGCGGACGCGTGTGTTTCCTGTCCGACCACGAGGGCGTCGGCAACGTGTACTCCTGCACCCCGGACGGCGGCGACCTGCGCAAGCACACCCACCACGACGACTACTACGCGCGCAACCTGTCCGGCGACGGCAGGCGGCTCGTTTATCACGCGGGCGCCGACCTGTACCTGCTCGACCTCGAAGGCGCGCCGCGGCGGATCGACGTGCGGCTGGCCAGCTCCAGGACGCAGCGCAACCGCAGGTTCGTGGAGGCCGAGGACTATCTCGACAGCGCCACGCTCAGCCCGGACGGCAGCGGCTTGGCCGTCACCACGCGCGGCAAGGCGTACTCGATGGCGGACTGGGAGGGGCCGGTGCGGCAGCACGGCGAGCCGGACGGGGTTCGCTACCGGTTCCTGACGTTCCTGAACGACGGCCGCCGCCTCATCGCCGCCGCCAGCGACGAGGAGGACGAGGAACGACTGGTCGTCCTCGACGCCACCCCAGGGACAGCCGAAGCAGACGCCGGGACGGACATCACGGTGGGAGGAGACGGCGGGGCGGAACCGGGTGCCGGGGCGAACGCCGGGCCGGGAGCGGACACCGGGCCAGGGGCTGGGGTGGGGGGTCGGGTGGTGGGGCGGTTGGGGCGGGTCACCGCGCTGGTCCCCGACCCCGCCCGCGACCGGATCGCCGTCACCAACCACCGCCACGAGCTGCACCTCCTCGACCTGACCACCGGCCGGGCCACGCTCGTGGAGGCCAACGCGCACGGCGCGCCGGCCGACCCGGCCTGGTCGCACGACGGCGAGTGGCTCGCGTACGCCAGTCCGCTCGACGCCCGCACCACCGCGATCATGCTGCACCACCCGGGGACCGGCAGGACCGTGCCCGCGACCGAGCCGCTGCTGGAGGACTCCCGTCCGGCGTTCGACCCGGGCGGGCGCTACCTGTACTTCATCGGCCGGCGCGTGTTCGCCCCGGTCCATGACGAGCTCCAGTTCGACCTGAGCTTCCCGCTGGGCGGCCGTCCGTACGCGGTCACGCTGCGCGCCGACGTGCCGGACCCGTTCGTCCAGGCGCCGCGCCCGCTGGAGGCCAAGGAGGAGGACGACGAGGAGGAGGAGCCGGGGCCGCTCACCGTGGACGTCGAGGGGCTGGCCCGCCGCGTGACCGCGTTCCCGCTGCCCGAGGGCCGGTACGAGCGGATCGCCGGGCTGCCCGGCAAGGCGCTGGTGCTCAGCAGCCCGCTGCAGGGCCCGGACCTCCTGGAGCTGTACGACTTCGCCAAGGGCAGGCGGGAGACGTTCGCGCGGGACGTCACCGACTTCGAGCTCGGCCGTGACGGCAGGACGCTGCTGTACCGGGCGGGCGATCGGCTGCGGGTGGTCAAGGCGGACGAGGTGCCGGAGGGCGGCGACGACGACCCGCCCGGCCGGGAGAGCGGCTGGATCGACCTGTCGCGGGTCAAGGTGTCGGTGTGCCCGGCGGCGGAGTGGCGGCAGATGTTCCGGGAGGCGTGGCGGCTGCAGCGGGAGCACTTCTGGGCCGAGGACATGGCCGGGATCGACTGGCCCGCCATCTACGATCGTTATCTGCCGCTGGTCGAGCGGGTCGGCACCCGTGGTGAGTTCTCCGACCTGCTGTGGGAGTTGCACGGCGAGCTGGCGACGAGTCACGCGTACGAGAGCGGCGGCGAGTACCGTCCCGGTCCCGACTACACGCAGGGCAAGCTCGGCGTGGACTGGGACTTCCGCGACGGCGTTTACCACATCGGCGCGATCGTCGTCGGCGACCCGTGGGACCCCGGGGCGACCTCGCCGCTCACCCGCCCCGGCCTGGACGTGCGGCCGGGCGACGAGGTCCTGGCCGTCAACGGCGCCCCGATCGGCGCGACCGCCCCTCCGGGCGAGCAGACCGCCCCCGCCCCGGACGCCGCCACGCCGATCGGCGAGCCCGCCACGGACAGCGCCACCCCGATCGGCGAGCCCGCCACGGACACCGCCGCCCCCGCCGCGCCCGGCCGTGCGGCCATCACCCCGAACGAGCGCCTGGTCAATCAGGCGGGCGAGGAGGTGGAGCTGACGCTGCGCCGCGACGGCCGCCTGTTCACCGTCACCGCGCGGGCCGTCGCCGACGAGCGCCCCGCCCGCTACCGCGACTGGGTGAACCTCAACCGCGCCCAGTGCCACCAGCGCTCCGGCGGCCGCCTCGGCTACGTTCACGTGCCCGACATGGACACCGACGGGTACGCCGAGTTCCACCGTGGCTTCCTGGCCGAGCACGACCGGCACGCCCTGATCGTGGACGTCCGCTTCAACGGCGGCGGGAACGTCTCCGCGCTGCTGCTGCAGAAGCTGGCCCGCAGGCGGATCGGGTACGACTACCCGCGCTGGGGCGGCCCGCAGCCGTACCCGCCGGAGTCGCCGCGCGGCCCGCTGGTGGCGATCACGAACGAGTGGGCGGGCTCCGACGGCGACATCTTCAGCCACACCTTCAAGCTGCTCGGCCTCGGCCCGCTCGTGGGCAGGCGCACCTGGGGCGGCGTCATCGGGATCTGGCCGCGGCACCGGCTGGCCGACGGGACGCTCACCACGCAGCCGGAGTTCTCCTTCGCCTTCGACGACGTGGGGTGGCGGGTGGAGAACTATGGCACCGATCCCGACATCGAGGTCGACATCACGCCGCAGGACTACGCGGCCGGCGTGGACACCCAGCTCGAGAAGGCCATCGACGTGGCGCTCGGCCTGCTGTCCGAGCGTCCCCCGCACACTCCCGACCATGCGCGCAGACCACGCATGCAACCTTGAAAGCCCTCAGAGCGTCTAAAGATCATAGGCAGGGTTAGTCCACGGGGATGGACAGGACACTCTGCCAAAGCGGGACAATAAGCCGGTGGCGCCGCGTACCAGGTCGCCATCGGCCACGTGTGTTGTGACACTTTCCGACCAAGGGGGACACCTCAGGTGCGCGCACTGGCACGCAAGGGCAAGTCGGCGATGGTCAGGCTCTACAAGGGCTACAACCGGCGAAAGGCGCGCAACGCGCCGCCTCCGTCCACGGACAAGGTCAGCATTCTGATCCTGCACGCGTACGGGATGGGCGGCACGATCCGGACGGTCTTCAACCTGGCCAGTTACCTCGCCCAGCACCACGAGGTCGAGATCGTGAGCATCCTGAAGGAGGCCGACGAGCCCTTCTTCCCGATCGATCCGCGGGTGAAGTTCCGCTTCCTGGACGACCGTACGCGCCTGAACCCCGATCCGATGCGCGCGATGCTGTCGAAGCTGCCCAGCAGGATCATCCCGCCGGAGGAGTCGGCCTACCACCGCTTCAACATGTGGACGGACCTGAAGCTGGCCCGCTTCATCCGCTCCCTGGACACCGGCGTGCTCATCTCCACCAGGCCGGGCCTGAACCTGGCCATGGCCCAGCTCGCGCCGCCGGGCCTGATCACCATCGGCCAGGAGCACGTGGCCTTCCGTACGCAGGCCGAGCCGATCCAGGAGCTGATCAAGTGGCGCTACCGCCGCATGGACGCCCTGGTCACGCTCACCAAGGCCGACCTGCGCGACTACCGCGAATCGCTGCCCAAGAAGCCGCGCAGGCTGGTTCGCATCCCCAACGCGGTGCCGCCCATGACCGGCGACGTCGCCAAGCTGGACGCCAAGGTGGCCGTCGCGGTCGGGCGGCTGACCAGGATCAAGGGCTTCCACCGGCTGATCGTCGCCTGGGAGACCGTCGCCCGGGCCCACCCGGACTGGAAGCTGCGCATCTTCGGCGCCGGCCCGCAGGAGGACAACCTGCGCCAGCAGATCATCGACGCCGGCCTGGAGGGCAAGGTCGAGCTGCCGGGGCCGACCTCCGACGTGGGCGCCGAACTGGAGAAGGCGTCGATCTTCGTGCTGAGTTCGCGTCATGAGGGCTTCCCGATGACGATCCTGGAGGCCATGGCCAAGGGGCTGGCGATCGTCAGCTTCAACAGCCCGCACGGCCCCAAGGAGATGATCACCACGGGGGTCGACGGGCTGCTGGTCAAGCCGCGTACCAACGCCAACCTCGCCACGTCCGTCCTTCGGGTGATCGAGGACGAGCAGCTCCGCCACGACCTGGCGGCGGGGGCGCTGGAGACGGCGCGGCTGTACGACAACGACGTGATCGGCGAGAAGTGGGACAAGCTGATCGCGGAGCTGCTGGCCCGCCGCAACGGCACCTACGTCCGCCCGGCTCGCCCGGCCCCGGCCGCCACCCCTGCCCCTGACCCCGGCACGGAACCCGAGGCCGGGCAGGCTGCTCCTTCGGCGTTCACAGCCACACCCGCCGCCTCTGCCTCCTCGACGCCTTCGGCCTTCTCTGCCGCCGCGCCGGCGGGGCGGCTGACGCCGGAAGCATCGGCGGAGCCGGCCCCGCCGACCGCCTGACTCCCCCGGCCCGGCCGATCAGGCCGCACTGCTCACGTCGGGGCTGGTCGGGCCCCGGCGGGCCTGATACGCCTGGTCACGTCCGGCTGGTCAGCTCGACCGGCTCGGCGATGACGTCCACCAGCGCGCCGTTGCGGTGCACCGTGATCGGCAGCGGCCGGCCGATGGCCTCGGCGAACATCAGCCGCTGCAGGCTCTGCGCGTCCCCCACCGGCTGCCGGCCCGCGCTCAGCACCAGGTCCCCCGCCCGCAGGCCGGCCCGGTCGGCGGGCGAGCCGGGCATGACCTCCACCACGCGCAGGGCGCTGTCCTGATCGGTCCGGGCGCGCAGCGACTCGGGCAGCGGCGCGGGTGAGGTGACCAGCCCCAGGTACGCCCGCCGCACCCGCCCGTCCTTGATCAGCGTGGCGATGATCGAACGGGTGGTGCTGTTGACCGGCACGGCCAGCCCGACCCCGACGCCGGCGACCGCCGTGTTGATGCCGACCACCCGGGCCTGGGAGTCGGCCAGCGCGCCGCCCGAGTTGCCGGGGTTGAGCGCCGCGTCCGTCTGGATAACGTCCTCGATCAGCCGTACGGCCGAGCCGCTGCGCGCGGGCAGTGACCGTCCGAGGCCCGACACAACGCCGGCCGTCACCGAGCCGGCCAGTCCGAGCGGGCTGCCCACCGCCACCACCAGCTGGCCGACGACCAGTTCGTCGCTGTCGCCCAGCACGGCGGGCTCGGGGGTGGGGACCTGCGCCCTGATCACCGCCAGGTCCGACAACGGGTCACGGCCCACGACCAGGAACTCGCCGGACGTGCCGTCGGAGAACGCGATGGAGCCCGACCGGGACGAGCCCACGACGTGCGCGTTCGTCAGGAGGAAACCGTCGGAGGTGAAGACCACGGCCGACCCGCTGCCCCGGTTCGCCCGCACGCTGGCGACCTTGGGCAGGATCTCGGCCGCCACGGACGAGACGACGCGGGAGTAATCATCCATGCTTACATCATTACTCCGCAAAGCCCTCCGCGCTGACGGACCGCTTCTGGCGCCCGCCGACGTCAGGCCGGCGCGGCTGGAAGGCCCCAGGTCTGGTCGTCGAGCACGAGCGTGACCTTCCCCACCGTCCCCCGCGCCGCGACCATCGCGTGGGCGTCGCCCGCGCGGGCGACGGGGACCGACGGGCCCTCGACGACCTTCAG
>NZ_JAHKRL010000314.1 GCF_019396405.1 Nonomuraea rhizosphaerae | reverse complement strand
ACGCCGAAGGACCCCGACGGTCCGTGACCGGCGGGGCCCTTCGGGGCGAGCACTCTACTTACGGGCGTCCGACAGACGGCCGATGATGTCCACGTCGGTCTCGTCGTGCTGGGACGGGCGGTGGACCTCGGCCGTACGCTCGGCCGGGTTGTCCTCGACGATCACCCGGACGTCGTCCTGCGACACCGGCTCGTGCGGCACGGGCTCGTTCGCGACGGGCTCCTGCGCGGCGGGCTCGGCCGCCTCCAGCATGGGGGTCTCGTGGGCGGGCCCCGCGACGATCTCGGCCTCCGGCCGGCCGGCCGGCTCGACGACCAGCGCCCCGGCCTTGCCCTCGCTCTGCATGAGGTCGCCGAGCACCGAGCCGATCTCGGTCAGCCTCCGTACGACCTCGGTGTGGGTGTTGGTGAGGTACTCGACGCGGCGGCCGGCGTGCTCGTCAAGCGCGGCGACCCGCTTGTTGGCGGCGTTCAGCGTCGAGTCGGCCTCGGCGCGGGCGGCGGAGATGGTCCGCTCGGCCTCCGCGCCGGTGGTGGCCAGGAGCTGCTCGGCCTCCTGCTGGGCGGAGGTGAGCAGGCTCTCGGACTCGGTGCGCGCCTCACGCAGGGTGTCCTCGGCCTCGGTGCGGGCGCTGGTCAGCTTCTCGTCCGCGTCGGCGCCCGCCTGCGCCAGCATGCGCTCGGCGGCCTGGGTGGCCTCGCCGACCCGCCGCTCGGCCTCCGCCTGGGCGGAGGTCAGGATGTTGTCAGCCGTCTCACGCGCGGACGTGACCAGCCGCTCGGCCTCCGACTTGGCGGCGTCACGCACACTGGTGGCCTCGGCCTCGGCGTCGGACTTCTTGGCCGCGGCCTCCTCCTCGCCCAGCTTGAGGATCTGCGCCAGCCTCGGGCTGAGGTCCTCGTAGCTCTGCGGCGCCTCGACCATGCGCCGCCTGGCCTCCGCCAGCTCGACACGGCCCTGTTCAGCCTGGTCGATCGCTCGTGCCAGCCGCTCTTCCAGATCTCTGACTTGGTTACGGGTGCGGAGCATGTAGTCGTGAACCTGACGGCGGTTGTAACCGCGCATCACGACTTCGAAGGTGTCCTCTTGCATCAGATCGGGAATGCTCTCGTGCTGGTTTGTCATGGGGGTTACCTAAGGGTTTGCGTGAGGCGGGGGAAAACTGCGGGTTGTAAGGGTCTGACGACGAGACGTCAGGAATCGACTTTCCTGCCATCTGCCCACGTCCGCAACCGGAACGCCACACCTGGACCGGGAATTACGATGGTGCAGGTGTACATAGCAGCATTGGACAACGGGGCAGTCCCGGACATTCATCCCGAGGCGTACATCGCGCCGGGAGCCGTCGTGGTGGGTAAGGTTCGCGTGGGCCGGGCGTCCAGCATCTGGTACGGCTCCGTTCTCCGTGGGGACGACGAGCGGATCGAAGTCGGCGAGGAGTGCAACGTACAGGATCTGTGTTGCCTCCATTCGGACGAGGGTGAGCCGGCGGTCCTTGAGCACCGGGTCAGCCTGGGCCACAAGGCCATGGTGCACGGCGCTCACGTGGAGGCCGGGGCGCTGATCGGGATCGGCGCCATCGTGCTCGGCGGCGCCCGCATCGGGGCCGGCACCCTTGTCGCGGCCGGATCGGTGATCGGCCCCGGCAAGAAGATCCCGGCCGGAGTGCTGGTGGCCGGGGTGCCGGGCAAGATCGTGCGCGAGCTGACCGACGACGACCGGGAGATCTTCGCCCGCACACCCGACACCTACATGGCCAAGGCTCTCAGGCACCGGACGGCGTCAGAACTTTGATCAGGACCTCGTCCGGGACCGACGCGGTGTTGAGCGGGTCAGCGTAATCGGGCAGCTCGGGCCGGAGGAACCGGACGAAGTCGACGGTCATCCTGACATCGGCCGTGCCCTTGACCTGGGTGGCGTTGCCCTTGGCGGGGTCCTTCCTGAGCGCGGCGTAGCTCTCCCAGTCGGTGTAGGCGGTCATGCCCCACTGCAGCACCTCCGGCAAATCTGACTGCCAGCGCCTGCCGACCTTCCAGACGCCGCCGTCTTCTTTGTACAGGGCGACGGCGGCGCGTCCAACTCGGGCCAGCACCAGGTCCACCCAGGCGCCCTTCACCGGCAGCTCGACCGGCTTGGAGCTGCCGTCCTTGGTGTACTTGACCTCGATCTGATTGGTCTTGTCGGCCGTACCGGTGGTGACCGACACCCAGTTGGGCTTGGCGTACGAGCCGGGCAGCCGGGCCATCAGGCCGCCGAGCGAGAACTTCTGCCGCGGCTTGGCCGTCTTCCGCCCCTGGACCTTGACCCGCGCGTACATGACGATGTTCCCGGCCAGCTCCTGGTAGACGAAAGGGCCGCGGAAGCCGTCGAACCAGGCGGAAACCTTGGGCTCCAAGTACAGGGAGCCCTTCGCGGTGGTGTTGACGTCCAGCTTGGTGATGCGGTCGACGTCCTTCTCGGTGTCGCTCAGCTTGCTCCAGACGGACAGCAGATCGGTGGCGCCGCCGAACTCGTCGGACGCCGAGCCCACCTCTCCTCCAGGCGTGGGCGGCGAGGCGTCCTTCAGGGTCAGCACCCCGGGGCCGGTGGGGGACGGCTGCGCGGTGGTCGCCGTCCCACACCCGGCGACCACACTCGCGACCGTCAAAATCCCGACCATCTTTGCCCTCATAGCGGACATTCTGCCGTGTGAACCCCATTGTCGATCCCGATCGGCCAAGTACGATGGCCGCCGTGCGCCCCTGGGATGCGTTCGCCGCCGCCGAGGCGGAAGTCCGCGCGATGGTCGCGAACCCGCGCTGGCAGGGGCTTCCCGTGCCCGCACGAGCCCAGTTCGTCGCCGCCAGGGTCCTGGTGACCCCCGACGGAGACAGGTGGCTGTTCGGGGCGCACGCGCGCTGGCACCTGCACGATCCCGCCGACGGCCGCTGGCACCTCGCGCCGCCGCCGCGCGGCACGCCCGCCCGCCGCACCGGCCATCCCGCCGCCGTGCTGCCCGCCCGGGTGATCCCGCGCGGGCCCGACTTCGCCGAGGAGCCCGGCTCCACGCAGGCGTTCGTCGGCCCTGACGTGCCCGGCAAGCTCACGGAAGGGATCAGGGGGCTGCTGCGGGCCGAGGAGCGCCGCTCCGAGCGCGACTACCCGCTCAGCGCCTTCTATGACATTTTCGCCAGGGACGTTCCCAGCACGATCGCCGTGATCTGGGGGACGATCATCTGGTGCTCGTACGCGCCCGCCTTCGACGGCAACGAGCGGCTCATCACGGCCTTCGGCGAGTACCTGCGCCGCCCGCTGCCCGGGGACGAGTGGGTGCGCTGGCTGCCTGCGCCGCCGCTGCTCGACCTGGTCACGCTCGTCGCCGAACGCCTGCGCGCCGGTGAGTCGCGGGCCGCGCTCCGGCTGGCCGCGCTGATCGCCGACACGGCCCAGATCCTGCTGTCCGACCCCCGGTTCAGGCCGCGCGCGCTGGCGCTGCTCACGATGGTCGAGCCCACGCTCAGGCAGCCGCACCTGGACGACGCCGCGGCCCTGCGCGACGACCACGCCGTACGGCAGGCGTGGCTGGACCGGCTGCCCGAGCGCCTGTCCAGGGCGGTGCTGGTGGAGACCGACCCGGCGACCCACTTCAGGCACACCGTGTACGACCTGGTCGAGGCGCTGTCCTTCACCACCGAGCCGGCCCGGGCCGCGGCGGCGTTCCTGGCGGACCTGTCGGACTCGCGGGCGCTGCTGCCGGGGCATCTGGACCATCGGCTGCGGCGGGCGTACGAGGAGCTGGCCAAGGCGGGGCTGACGGGCACCTCGGCGGCCGAGACGACGCAGCCCGAGGGGATGGCCGTGCGGACGCCGCCGCCGTACCCGTGGCGGGCCGAGCCGCCGGGGACGGGCGCGTACGCGGTGCCCGCCTCCCGGACGGGCGCCATGAACGCCGCCGGCGCGATCGAGACCGGCGCGCACCTGCTCCCCCAGACGGGCGCGCACGCCGTACCGCAGACGGGCGCGCACGCCATGCCGCAGACGGGTGCGCACGCCGTGCCGCGGACCGGTTCCCACGCCGTGCCGGAGCCGCGCGTGTACGAGGGGCGGCAGCCGGCCGGGGAGGGTGGCGTGGAGACGTCCGGGAGTTCGGATGCGGCGTCAGGATCCGGCGTCGAGCCGCCCGACCGGTCCACCGCGGCGGCGGTGCTGGGCGCCGCGTACGCCGTCGGCCTCGCATGGGGCAGGGTCACGGGGGCGAGGGTGCCGGAGCGCGGGTTCGCGGGCTCGGCGGCACTTGTGCACCGTCTGATCCCGGAACGCGACGACATGCACTCCTAAACCACTAATACCGTTATTTCACCCTTACTCCTCCTATATCGTTCTAACACTTCGCGACACGCCCCATTAGCTGAATTGTGATCTCGGATTCGGGAAATGATCCTTGAGGGGCCCCGGCGGCGTTGAAAGGAATGACTCCGATGGGCCATGTCGCCGGAAGGGTCCCCGCCGTAACCTCGTAGAGGGTGTGGGCTGCGGAAGGAAGGACGACGCGGTGGGGCACGACGACCTGGACTCTCGGGTCCACGACCGTGTCGCGTTGGACGAGATTGCGCTCTACGCTGAGGTGCTCACCGCCGTTGCTATCAGTGAGCGGCGGCTGACCTTGGACGAGCTCGACGACGCGCTCGGATTGCGGACTTCGGCGAGTCGCTGAAGACAACCACAAATGACCTAGTCCCGGACTCCTCAGGGGTCCGGGACGGTGGTTTCCGGGATAGTTCACTGCCGCACAACATGACTAGTCAGTTGAGCCCACAGTCTCGTTCGTACGGACGAGGCCGCCCCTACGAGCGGACGAGACGCGCGATCGCCGCGGACGCCTCCTTGACCTTCGCCTCAGCCTCGGGGCCGCCGGTGTTGATCGCCTCGGCCACGCAGTGCGAGATGTGCTCCTCCAGCAGCCCGAGAGCGACCGCCTGCAGCGCCCGGGTGGCCGCGGAGACCTGCGTGAGCACGTCGATGCAGTAGGCGTCGTCGTCGACCATGCGCTGCAGGCCCCTGATCTGCCCCTCGATACGCCTGAGTCGCGTTAGATAGGCCTGCTTGTCGCCGCTGTACCCATGCATGGTCCTACGGTACCCGTAACCCGTATGGGTCAGCGAAGCTCCGCGATCAGCCGCTCCCACTGCCCGCCGATCTCGGCCGCCTCGTGCCGGATCGCCGTCTCCAGGGCGCCCGCGGCCAGCGAGCGGCGCCTGCGCTCGTCGTCGATCAGCGCCAGCAGCGCCGCCGCGAACAGCTCCAGCTCGCCGTCGGCCGCCGGGACCAGCACCCCGTTGTAGCCGGTGGCCACGAACTCGTCGGCCCCTCTGGCGCCCTCGAAGGCCACCACGGGCACCCCGCAGCCCATGGCCTCCAGCACGGTGATGCCGAGGTAGGCCGCGCGCGAGGTGTTGGCCACGATCGAGGCCTTGGCGAACTCACCGGCCAGGTCGGGGGTGGTGCCCATGAAGTAGACGTGGTTGTGCAGGTCCAGCTCGCGGACGAGGGCGCGCAGCCGCCGCTCCTCCGGGCCGCCCCCGTACAGCCTGAGCCGCCAGTCCGGCCGCTTGTCGGCGACGGTCGCGAACGCCCTGATCAGCCTGTCGTACGCCTTGACGGGCACCCACCGGCCGCCCGCGGCGACGATGCGGTTGTCCATGCGGGAGCGCGGCCAGGGGCCGTTGGGCAGCGCGTCCGGCACGGCGTGCACGGCGGGCCCGTCCTCCAGCAGCTTGCCCCATTCCTCCTGGGCGCTCTCCGTGGCCGTGACGACGGCGTCCAGGCGCGGGTAGAAGCGTTTGACGGGCCCCGGCGTGGCCGGCCTGGCCCACTCCCTGGCGAGCTTGAGCACCTCCTTGGGCGCGTGCCTGGCCGCCAGGACGCTCAGCCCGGGACGGGTGGTGATGAGGACGTCGGTCTTGAGGCCGCGCAGCATCCGCCAGAGCGCCACCTCGGTGCGCACCTGCACGCGAGGGAACAGGTGCCGCACGCCGGGCCTGACGTCGACCACGGAGCGCAGCACGACGTTCGCGTCCACCGGGAAGAACGGCTTGTCCTTGTGCCGCCTGACGCTGATCACCTCGACGTCGTGACGGTCGGCCAGGGCGGTGGCGAGGTTGAGCGTGGAGCGCACGTCCGCGCGCATCCCGTACGCGGACGACAGGACCATGCTGACCTTCACCGGCCCACCTCGATCCGCAGCTCGTCCTCGGCGGTGTAGGAGGGCCGCACGGGCACCCCGTCGACCCTGGCCGACGGGTAGTGCAGGCGGCGGCGCTTGCCGTCCACGTCGTCCAGGCGCGCGCCCAGCGTCATCGGGGTCGGCACGCCCTCGACCTCCAGGGACGGCTCCCAGACGCCCGAGGAGTCGGGATCGGCCTCGACCACGTCCACCAGGGACACGGCCGCGTGGAAGCGCACGCCCTGGACGGTGGCCACCGTGCGGATGGTCGTCCCGGCGGGCTGCCCGCGTTGCAGCGCCAGCCTGGCCTCGTGGCGGGAGTCGTCGTCCTCCAGGCCGGTGTAGGCGAGCAGGCCCATCACCTCGAACCGGCCCTCCCTGAACCAGACCGAGCGCACCTCGGCGACCGGGTCCGCGTCGGTGATCTTCAGTGCCAGGAAGCCGTTGCGGGTGCGGTACGAGCGGTAGGCGAGCGTGCGCTTGCACAGGGCGTACGCGTCGAGGTGGTCGAGGGAGAAGCCGGGGTCGATGCTGCGCATGCGTACGCGCCTGCCGTCGCGGCGCAGGTAGGCGTCCCAGCGTCCCGGGCTGAGCATCAGCGGCGCCAGCGAGACCGCCAGGCTGGCCTCGCGGGCCCTGGCTCCCGGCGTGCCGAGCATGACGTCGCGCTCGACCCCGGTCGTCCGGTTCTTGAGCACGAGCTCCGTGCCGTCCCTCAGCGGCTCCTCGATCGCGAGCCGGAGAGAGAGCACGTCGGCGAGCGTGACTTCCGCGTCTGTGACGACGACGCGCATCACGAGCCCCCTCCCCGTCGAATGAAGCCATGCGACGTTGAGGTTACCGTGATTTTCCCGTTATGTGGATGGCAGATTTCCGGCACTGGGGGCCCCTGACGTGCGAAACTCCTCTACAAGGCCTGTAGAGGAGTCCGACTTTCTCCCGTCAGGATGTGGTCTTGACTGATTTGATCAGGAGCTGGGCCACGTCCACGACTTCCAGCGACTCCTTCGCCTCACCGTTGTTCTTCTTCTCGTTGATGGCGTCCCCGAGCATGACCATGCAGAAGGGGCAGGCGGTGGAGACGGTGTCAGGATTCGTGGTCAGGGCCTCGTCGACACGCTCGGTGTTGATGCGCTTGCCGATGCGCTCCTCCATCCACATCCGCGCCCCTCCGGCGCCGCAGCAGAAGCCGCGGTCCTTGTGGCGGTGCATCTCCTGCGTCTGCACGCCGGGCACCTTGGACATGATGTCGCGGGGCTGGGAGTAGACCTTGTTGTGGCGGCCGAGGAAGCACGGGTCGTGGTAGGTGATCTTCTCCTCGATCGGCGTGATCGGGGTGAGCAGCCCCTCGTCGACCAGCTTGGCCAGGAGCTGGGTGTGGTGCACGACCTCGTACGTGCCGCCGAGCTGCGGGTATTCGTTGGCCAGGGTGTTGAAGCAGTGCGGGCAGGTGGCGACGATCTTCTTGACGCCGGCCTCGTTGAGGGTCTCGATGTTCTGCTGGGCGAGCATGTTGAACAGGTACTCCATGCCCAGGCGGCGGGCCGGGTCGCCGGTGCACGCCTCCATCGGGCCGAGCACGGCGAACTTCACGCCGGCGATGTGCAGCAGCTCGGCGACGGCCTTGGTGGTCTTCTTGGCCCGGTCCTCCAGCGCGCCCGCGCAGCCCACCCAGAACAGGTACTCGGCGTCCTCGGGCATCTTGTCCTCGACCACCTCCACCTCGAAGTCGAGGTCGGTGATCCAGTCGGCGCGCTTCATCTCGGACATGCCCCAGGGGTTGCCCTTGTTCTCCAGGTTCTTGACCATCACTCCCGCCTCGGACGGGAACGACGACTCGACCATCACCTGGTAGCGGCGCATGTCGAGGATGTGGTCGATGTGCTCGATGTCCACCGGGCACTGCTCGACGCAGGCGCCGCAGTTGGTGCACGACCACAGGACGTCCGGGTGGATCACGCCGTCCTCGCCGACCAGCGGCTTCTCCAGCAGCGCCAGCACGTCGGTGTCCTTGTGCTCCTGGGAGGCCGCCATCAGGTACGGGGCCACCTTGAAGGCGTGGTCGCGCTGGTCGAGGATGAGCATCTTCGGGCTGAGCGGCTTGTCGGTGTTCCAGGCCGGGCACTGCGACTGGCAGCGGCCGCACTCCGTACAGGAGTAGAAGTCGAGGAAGCCCTTCCACGTGGTGTCGCCGATCTTGCCCCGGCCCAGGCGCTCGGGGTCGAGGTCCTCGTCCTCGAAGTCGACCGCCTTGCCGTCCACGCGCAGCTCGGACGCGGGGCCCAGGCCGTCGGGGCGGCGGGAGAAGAGCACGTTCAGCGGCGCGGTGAAGATGTGCAGGTGCTTGCTGTTCACCACGATGACCAGGAACACCAGCATGAAGCCGATGTGCAGGAGCAGCGCGATCTCCTCCAGCAACGGGCTGGCCGGCAGCACGTCGCCGAGCGCCAGGGAGACGAAGGCGCCGGAGGAGTAGGGGAAGTTGCCGTTCGCCGCCGAGGCGCCGCGGGCCAGGAAGAGCGTCCAGATGATGTTGAAGATCATGAACAGGACGAGCCAGGCGCCGCCGAGGTGCGAGCCGGAGAAGCGCGAGCGGCGGCCCAGCTTCTCGGGGGCGTTCTTGATCCGGATGACGGCGAACGTCACCAGGCCGAGCAGACAGGCGACCGCGATGAAGTCCTGGAGGAAGCCGAGCACCGCCCACGTGCCGATGAGCGGGATGTGGAAGTCGGGCTCGCCGGTGATCGCGCCCTGGATGATCGCGCCGTACGCCTCGATGTAGACGGTCAGCAGGATGAAGAACGCCCACATGACGAAGAAGTGCGCCACCCCCGACGGGGTCCACTTGAGCAGCTTCTTCTGCCCGAACACCTCGACGAGCTGCGCCTTCACCTCGTCGCCCGCGTGAGTTCTCGCGTACTCGATCCGCTCGGGCGCGGGTGGGCCGACCGTGGCGAGCTTGTACAGGAACAGCGTCCTACGGCCCGCCACGACGACCGCCAGGACGGTCATGACTAGCCCGATGATGGCCACCCAGAGCACGGGGTCCTCCCACTGACTACGTTGGCTGCCAGCGTACGGTCACGCCCACGGCCGATACTCTCCGGAATCCTACCGACCGGTATTGAGTAACGCCCCAGTGGGACCAGAACAATGCTCTACCCAGTCAGGTAACGCTGAACCGTCGGCCCCAGGAGCTCCACCAGTTCCTCGATGTCCGCGCTCGCCAGAGGCTCCAGCTGGATCACGTAACGGCCCATGACCACGCCGAACATCTGGGCGAAGGCCGCCTCGATCCGCAGGTGCGGCACCTTGAGCTGGTCGGCGACCCGGAAGAGCAGGGCGTTGCTGATGAACTCCTTGAACATCTGCCGGGCGTGCTCGTTCGTCATGGCCGAGCGGATCAGCGCGACCATCGGCTCGCGCGTCGCCGGCTCGGCCGTCACGGTCAGCACCAGCCGCACGAGCCGCTCGCCCAGCTCGTCACGCGGCGAGGCGAGCAGCACGGGGATGATCTGCTCGGGCGAGATGGGCAGCCGCATCGCCGCCGCGAACATGCCCTCCTTGGTCTCGAAGTAGTGGTGCACCAGGGCGGGATCGACCTTCGCCTCCCTGGCGATGCCGCGCACGGTCGCCTTGTCGAACCCCTTCTCGGCGAAGACGCGACGCGCGGCGGCGAGGATCTCGCCGCGCGTGTCGGCCGACCCGGGACGACGTCCCGGACGCCGCTTGTCGGTCACTTCCCCACCGCCATGTAGACCCGCATGGGGACGGACAGGACCCCCTCGGGGAACTCCCGCTGCAACTCGGCCCGCTGGAGCGCGACGAGCTCGTCGGCGGCCTCGGAAGACAGCGCTGCCATATAGGAGTGCGAACGCAGGTCCAGCAGGAAGTCCTCGATGCCGACCAGCCTGGTCCAGGCGATCCAGCGCTCCTCGACGACCTCGAACGCGGCCGCGATCGGCGGCACCGACCACTCCTCCAGCGCCGGCCCCCAGTAGGTCGGGCACGCCCGCGCCAGCCGCTCCTCGTAGGCGGCCAGCCAGTCGGCCTGGGAGGCGTGCGCCAGGTTCCAGCAGCCGACGATGGCGCCGTCGGGCCGCAGCACCCGCCTGGCCTCGGCGATCGAGATCACCGGGTCGAGCCAGTGCCAGGACTGCGCGTACGTCACCAGGTCGGCCACGCCGTCGGTCAGCGGCAGCGCGTTGCCGTCCGCCCGCAGCGCGGCCGTGTCGCCGTCCGTCCCCTTGGACAGCAGGCGGGCCAGCATCTCCGCGCCGGCGTCCACCGCGATCACCCGCGAGCCCCGGGCCCGCAGCGCGCGCGTCAGGATGCCGGTGCCCGCGCCCACGTCGACGGTCGTCGCCCCGTCGAGGTCCACGCCGGACACCTCGGTCAGCGCCCGGTACATCTCGTCCGGGTATGTCGGTCTGCCCGCGTCGTAGGCGTCGGCGACCCTGTCGAAAACCCTGGCCAGTGTCCTCTTCGGGCCTATGGTCATCTGGCGGCCGCCAGGTAGAGGCGGGCGAAGGCGAGCGCCTCGGCCAGGTCGTCGATGCGCTCCGTACGGCTGGTGGCCTTGCGGGTGTTGATCTCCAGCACGACCAGGCCGCCGTAACCGCTGCTCGCCAGGCGTTCGAGCATGGCCGCGCACGGCTGGTTGCCCCTGCCGGGCACCAGGTGCTCGTCCTTGTTGCTCACCCCGAGGCCGTCGGCCAGGTGCAGGTGGGACAGGCGGTCGCCGAGCTTGGTGGCCATCTCCATGGCGTCGGAGCCGGAGACCGCCGTGTGCGACAGGTCGAGCGTGACGTGCGGGAAGTCGTAGTCGGTCGGGTTCCAGTCGGGCGAGTAGGGCACCACGTCGTTGCCCCTCGCCTTGAGCGGGAACATGTTCTCCACCGCGAACGTGACATCCGTCTCGTCCTGCATGCGGGCCAGTCCCGTGTCGAAGTCGCGCGCGTAGTCGCGTTGCCATCGGAACGGCGGGTGCACGACCACTGTCGAGGCCCCCAGCCGTTCGGCCGCCTTCTGGGCCTTGACCAGCTTGGCCCAGGGGTCGCGGCCCCACACGCGCTGCGTGACGAGCAGGCAGGGCGCGTGGATGGCCAGCACGGGGATCTCGTAGTGCTCTGACAGCCGCTCGATCACGTCGATGTCCTGGCTCACGGGATCGGCGCCGACCATGATCTCGACCCCGTCGTAGCCCAGGCGCGCGGCCAGTTCGAACGCGTCAGGAGTGCGTTCCGGATATACCGAAGCGGTGGACAATGCGATCTTCGCATTGGGCACGCGGATGACGTCAGCCACGATGCCAGCCTAAGCCGGTGACGGCGATCTGGCGCGACCCCCTGAGGTGAGCCGCGTCTCCCGAGGCGGGGACGGCCCCATCCGGGTGCTGGTAACGCCTACGGTTGAGGGCATGCCACGGATCGCCAAAGGAGCCGTCCCCAGCCCGAACATCTGGAACACCCCGCAGGTCTACGAGCTGGAGAACCTCGCCGCCGACCCCGACGGCGCGGCCGACGCCGCCATGCGCGCGCTGCGGCCGTGGGACGGGGCGACCGTGCTCGACATCGGCTGCGGGACCGGCTACCACCTGCCCCGCTTCGCGGCCGCCGCGGCCCGCGTCATCGGCGTCGAGCCGCACGGCGACCTCGTCGCGCTCGCCCGCCGCCGCTGCGCCGGGCTGCCGTCCGTGTCGGTGCACGCGGCCACGGCCCAGGAGCTGCCGCTGCCCGACGCGTCCGTGGACGTCGCCGTGGCGCGGTGGGCGTACTTCTTCGGTCCCGGCTGCGAGCCGGGGCTGCGCGAGCTGTCACGGGTCGTACGGCGGGGCGGCGCGGCCTTCGTCATCGACCTGGACGGTGACCGCGGCTCGTTCGGCCGGTGGTTCCGCCAGACGGTGCCCACCTGGTCGGCGGCCGAGGTGGAGGCGTTCTGGGACCGGCACGGGTGGCAGCGGCAGCCGCTCGACCTGCGGATGGTCTTCTCCCGGCGGGCCGATCTGGAGGCGGTGCTGCGGATCGAGTTCACGCCCGAGGTGGCGGCGCGGGCGATCGCGGAGACTCGGGGGCTGGAGTTGGCGTATCCGAACGTCCTGCGCTGGCGGACGTTCTGAGCGGCTTCTTTGTGGTTGTTTGAGCGGCTTGACATTGACGTCAGTGTCAACGTTTACCGTTGAAGCATGCGCATCGGAGAGCTGGCCGAACGGACCGGGGTGAGCACCCGCTCGCTCCGCTACTACGAGCAGCACGGGCTGCTCTCGGCCACGCGGGGCTCCAACGGCTACCGCGACTACGCCGAGGACGACGTCAAGCTGGTGTCGGAGATCCGGGCGCTGCTGTCGGTGGGGTTCACACTGGAGGACACGCGGCCGTTCGTCGACTGCCTGCGCTCCGGCCACAGCACGGGCGGCTCGTGCCGCGAGTCCGTCGCCGTCTACCACCGCAAACTCGCGCAGATCGACGACGACATCCGCGTCCTGCTGGCCCGCCGCGCCGAAGTCGCCGCCCAGCTCGCCTCGGCGTGCCCCGGCTGCGTCCTGAGAGGAGAGACATGATCGAGCTGACCGCCGACAACTTCGAGGAGCAGGTGCTGCGCAGCGACAAGCCTGTGCTCGTCGACTTCTGGGCCGAATGGTGCGGGCCGTGCCGCATGGTCGCCCCCGTGCTCGCGGAGATCGAGTCGGAGCACGGGCTGACGATCGGCAAGCTCAACAGCGACGAACACCCGCAGATCTCGGCCCGGTACGGGGTGATGGGGCTGCCCACGATGCTGCTGTTCGAGAACGGGGAGCCGGTGAAGCAGGTCGTCGGGGCCAAGCCGAAGCGCATGATCGTGGCCGAGTTGGGGCTTGGGTGATCGGGTAATCCCTTGGGTTGACGGCGGAATTCCTACCGTGGGCTGATCTCTGTGCCTGCCTTCGCCTTTAACTTGGGGGCATGACCAGCGGCCACGGGGATGGGAGCCCCGACCGGGGCGACATGCCCGCGGATGGTGTCCGCCGGGACGCCGCTCGTGGCCCCTTTCGCGACCGTCCCCCGCACGACCCACCCCTTCAGGAACGGTCCCTCCCCGGAGGGTCCCTCCTCGGACGGCCCTTTCCCGAGCGGCCCCTTCCCGAGCGGCGGCCGCTTGGCCGACAGTCGGCCGGCCAGCGGTTGCCTCCGCAGCTCGTGGGGATTGTCGGTGGGGGGCGCTAGCCTGCCCGCATGGCCAAGACAGCGCAGAAGCCCGGATACCGCTGCGCCGAGTGCGGGTGGCGCACCACGAAGTGGGTGGGCCGGTGCGGCGAGTGCCAGGCGTGGGGCACGGTCGACGAGGAGGGCGGGCGGGCCGGCGTCAGCGTCGTCCAGGCGGGTGCCACCACCGCGCCCGCGATGCCGATCGGGCAGGTCAAGGCCGAGGTGGCGACCGCGCGCACGACCGGGGTGAGCGAGCTCGACCGGGTGCTGGGCGGCGGCCTGGTGCCGGGGGCCGTGGCGCTGCTGGCGGGCGAGCCGGGCATCGGCAAGTCGACGCTGCTGCTGGAGGCCGCCGCGCGGATGGCCGAGCGCGAGACCGTCCTCTACGTGACCGGCGAGGAGTCGGCGGCCCAGGTGCGGCTGCGGGCCGACCGTATCGGCGCCATCCGCGACCAGCTCTTCCTGGCGGCGGAGACCGAGCTGTCGGCGCTGGTCGCGCATGTGGAGAAGGTTCAGCCGAGGCTGCTGGTGGTCGACTCGGTGCAGACGATCGGCTCCGTGCAGGCCACCGGCGTGCCCGGCGGGGTGACGCAGGTGCGTGAGGTGGCCGCCAACCTGGTGCGGCTGGCCAAGGAGCGCAACATGTCCACGGTGCTCGTCGGTCACGTCACCAAGGAGGGCTCGATCGCCGGGCCGCGCACCCTGGAGCACCTGGTCGACGTCGTGCTCAACTTCGAGGGCGACCGCCACTCCCGGCTGCGGATGGTCCGCGCGATCAAGAACAGGTTCGGCCCCATCGACGAGGTCGGCTGCTTCGACCTGCACGAGCGCGGCATCGAGGGGATCACCGACCCGAGCGGGCTGTTCGTGTCGCGGCGCAGCCAGCCGGTGCCCGGCACCTGCGTCACCGTGACCGTCGAAGGCACCCGGCCGTTGCCCGCCGAGGTGCAGGCCCTGGTCGCGCGCACCGAGGCGGAGAAGCCACGGCGCAGCTCGTCGGGGCTGGACACGTACAGGGTGCAGATGATTCTCGCCGTGCTCGAACGCAGGCTCAACGCCAAGCTGGGGGGCTGCGACGTGTTCACCGCGACGGTGGGCGGGATCAAGCTGGCCGACCCGGCGATCGACCTGTCGGTGATGCTGGCCGTGGCCAGCGCGGCGGGCGACAAGCCGCTGCCGCCCGGCCTGGTGGCCATGGGCGAGGTCGGGCTGTCGGGCGAGCTGCGGGCGGTCAAGGACGTACGGCGGCGCCTGAGCGAGGCGGCGCGACTGGGGTTCAAGCGCGGCCTGGTGCCCGCCGGGTCCCTCGATCAGGGCACCGACCGCGGCAAGGCACAACGCAACGGGCAACGCACACTCGTGCCGGTAGGGCCCGTTGCGTTCGCACCCGGCTTCGAGGTCGTGGAAGTGGAGAACGTCTGGGACGCACTCACACAGGTCACATAGCGCGGCTAAGCTGAGCTTGACTAATCGACACGGGGGTCAGGTGCCAAACGACAGGAGTCTTGACGACCGCCGTCGCGAAGCCCTGGCCTCGGTGGCCCCGGGCACTCCGCTGCGCGACGGGCTGGAGCGCATCCTGCGCGGGCAGACCGGGGGCCTGATCGTGCTCGGCTACAACAACGTGGTCGAAGAGGTGTGCAGCGGCGGGTTCGAGCTGGACGTCGACTTCTCCGCTACCCGGCTGCGCGAGCTGGCCAAGATGGACGGCGCGATCGTGCTGAGCGGCGATCACAAGATCGTACGCGCGGCCGTGCACCTGGTGCCCGACCCCGGCATCCCGACCGACGAGTCCGGCACCCGCCACCGCACCGCGCAGCGCGTCGCCCGGCAGACCAGCCTGCCGATCATCGCCATCAGCAAGTCGATGCGGATCATCGCCCTCTACCTAGACGGCATCCGCTACGTGCTGGAGGAGTCGGCCGCCATCCTGTCCAAGGCCAACCAGGCCTTGGCCACGCTCGAACGCTACAAGCACCGCCTCGACGAGGTCTCCGGCACGCTGTCGGCCCTGGAGATCGAGGACCTGGTGACCGTACGCGACGTGACGGCCGTCGTCCAGCGGCTGGAGATGGTGCGGCGCATCTCCGACGAGATCAAGGGCTACGTCGTCGAGCTGGGCACCGACGGGCGGCTGCTGTCGCTGCAGCTCGACGAGCTGGTGGCGGGCGTCGACTCGGAGCGGGAGCTGGTCGTGCGCGACTACCTGCCCGCCCCCTCCGGCCGACGGCACAAGCGGCTCACCGAGGCCCTGCACGACCTGGACGGGCTCTCCGGCAGCGAGCTGCTCGACCTCTCGGCGGTCGCCCACGTGCTGGGACACAGCGGCAGCGAAACGCTGGACGGGCCCGTCAGCCCGCGCGGCTTCCGGCTGCTGGCCAAGGTGCCCCGGCTGCCGGCGTCCGTGGTGGATCGGCTGGTCAACCACTTCGGCGGGCTCCAGAAGCTGCTGGCGGCCAGCATCGACGACCTGCAGGCGGTGGGGGGAGTGGGCGAGTCCCGGGCGCGCAGCGTGCGGGAGGGGCTGTCCCGGCTGGCCGAGTCGTCCATCTTGGAGCGGTACGTCTGACCGTTCCCCACGATCGGCCGGGACACGGAGGTCGGCCCGTGAGGTCGGTCGGCCTATGGGATCGGCCGGCGTGTGGGATCAGCCGACTCATGGCGGTGGAGGGCAGCCGGGGGCTGGTGGGTCAGGTGGCTCGTGGGGATCGGCGCGATGCTGTCAGCGTCGCAAGCCCACGCACACCCACGGATCAGCGCAGGTGGAAGACGCCCAGAGGGCTCTTCAGCTTGCCCATCCGGACCACGGCCACGTACGTGCCAGGCAGCGCGGCCGGAGGGTTGCGGCGGCAGTCGTCGCTGGAGCGACGCCGGTCCCAGTCCAGCGACCGCACCCACGGCACTCCGCGCTGCAGCTGCTTCACCTCGGTGGCCGAGCCGCTGACGCAGTCGGCGGTGGACCAGATCCGGTCCTCGCCGGAGGTGATGCGCACCTCCATGGAGCGCGGCCCCACGTCCGCCGTGCACATGACGGGGCCGGTGTTGACCAGCGTGATGAGGAAGTTGGGCTGCGCTCCGCCGCTGTACACGTCCTGCTTGCCCTGCATGCTCAGCACCAGGTCGCCGTCCGCGCAGGGATCGCCGGGCCGTTTGGGCTTGGCGGCGGGGGTGGACTTCGTGCTGCTCGGCGTGGGTGAGGGGCTGGCGGTGCCCATGGCCAGCGTACGGAGGCCGGCCAGGAGGGGATCCACCGTCGGCGAGGCGCTCGTGGAGGACTGCGCGCTGGAGGGACGCTGCGGCCCGCTGGACCCGCTGGAGCAGGCCCACGCCACCACCGCCACCACCACCAGCACCGCCACCAGCACGCTCATGCGCCGCCGCCAGTAGACGTCACCGTCGCCGTCACGCATCGTATCCGGATCCATACCTCCAGCATGGTAATCGATCCAACACAAAGAGTGACGGTGCGTCGTTCAAGGGTGTCTCCGCATACCCTAAGGCGCGTGGTTGAGCCGAGCCCCCTGCACGTACCCGTTCTGGACTGGTACGAGAACAACGCCCGAGACCTTCCCTGGCGCGCCGCCGACGCGACGCCGTGGGGAGTGCTGGTCAGCGAGATCATGCTGCAGCAGACCCCGGTCGTCCGCGTCCTGCCCATCTGGCACGAGTGGATGAAGCGCTGGCCGACCCCCGGCGACCTGGCCGCCGAACCCCCCGGTGAGGCCGTACGGCACTGGGGCAGGCTCGGTTACCCGCGCCGCGCGCTGCGGCTGCACGCGTGCGCCAAGGCCATCACCGACGAGCACGGCGGTGAGGTGCCCTCGGACCACGCGACCCTGCTGGCGCTGCCCGGCATCGGCGAGTACACCGCCGCCGCGGTCTCCAGCTTCGCGTACGGGGGGCGGCACGCGGTGCTCGACACGAACGTGCGGCGGGTGTTCGCGAGGGCGGTGCGCGCCGAGGAGTACCCGCCCACGGCCACCTCCGCCGCCGAACGCCGCCTGGCCGAGGCCCTCCTGCCCGAGGTCGGCGCGGCCCGCTGGGGTGTAGCGGTCATGGAGCTGGGCGCCCTGGTGTGCACGGCCCGCGCGCCGCGCTGCGCCGACTGCCCGATCTCCCAGGTGTGCGCGTGGCGCCTGGCCGGCAAACCGCCGCACTCCGGTCCCGCCCGCAAGGGGCAGACGTACGCGGGGACGGACCGGCAGTGCCGCGGCCGGTTGCTGGCCGTCCTGCGCGAGGCCCACGGGCCGGTGCCCAAGATGGCGCTGGACGTGGTGTGGGACGACGCCGTGCAGCGCGAGCGGGCCCTGGACGGGCTGGTGACCGACGGGCTCGCCGAGCTTCTCGACGACGGCACGTACCGCCTCCCGCACTCCTGACGACCACCGATCTCATGGCCGAACGGTCTGCGACTACCGGACCCACGGCGGGACGGTCCGCTCCGAGCCCTTGGGGGCCAGGTCGCAGGCGTCCGGTTCGGACACTCCGCCCGGGTTGTACACCTCCGCCCCCGGGCTCGCCACCACGATCGCCGTGAACCCCTCCTGGGCGTCGGCGGTCATCTGCCGGGACACGTCGGCCGGGAGCACCATGGTGTCGCCCGCCCCCACGTCGAACCTCTCCCCGCCCAGCTCGACCACGGCCGAGCCGGTGAGCCAGGTCCACACCAGTTCGGTGTCGAACGCGTGGATCGGCCCCACCATCCCCGGCACTGCGTCCACGCGCCATACGGCTGTCCCCGCCTGGCCCTGGGTCGGGGAGGCGAGGGTGGTCATGACGGCGTTCGGCGTTTTGATGCGCCGGGTGTCGGTTGAAAGCACGACAGGCATAGCTATCTCCTAATTTGGCTGATTTGCAGTGGATATCGATCGACAGGCGCCTCCCGCCGTCCGAGCGGGCGCGCCGGGCGCGACGGGCCAGGCGGCCGGCATTGCGCCGTTCGGGCGGTGACGCCACTCAAGGCGGCTAAGCGATCCACGGCGGTACGCCGAACGCGTCGCCGCCGTCCGCGGCCAGCGCCCTGGCACCCGCCGGGGCGGTCACCACGGCCGTGTAGCCCGCCTCGGCACCGGCCGTGACCTGCCGCGCGGTGTGGGCGGGCATGATCACGGTGTCCCCCGGCCGTACGTCGAACCTCTCGTCGCCGAGCTCAACGGCGGCGGTGCCGGTCAGCCAGGTCCACACTTGTTCGCGGTCGAAGTCGTGGCGTGGCCCGGCGACACCGGCCTTGGCCTCGACGCGCCACACCGACCGCGAGGCCCCGCCTTGTGTCGGCGAGGCGAACGTGGTCATGACCCCGCCGCCGGTCTCGGAACGGCGCGCCTCGTGATCACGGATGACAGTCATCGTGGGAACCCCCTAAGATGGACAACAACGTTGTCTAAATAGTGAACCAGGTTGTCTATCGTGTCAAGCGCCATCCCCGGCTTCGAGCTCCCGCTCCGCCTCCTGCTCGGCTTCCGCGTGCTCATCGACGAGCTGCACGCGGAGCTCGGCCGCCAGGGGCACCCCGACATCCGGCCGATGCACGGCTTCGTCATGCAGGCCATCGGCGGGCACGGCACCACCGCCGTGGAGCTCGGCCGTACCCTCGGCGTCTCCAAACAGGCCGCTGGCAAGACGATC
Organism: Nonomuraea rhizosphaerae; assembly: GCF_019396405.1. Lineage (GTDB taxonomy): Bacteria > Actinomycetota > Actinomycetes > Streptosporangiales > Streptosporangiaceae > Nonomuraea > Nonomuraea rhizosphaerae. Next base: position 2,237 of record NZ_JAHKRL010000314.1, on the reverse strand, counting down.
GACACGCTCGAACGGATCGGCTACGTGGAACGCACCGTCGACCCCCAGGACACCCGGCGCAAGCTCGTCCGCCTTACGCCGTACGGCATGGACGCGCTGGTGCGGTCAGGGCAGATCTTCGAGAGCCTGCGGCAGCGGTGGGCGGCCGAGCTGGGGGAAGAGCGGCTGGACGCGCTGGTGACGGATCTGCGCAGGATGACCCCGCCGGACATGTTCCGCCTCGACACGCCAGGCTGGTTCGGCACCCTGTAACCAGGCACGACGTCAACCGCCACCCGATGCCGGCCCCTCGGCGGAGCGGGTGACGAGCCGGACCACAGGGGGCCTCACAGCGCCCTGCGCGGCGAGCCCGGCACCCCCGTATCGTCTACGCGGCGAGCTGTAGCCCCAGCCCCGTCAAGCGCGTACGAGCCCAGTCCAGCTCCTCCGCCAGCAGCGACACCAGCGCCCCCGGCCCCTTGGCCCGCCCCGGGACCGCCAGGTTGTGCGTCTCGACCTCGATGTGGGCGGTCCCGTTGACGGCGCCCGACAGCATCGCCGTCAGCGTGTCGTGCAGCACCGCGCCCGTGCTGGGCGTCTCGCCCGTGTGGTTGTGCACGTGCCCCACCTTGACCACCGGCGCGCCGGCGGCGGCCAGCCCGGCGAGGGCCTCACCGGGCTCCTCGGCGCCGCAGGCGAGGTGGCAGGCGTCGAGGCACACGCCGAGGTGCTCGGAGTCGATGCCGCACACCCGCTCAAGCGCCTGCTCGGTCGTCTCCAGCACGCACCCCGGCCAGGGCTCGAACCCGACGCGGATGGTCTTGCCGGTCACGCTGTAGATGCCGCGCAGTTCCCTGGCCAGCCGTTCGAGCCGCCGGGTCGCGATGGTGTGCAGGTCGGCGGGCCAGTCGCGGCGCCAGCCGATCGGGATGGTGGAGATGCTGCCGAAGCGTACGTCGTCGGGCAGCAGGAACGCCAGGATCTTGGCCAGCGCCATGGTGTAGCGGTAGCGCTCGGGCTTGGCCCAGTCGGGGCCCGGCACGTCCTGGTTGCGGCCGCCGGTGCCGTTGAGGCTGACCACTTCGAGGCCGCGCTCCTCCAGGGACCTGCGCAGCCGTACGAGCTCGATCCGGTCGGCCGTCAGGTGGTCGGCCACGGCCGGCGACAGCCACAGCCCGACGCCCATCCGCTCGACCCCGAGCTGCTTGCGCACCGGGACCGCGTAGCGGGTCAGGTGGGCGATCAGGTTCTCCAGGTCCTCGGCGGGGTGTACGCCGGCGTTGTAGGCGAGGTGAACCAGCGTTCCGTCATCGTGACGCAGGCGCATCGAGTTCCTCCACGGCTTGCACTGGTTGTTCCGTCGCCCGCCTCGGACTTGGTGCGGACCTGTCGAGCATGCCTGCTCCTGGGTGGCGTACGCGTCCGCCCTGAGTTGATTCCTGACTACTCCCCAGGGAGCATGGCTCACCCTAGGGACGCGGTCTTGCGTACGACTTGGACCAGACTTGGCAATGCTCTACAGAGTGTAGTACTACTTGTGGTGGTGGTACAGCCGAGTTGCCAACAAATCCGCAACACCCCGGAAACAAAGTGTGAGCACCCGGCTCTCAATCCCCCGCGCCCAAAGGGCTCCGGGGCCGCGACACCGCAGCTGAGAATGTGTTTGAGGCCCGGCGTGCCGTACCGGCATCCTGGGCCCATGCTGATCAGGGAAGCCGACGCGGACGACTGGCCCGCCATCTGGCCCTTCTTTCACCGGATCGTCGCCGCCGGCGAGACCTTCACCTACCCCACGGATCTTGGCATGGATCAGGGCCGCGACTGGTGGATCCTGCCCTCGCCCGACCGTACGGTCGTCGCGGTGGACGAGTCGGGCACGGTCCTCGGCACGGCGAAGATGAACCGCAACCACCTGGGCAACGCGTCACACGTCGCGAGCGCCAGCTATATGGTCGACCCGGCGCACTCCGGACGGGGCGTGGGACGGGCCCTGTGCGCGTACACCGTGGACTGGGCGCGGGCGGCGGGCTACCGCGTGATGCAGTTCAACGCGGTCGTGGAGACGAACGTACGGGCGGTGGAGCTGTACCGGTCGCTCGGCTTCGAGGTGCTGGGCACGCTCCCGGAGGGCTTCCGGCACCCGGTGAAGGGTTATGTCGGGCTGCACATCATGCATCGCGCGCTCTGACCCCTGGCACGGCGGCACCGAACGGCCCGGAACGCTGGAAACCCCCGTGTGAGTGATCACACGGGGGTTT
>NZ_JAHKRL010000313.1 GCF_019396405.1 Nonomuraea rhizosphaerae | reverse complement strand
CTCGCCGCCCATCTGGCGGCGCGGCGCGTCACCACGCACGTCTACTACCCGCGGGTCCTGCCCACGCGGCGGGCCGTTCGTTCCCCCCTCGCACTGCGAGGCGCTTTCGCGTGCCCCCCGGAAGCTCCGGCCGTGCAGCCGGACCGGCGTCGTGCCGGAGCGTCGGCGGCTGACCGGATCACCTGGGCGTCAGGGCCGTACGGGGCGCCCAGGTGGCTCGGTCAGGCGTTTCCGCCCGGCTGCCGGTCGCTGCCGGCCGGTCGCTAGTCGAGTGCCTGCGACAACGTCTCGTAGATCGGGAACAACGGTGCGAGGTTCGTCCTGCGAAGGCGCCTGAGCACCTGACCGTCCGTGGCGACCAGGCTCATCGTGCCGTCACGCTCCCTGAGGGTGGCAAGCTGCCGCACCAGCACCCCCAGGCCAGTCGTGTCGATGAAGGTCAGGTTGCTCAGATCGACGACCAGGCGGGGCCCGTGCGTCGCGACCGCCTCGTCGAGACATCTGCGGACTTTGGAGACGTTGTCCGCGTCGACCTCTCCCGCGAGGCTGACGACCACGAGCTCGCCATGTCGGCGCCGCGTCATTTCCAGCACATCCACGCCCATGCTCCTATGACTCCGCCCACTAGCGGCCCCGCGGAAAAGGTACACCCGTCCAGGGCGAGTTACCGAGCGTTTTGCTGAGAACGCATTACGTGATGGGCCGCCGCGGAGTATTTTCTGTCCGACGCGCGGCTGGGAGGGGGCGTGGTGAAGGTCACGGGCTCGGTCCTCGACCCCGATCTGGGTGATCACGTCTGCCTGCCGTTCCTCGGTGAGCGGGAGCGGATGGCGGCCACACGGGTGTTCACCGCCAACGGGCTGCGCCGCCGCACCAAAGTGGTGATCATCACCCACGCCGACTCGCCGGAGCGGACGCGGGAGTGGCTGGCGCCGCTCGTGCCGGGGTTCGCCTCGGAGGAGGCGGCCGGGCGGGTCACCATCCTGCCCGCCACCCCCTGCGCCGCCGCCGAGGAGGCGGACACGGCGACCGCCGGCGGGCCCGCCGATCACGAGTGGCTGCTCGGCGAGCTCGTCGCCGCCGGCGAGCAGGCCCGCGAGATGGGCTGTCACGGCGTCTACGCGCTGGTGGACGCCTCGTGGGGGCTGCGCGACGGCCGGGCGCGGGAGGCGTTCGAGGCGGCGGCCAACGCGCTGTTCGGCGAGCGGTGGCTGGCGGCCGTGTGCCAGTACGACCGCCACCTGTTCCCGTCGGAGACCATGGACCGCGCCGCCGCCATCCACCCGATCGCGCCCGAGCAGGCGCTGCTGCGCTACACCAACCTGGAGGAGCCGGCCGGGCTGCGGCTGTCGGGCGACGTGGACGTGACCAACCGGCCGGCGTTCGCCTCGGTGCTGGCGCAGCTGGAGCCGGTGGCCGGGGACGTGGTCATCGACGCGACGGGCCTCGGCTTCATCGACGCCGGCTCGGCGCAGCTCATGGCGGTGACGGCGCTGGCCAGGCCCGGGCGCGCCACGGTCGTGCTGTGCCGCCGGCCGGTGGCGCGGGTGCTGCGGCTGATCAGGGCCGACGAAGCGGTCACCGTACGCCAGGTCGGCGATGTATAAGCAGGTTCTCAGCGCGACGTTCGCGCGGGGGTGCATCACGGCCCTGCGCAGGTCGGTCTCCGAGCACGCGGCCGGCGAGGGGCTGGCCGGCCGGCGGCTGGAGGACTTCGTGCTGGCCGTCAACGAGATCACCACGAACGCGGTGCTGCACGGCGGCGGCAGCGGCCGGCTGCGGCTGTGGTGGCAGGAGGACCTGTTCTGGTGCGAGGTCACCGACGACGGTCCCGGCCTGCCGCTGGGCTGGATCAGCGCGTCGCGGGCGCCGTCCGGGTACGAGCCGCGCGGGCGGGGGCTGTGGCTGACGCGGCTGCTGTGCCTGCACGTGACGGTGGTCTCGGGCCCTGGCGGCACCAGCGTCCGCTTCGCCGCCACCGCGGATTGACCGCCCCCGGGCGACCTGCCCGAGTGATCGCCCGGGTCAGGAGTGGGCCGCCGACACCCACGAGGCGTGCAGGTCGGCGTAGACGCCCGGCTCCCGCACCAGTTGTGCGTGCGGCCCCCGCTGCACCAGCTCGCCCGCGTCGAAGACCAGCACCTCGTCGGCGTTCTCGGCCGTGGACAGCCGGTGGGCGATGGAGACGGCGGTGCGGCCCCGGGTGACGCCGTCCAGCGCCCGCGCCAGCCGCACCTCCGTGGCCGGGTCCACCGCCGAGGTGGCCTCGTCGAGCAGCAGCAGGTCGGGGTCGGCCAGGTAGGCGCGGGCCAGCGCGACGAGCTGCCGCTCCCCCGCCGACAGCGACTCGCCGCGCTGCCCGACGGGCGTGTCCAGGCCCGACGGCAGGCCCTCCACCCAGTCGGCCAGGCCCAGCTCGGTCATGGCCAGCACGATCTCGTCGCGGGTGGCGGCGGGACGGCCGTAGCGGACGTTCTCCTCCAAGGTGCCGTCGAACAGGAACCCGTCCTGCGGCACCATCACGATGCGCGAGCGCAGCGAGGAGAAGCGGACGTCGCGCAGGTCGTGGCCGTCGACGGTGACCCGCCCCGAGACCGGGTCCATGAGCCGGGTGAGCAGCTTGGCGAACGTGGTCTTGCCCGACCCCGTCTCGCCGACGACGGCGACGCGGGAGCGCGGCGGGATGGCGAGCGTGATGTCGCGCAGCACGGGAGGGCCGCCGGGGTAGGCGAAGCGCACGTGCTCGAAGGCGACGGAGATGGGCCCGCGCGGCAGCTCCACGCCGGCCTCGCCGGGGTCGGCCACGTCCGGCGGGGTGTCCAGGACGCCGAGGATGCGCCGCCAGCCGGCGACGGCGTTCTGCGCCTCGTTGAGCACCTCGGTGGCGGTCTGCAGTGGCGAGACGAACAGCGTGATGAGGAACAGGAACGCCACCAGCTTGCCGGCCGTGATGTCACCCGACAGGCCGAGCCGGACGCCGAGCAGGACGATCCCGGAGACGGCCAGGGCGGCGACGATCTCGGTCAGCGGGAAGACGAACCCGACGATCGTCTGCGCCTTGATCTGCGCCGCCTTGTTGGCGTCCACGGCCGTGCCGATGCGGTCGGCGGTGCGGCGCTCGGAGGCGTAGGCCCTGATGACGGCGGCGCCGACGACCGACTCGCTGACGGCGGCCAGCATGTCGCCGGTGCGCTCGCGCACGGTGGTGTAGGCGCGCGACAGCCACCGCTGGAACCTCGGCAGCGCGATCACCAGCGGGACGAAGCAGGCCCACACCAGCAGCGTGAGCTGCCAGGAGTAGACGAACATCAGCACGCTGGCCACCAGCACCTGCCCGAACGCCACGATGATCATCAGCCCGCCCCATTGCATGAACGTGCTGATCTGGTCGACGTCGTTGGTGACGCGCGAGACGAGGGCGCCGCGGCGCTCGCTGTTCTGGGTGAGGACCGACAGGTCGTGCACGTGGCGGAAGCCGCGCACGCGCAGCGTGGCCAGCGAGGACTCGGTCGCCTTGTAGAGGCGGACGTTCATCACGTACCCGGCCAGGGCCGTCAGGACCACCGCGGCGGCGCACAGGGCGACGGCCCGCCAGATGTAGGGCAGGTCGGGCGTGCCGGTCTTCAGGCCCGTGTCGATGGTCTGCTGGACGGCGATCGGCACGATGATCTTGCCGATGGTGGCGACGACGGCCAGCGCCAGCGTCACGGCCAGGCCGGTGCGGAACTCGGGCGTCAGCGACAGGCCGTGGCGGATGGTGGCCAGCGCCGAGCGATCGGCGTCGCTCCTGATGACCGCGGCCTCAGTGCTGGAACTCACGCGCCGACCTCCTCGACCTCGATGGCCGCCCGTTCGGCCTCCTCGCGTTCGTAGGCGGTCACGAGGTTGCGGTAGCCCTCGCAGCGCGCCAGCAGCTCCTCGTGGCCGCCCCGGTCCACGACCCGGCCGCGGTCGAGGTAGACGATCTCGTCGGCGAGCGCGATCGTGGCCATCCGGTACGCGACCACGACCACGCTGGCGGCCGCCCCGCGCAGCCCTTGCAGGATCTTGGCCTCGACCTGCGGGTCCACGCTGGAGGTGGCGTCGTCGAGGATGAGCAGCCGCGGCCGGCGGGCCAGCGCGCGGGCCAGGGCCAGCCGCTGGCGCTGCCCGCCGGACAGGGTCGTGCCGCGCTCGCCGACCCGCGTGTCCAGGCCGTCGCCGAGGGCGCCGACGAACCCGTCGGCCTGGGCCAGGCGCAGCGCCGCCCACACGTCCTCGTCCTGCACGTCCAGGCCGAGCGCGATGTTGCCGCGCACGGTGTCGTCGAACAGGAACGTCTGCTGCGGCACCAGCGCCACCGAGCCGGCCAGCGTCCCGTAGGCCAGCTCGCGCACGTCCACGCCGTCGAGCAGCACCCGCCCGGAGGCCGGGTCGACGAGCCGGACCAGCAGCTGCACCAGCGTGGACTTGCCGGACCCGGTCGGGCCGACCAGCGCGACGGTGCGGCCGGGCGGCACGTCGAAGCTCACCTCGTGCAGCACCCGGGCGCTGCCGTAGGCGTAGGAGACGTCCGAGATCTCCAGGTTCGCGGGCGCGGCCTGCTCCAGCGCGGCCTCGCCGTACGCCATGGAGCCCTCCGCGTCCAGCACGGCCCGCACCCGCTGCCAGCCGACGACGCTGCGCGGCAGCTCGGCCAGCACCCACCCGAGCGCCCTGATCGGGAAGGCCAGCAGCGTGAACAGGTAGGCGACCTGCACCAGCTCGCCGGAGTCGATCGAGGCGGTGGACAGCCGCAGCGCGCCGACGCCCAGCACCGCGAGCACGCCCAGTGTGGGCAGCGCCTCCAGCATGGGGTCGAACAGGCCGCGGACCCGGCCGACGGCGATGTTGGCGTCGCGCAGCTCGTGGGCGCGCCGCTGGAAGCGCTCGGTCTCCAGCGCCTCCCTGCCGAGGGTCTTGACGACGAGCGCGCCGTCGAAGCTCTCGTGCGCGATCTCGCTGACCTCGGCGCGCAGCTGCTGCGCGCGGGTGGCCAGCGGGCTGAGCCTGCGCTGGTAGACGAGGTTGAGCACGGCGATGGCCGGGAAGATGAGGAAGCCCACCAGGGCGAGCACCAGGTCGGTGAACAGCATCGCGATCGCGGCGGTGAACAGCATGACGATCACGCCGACGGCCATGGGCAGCGGCGCCAGCGGCGCCCAGGCGGCCTCGGCGTCGGCGCTGGCGTTGGACAGCAGCTGCCCGGTCGGGTGCCGGTGGTGCCACGACAGCGGCAGCCGCAGGTACTGCCGGGTGACCGCGCGCCGGGAGCTGGCCTGCATCCTGTACTGCAGGAGCCCGGCCAGGATGCGCCGGCCGGCCACGCCGATCGACTTCAGCAGGGCCGTGCCCATGATGAGCAGCACGGCGGTCCACAGCGCCCCCGCCGTGACGTCGCCCTTGTCGAAGGCGGGCAGCACGACGTTCTCCGTCGCCCAGCCCAGGGCCCAGGCCGAGGCGACGGTCATGCCGCCGTACAGGCCGCTGGCCAGGACGGCCGCGGCGAACACCGCCTTCTCCGCGCGAACGGCCACCCCAAGGACGCCCAGTCCTTGACGCATGACGGCCGAGGTGACCTTGCTCGCCACTCGAAGCTGCCCTTCCCCCGTCCAGTTTTCTCCTTATGTCCCTATCACGGGGGATCAACTTGTTATTCCCGCGAGTAGGCTTGACCGAGTGACTCACGCTCGTAGCGAACGCGCCGCGCTGTGCGACCTGTTCGACCTGCTCGGCCCCGACGCCCCCACGCTCTGCGCGGGCTGGGCCACCTACGATCTGGCCGCTCACCTGGTGCTTCGCGAGCGCAGGCCGGACGCGATGGGCGGCATCGCCCTCAAACCGCTGGCCGGCTACACCGCCTCGGTCCAGAACGGGCTCAAGGCCAAGCATCCCTACCCCGAGCTGGTCGGCCTCGTGCGCAAGCCGGGCGGCGTGTACGGCCTGCTGTCCTTCCTCGACGACGCCGTCAACACGATCGAGTACTTCGTCCATCACGAGGACGTGCGCCGCGCCCAGCCCGGCTGGGAGCCCCGCGAGCTGCCCGCCGACCTGGAGGAGCTGCTGTGGAAGCGGGTCGCCGGCGGCGGCAAGCTGATGCTGCGCAAGTCACCCGTCGGCGTGGTGCTGCACCGGCTCGGCGGCGGGGTGACGCTCGGCGGCGCCCAGCAGGGCCCCAAGGTCGAGGTGACCGGCCGGGCCGGTGAGCTGGTGCTGTTCTGCTTCGGCCGCCAGGAGCACGCCAAGGTCGAGCTCAACGGCGACGCCGACGCCGTCGCCCGGCTACGCAGCGCCAAACTCGGTATCTGAGCGCTACCGGCAACATCTGGGGTTCGGTAGGGGCGTCGCGGACACCTCTTCGCTCTACCATGGCGTGAGAAACGAGCCCCCCGGTTAGGATCAAGAACGTCTTCACAGAAGATGCCAAGGATCGCCCAGATCCGGGTATATACGGCTGGGAATGGACTGCAGGAGGCCCCCATGCAGGTCAAGAAGGTGGTCACGTACGTTCTCGTGGCGTTCGTGATCTTCTATCTGTTCACCCGGCCGGCCCAGGCCGCGTCCGCGGTCAACGGCGTCTTCGACGGGATCGTCCAAGGCGCCAACCAGTTGGCCGTGTTCTTCACCAACGTGCTGCCGTGAGGTACGGTCCTGTCTGCGTCAGAAGCTTCCCCGCGTAGCCAGATCGTGTTACGCAGGCAGGATGACAGATCGCCCGAGCGCCACCAAGATCAATCAGCCTGATCGCCACGTCCGGCGCATCCTGGAACGCGCCGAGCTCGAGGGCATCGAGCTGATCCGCTTCATGTACGCCGACCACGGAGGCGTCATCCGTGGCAAGGCGTCGTCCCGGTCGCGGCTCGCCGAACGGCTGGGCAGCGGGATCGGGCACACGGTGGCGATGATGGCGATGAACATGCTCGACCAGCTGCAGGACGTCGAGTACATGGGTCCGGTGGGCGAGGTGCGCATCGTTCCCGATCCCTCGACGTTCGTCCCTCTCCCTCACGCGCCGGGCGCCGCGGCGATGCTGTCGGACCTCCGCAACCCCGACGGCACGCCATGGGAGGCGTGCGCCCGCACGTTCCTCAAGGACGCCGTCGCGGCATTGGCCGACGACGGTTACACGCTGCTGGCCGCGTTCGAGCCGGAGTTCACGCTGGGCCGCCGCCTGCCCGACCCCACGGGCGGCTACGACCGGCTGATCCCGCTCGACGACTCGCTGTGCTACGCGGGCACGGGCTTCGACACGGCGCACGACTACGCCATCAAGCTCATCCGCGCCCTGGAGACCCAGGGGCTGCGCGTCGAGCACTACCACCCGGAGCTGGGGCCGGGCCAGCAGGAGCTGTCGGTGCGCCACGCGCCCGCGCTGCGCGCCGCCGACAACCACGTCCTGTACCGCGAGACCGTGCGCGGCGTCGCCATGCGCATGTCGATGTGGGCGTCGCTGGCCCCCAAGCCGCTGGCCGACCAGTCCGGCAACGGCGCGCACCTGCACCTGTCGCTGTGGCGCGAGGAGCAGAACCTGTTCGCCGACGACAGCGAGCTGCGCGAGTGCTTCATCGGCGGCCTGCTGGCGCACCTGCCCGCCCTGACCGCGATCACGTGCGGCAGCGTCAACAGCTTCCGGCGGCTGGCGCCGCGCATGTGGTCCAGCGCGTACGCGGTCTACGGCCCCGACAACCGCGAGGCCGCGGTGCGCATCTGCTCCCCGCTGGGCGAGAGCGGCGAACCGAACCTGGAGCTGAAGCCGTCGGACTCCTCGGCCAACCCGTACCTGTCGCTGGGGGCGGTCATCCACGCCGGGCTCGACGGGATCCGCCGCAAGCTGGACCCGGGCGAGGCCGTCGACGTCGACCCCGACACGCGGCCCGGACGGTACCAGCGGCTGCCCGCGTCCCTGGACGAGGCGCTGGACGCGCTGGAGGCGGACGAGGTGCTCATGGAGGCGCTGGGGCCGTTGCGGCGCAGCGCGTACCTGGCGGTGAAGCGGTCGGAGGCGGCGGCGTTCGCGGCCAAGGACGCGGGATACGAGCTTTTTCACCACATGCGGGTGTTCTAGGGGGGACAGTGCCGGCGGTTCGCCAGACGACGGCCCGTACGGGCTGAGGGCCCTTGGGAGCCACCCCCTTCGGGGGTGGGCGGGCGGATCGGACGGGCGTGTCCCAAAGGCGGGCGGGTCGATCGCGCGTGCCTCAGGGGCGGGCGGGTCGGTCGGGCGTGCCTCAGGGGGTGAGCGGTCCGGTGCCGGGCACCGGGCCGGTCGGTGCCGCTCGAAGGGGCTTCCCGTAGAACCCGGCCCACCACCCGTGGGGAGCCGCCTTCGAGCGGAACCGCGGCTACCCGCGTACCGGATGCCCGGCCGCGCGCAGCGTCTCCTTGACCTCGGCGATCTTCAGCGTCCCGAAGTGGAACACGCTGGCCGCCAGCACGGCGTCGGCGCCGGCCGCGACCGCCGGAGGGAAGTCCTCCAGCCGCCCGGCGCCGCCGC